>JBNAWJ010000165.1:0-2501 GCA_049699795.1 Nitrososphaerales archaeon | reverse complement strand
TATGGCTACTGGTGGGAACTTTAGGCCAAGAATCTCTGTAAGCTTTCTTTGAATCCTAGAATAGTCAGCCTTCATAATCTTTGATCACTTAGCTAGGTGCTCGCTCTAGGAACCACTTCTTCACTTCCTCATACTCAGGTATCTTTCCTTGTGATACAATCTCATTATTGATGATGACTGCTGGAGTGAAAAGAACACCATGCCTTGCAATTTCTTTAGGGTCCTTAACCTCCTGCACTTCAGCAATGAGCTGAAACTCGGATAAAGCGTTCATCACTCGCCTCTTTGTCTCTTGGCATCGAGGACATCCAGGTCCAAGGACCTTCACAGTTCCAAACATCTTCATATTTATTGCACCACCCTTAGATTCAGATAAATAAATTTAAATATGTTTCTATATAAATTTAATTATATAAAAATTGGGCGATCGAAGATTGGTTGCAAGGGTCTCGGTAGATCAAATTTGCAGTAAGAAGGCTGTTGTAACGACCAAGATGAATCTTTCAGGAAAAGTCAATATTCTTATAGAAAGTGATTGTGAGAATGTAAAAAGCCTTGCTGGAAACTTAAAGGAGATCAGCATCAAAGACTCATACATGCCTTTTGGAGATAATCCGGTCTTTATATTGGCTGGGAAGAACAACTTAACTCCAACATGCCTTGTTCCCACTGCTATCGTTAACGCTGTTTGGATTGAGGCTGGGTTGATAGCAAGAAGTTTCGCATTAAATGCAAAAGAATTGAAAATCTTGTTCGAAGAATAATCGAGGTGCTAGTACGCATATGTGTATGAAGCCTGTGAAAGTTGGGGGACTTGGATGGATTGAAAAGTTACTCGCAGTCTGGATAGCTCTTTGCATCGTCATAGGTTTATTGCTTGGTAAATACTTGCCTGAACTGAGTAACCACCTTGCAATTGGAATACCGATAGGATTGTTCTTGATGATCTACCCTGCGATGACCAAGATTGAAATAGAAGAGCTAAAGGAGGCTTTGAAAAGCAAAAAGCAAGTCGGAGTAATCGTCTTCTTCAACTATGTAGTAAATCCTTTTTTGCTATATGCCCTTGGGTTCATATTCTTCGAGACGATCCTTCCTTTTCTTGGTCTTATAACTCTCGAGACTGCGAGGTATCTATGGACAGGGTTAATTTTACTTGGTGTTGCCCCTTGTATTGCCATGGTTCTTGTGTGGACCGATCTTGCTAAGGGTAACGGACCTCTTGGAATAGTTCTAATGGCTTGGAACTCTATCATTCAAGTTTTAACTACGCCTCTCTACATAGCTTTACTTGTAGGGACATACATAGCGATAGATATTGTCTCGATTGGTGAAAGCGTTCTCTTATACCTTGGTTTGCCATTACTCTTTGGGGTGATTACCCGCAGAGAGGTGATAAAGAGAAAATCCGAGGATTGGTTGAACAATAAGTTGATTCCTTATTACAATGCAATGCAGTTACTCGCTCTTCTCTTCACAATGGTGGTCATGTTCTCTCTTAGAGGTGGTGTAATAGTAGATAATCCTAACTTGATTTGGCAAATTGCTGTACCAATAGTTTTGTTCTTCTTCTTGCTCTTCAACCTAGTATACTACACAACGAGACGCATGGGGTACAACTATGAAGATGCTGTTACTATGGGTTTTCACTGCACTGGCAGAAATTTTGAACTGGCAATTGCTATAGCATTGACGGCTTTTGCATCGATGCCAATGGTGGCAGTCTCAACTGTTGTAGGCCCACTTATAGAAATTCCTGTGATGTTGACAATAGTTTGGATGGCACTAAGAAGGAAGAATAAATTATCAAATTCTTTGCATTAATCTTGCCATCGAGGAAAAACTTATAATCGGAAAAGAAGCAAATAATAAATTGGAAAAAAGAGGTCAGCAAAATGAGTCTTGTTAAACTTCGCTTATCCATGGTAGGTACTTTAGCCTTCTTGATAGGCCTCTCTACTCTATTCTTTGCAGTAATTCTTAGTCTGATAGGAACATTGAACATCATATTGCTAGTATCGTTTGTGGTAATTTTTAACCTTATACAGTGGCTTATCGCTCCTTACATGATCGATTCTATGTATAAAGTCAAAGAAATATCAAGGAAAGATAATCTAAAAATTTACGACATGGTCGAGAATCTAAGCAAAAAAGCCAAAATAAAGATGCCAAAGGTAATGATAGCTAAGATTCCTATTCCAAATGCGTTTGCTTATGGCTCTCCTATAGCTGGTAGAAGACTGGCTGTAACTGAAAAATTGCTGGATACCCTTGAGGATGAGGAAGTAGAAGCTGTGATAGGACATGAGTTGGGGCATCTCAAGCATAGGGATGTCCAAATAATGATGTTTGCCTCTGTCCTCCCAGCCATATTCTACTTTATCGGATACTCATTCATGATGTCTGCTTGGTTCGGTGGTTATAGAGGTAGGAATAATGGTGGCTTAGCTATTCTGATAGGGCTTGCAAGTATGGTCATATATTGGGTACTATCCCTCTTT
>JBNAWJ010000164.1:0-2506 GCA_049699795.1 Nitrososphaerales archaeon | reverse complement strand
AAGGACTACAATGGAACAATAAATTCGAAATTAGTAATTAAGCCACAAAGCAAAATTATGCTGAAGTTTATTCGAATGACAAGAAGCATCTTGGCAAGTAGAACTCTTAAAACTTATTTTTGAATAATCTTTTAAACGTAAAGCCTAAAACAACCCATTTTTATTCTTAGATAAGAGGGTTTTTAAGTAAGAAGTATCTTACTTTATTAAGAGATAGGATTGGAGATAGCTACAACCAAAGTTTCATCCAAAGGGCAGGTGGTAATCCCAGCAGAAATCAAGAAGTCTACGGGAATCAAGGAAGGAGAAAAACTTCTCATAATTTCTATTGGGGATACTTTGATTCTAAAGAGGGTAGGCAGTAAAACCTTTCAAGAGACAGTTGGACCAGTCTGGAAAAAAGTTAGAGAACTCGGGCTTACTGAGGGAAAAATAGATGCCCTCATCCAAGAGGCAAAAGTTCAAAGTAGTTCTTGATACCAACGTTTGGGTTTCAGCCATCCTTTGGGGAGGGTTGCCTGCTAAAATAGTGAGTTTGGCTGAGGAGAAAAGCATAGAGATCGTCTTGTCAGAAGAAATCCTCAGAGAAATAAACAGGATTCTAGGCTATAATCATTTGAGGGAAGTCTACGAGCAGGCTGGCGTATCGAAGGACGAGCTAATGAGCATCATAATCACTATTGGAAGACTTGTTGACGTTGTGACAAGATTGAATGTTGTGCCAGAAGATGATTCTGACAATAGGATTCTAGAGTGTGCATTGAATGGAGATGCGGAATATGTAGTGACTGGCGACAGACATCTACTCCGATTGAGAAATTTCAAAAAGGTCAAGATCTTATCTGTACGTGAATTCATAAGGTTGACCAGAAAGAAACCTAAGCGACAAGGCTAAAGAATAAGCATAGAATCAGATACCAATATTTGCAAGAGGCATCTATCAAGAAACTCTAAACGCAAAGCCTAAAACCTTCCTTATTTTTAAGAGCTTTCTACTTCTTCATTATAACAACGCTCTCCCTTGCTCTTCCTATCTTAAAAGTCCTATCCTTAGTAACAACTCTTCTATTGGCAACAACTATTCTTTCAACTTTAAAGCCCATCCCCTCAGCCAAATTCGCCATCAATAAATCTACTGGTACTATTCTATCTGGAAATGCACCTTCAGCAACTACCATAGCACATTTAGCATTGTCTTTCATGACTCTATAAATTTCTTTTAGAGCATCGTTCATGTCTTGCAAGTATGCTTTTGCTGCATCTGGCAAATTCAATTCTGGAAATAAGTCTTTGACATGTTTAGGGTTTAGTCCAATATATGATCTCAAACTATCAATTTTAAAGTCTTCAAAGAATAATTCATACTCTATTGAGTAAACTTTCGTATATTCAATCTTGTTCAAGTATGGGGGCGACGTTATAACAACATCAAAGAAATCATCTTGAAGAAAGTCCATCTTTCTAGCATCTCCAATGTAAACTTTTATCTCAGAGCCTTTGTAATTCGCTATCTTCAAATCATGAATCATCCTCTTAACAATTCTTTTGAATACCTTCTTTAATGGGATAGTAGGCTTCTCACGTATCTTTATGACGCTTCCATCCTTATACGCATAACTAACCTTATTTGCTGAATTCATCAAAGCTAGAGTGAAGAAGTTTCTTATCTTTGGATCATCTATCTTCTTAATTTCTTCCTTAAAGAATAAAATATCTTCAAGAGAGTATCTTGAAAAGGCTCTTTTGGTTAAAGAACTTAGCCCCTTAGTATCATACCTTTCAAATTTCTTTGAGAAGAGTTCTCTGGCATAATTTCTAATCTTTTCCAAATCGTAATCCTCTGTCTTTACTTGTGTAACGAAGATTGCAAGGGGAGAAGCATCAACCCCAATAGCGTTGACTCCAAATTCTTTTGATGTTAATAATGTTGTACCTGATCCACAGAAAGGGTCAAGGATCCAATCATCACTCTTAATCTTGAGCCAATCTAGCATTAGCAAAACAAAGTCTCTTGAGAAACCTTCTTTAAAATAAAACCAATTGTGGATAGGAACTCTCTTATTTGGTATGAAGGTCACTAGGTTGCTAAGATCGTATCTCTCTTCTATTATGAATGGTATCGCACTTTCTTTTTGATCTGCCATACTAATGCGAATATGTAATTTAAACCTTATAATCTTAACCTAATTATCATAATCTCTTGGCCATTTTATGTCTTTCAATCATCAAATCTTTTAATATTCCTCTTATTATCGAACAAGCATCGACTATCTCTGTTTTTCTTAGCCTGTAGTATGTGTTCATTCCTTCTTTCCTACTCGTGATAATCTCTCTTTCCCTTAGTATTGCCAAGTGCTGAGATAGAGTAGCTTGCTTTATTCCCACTATTTGTATCAGCTCACTAACAGTCTTTTCTCCACTTTTCAAAAGGTCTATGATCTCGAGCCTTAAATAAAATTGTTCTAAATAATGCCATGAAGAATCTTGAGGAATGGAAGAGTAAACT
>JBNAWJ010000163.1:0-2533 GCA_049699795.1 Nitrososphaerales archaeon | reverse complement strand
CTTTTTCAACCATATTCTTGATGTTCTCTTTTGATAGATCGTTTGTGGCAGAGAAGGCCAGAGAGCCAGAGTGAATCACTCTCATGCCTATGCCGCAAGCATCTCCTATCAAAGCTGGCTCTGGAACCCCATTCCTTAATAGACAGCCTAATTGTTTTGTTCTGTGTAGCCTAGCTTCTGCATATTCTGCGCCAAGCCTTTGAGCAAGGTCTATAACTGATGGCAGCAAATCCTCATCCAAATTGATCACTATTCAGAACTATTACAATCGTTTTATTTATTTTTAATCGGCTAATCATCTAAAAGTTCTTCGCATTCAGATAATGAATTAAATATAACTCTGCTTTATCTATAAGTTGCCATGCCCTTAGACTGCTACATTACACTATTTGGAGGAGTAGGGAAGATAGGTGGAAACTCCATACTTTTAGAAGATAAGGAATCTATGATTATCTTTGACTTAGGCAAAGACTTTGACAAGTATAGAAAATTTTTCCAATTCCCATTTACTATGCCCACAAAATCAGTTCAAAAAGAATTGATTAAGACTTGCCTATTGCCAGAAATAAAGACATCGAAGAGGCAAAAATTGCCTTTGTACGTTGATTATGAAGGAACAGAGATATTAGAGCCTAGCGTTAATTGTCCCCTACAGCACATATTCATCACTCATCCTCATCTAGATCATTCAGGCTTTGTTACTCTTCTCAGAAGTGATTTAAACATCCATATGGGATCCATGTCGGAGTTAATCTATTCTTCAAACATTGAAACAAGAAAGGATGTAACTTTAGAGAATAAGCTTTACTGGAAATTGCCAAAGAAGGATGAAATTGAGCCAAGATTAAAAATCTCAAAGTTTCATGATGGCATGGAGATAGAAACAGATAGGCTAAGAGTTATTCCTTATTCAGTAGATCATAGCGTCCCTGGTGCTTATGGTTTTGTTATAGAAAGCTCATCAGCAAGAATTGCATACACTGGTGACTTCAGATTCCATGGACCTGCTCAGAATTTATCAAAGAAGTTTGAAGATAGGTTAAGAGAAGAGAGTCTTGATGTGTTAATAGTTGAGGGTACAAACATGAACGTAGGGCGTGTAGGCTCCGAAGAAAAAGTTGAAAAAGATGCTCATGAATTGATTGAAAAAAGTTTTCAATTGGGCAATAAATTAGCGATAATAGAGGTCAAATCGAGTGATATAGATAGGATCAATGCCTTCGTAAGGGTAGCAAAGAGCCTTAATAGCATCATCGCTATTACTACTAGAGTTGCCTACATTCTTGATAAGATAAAGCGGTCTGGATTGGAAGCAAGGTTATTGCACGGCATACCGAAGCTGAAAGATGAGGTGAAGCTTTTCACAAAAGGTAGGTTTATGAGATGGGAGAAAGAGCTTATAGAGAAACATGAAGATATGGAAATCCTCGATGATAAGGCGATAATTAATCCTAAGGAAAGAATAGTGTTACTTGATTCTGGTAGGTTTAACGTCTTTGGTACAACTCCTCCAAAAGGTTCTCTTTACATACAAAGTATTTCTGAGCATGTGAGCGAAGAGGAAGAGTATGATGAGGACCGTTTTATCAACTCACTAGCCTTGCATGGTTTAATAGTGTATCGCCTTCATAGCTCAGGACATGCAACCCCTTTGGATTTGATGAGATTCGTAAATGAAGTTAAGCCAAAAATACTCATACCAATTCATACAGAGCACCCCGAAGCTTTTCATGAACTATTCAAAGATATTACAAACGTCGTAATACCAGAGAAGGGTTCACCCATACCTGTCCCTTAGAACTTAAACAATAAAGGTGGTCTAAATCGAGTTAGAAATCAAGAATGGCAAAGGAGTATACACTCTTATAATAAAATTGACCAAGAAAGTGAGATTGAAAGTAGGAGGCCTAGGCTCATTAAAATTTGAGAAGGGATGGTATGCCTATACGGGCTCAGCTTTAGGTTCAGGAGGGTTGATAGGAAGGATTCAGAGACATATGAAGAAAGATAAAAGATGCTTTTGGCACATAGACTACCTTTTGAATAACGAGTGTTCATCCATCAAAGCAATAATTTGTGCAGTGAGTAATACAAGATATGAGTGTAAGATCGTAAGAAAGATAGCCAGCATGACTGCAAAGCCTATAAAAGGTTTCGGAGTTAGCGACTGTAAAGAAGGGTGTAGGAGCCACTTATACTATATGGGAGATAATTTCAATAGGATAGCTAAAAGTATTGTTAATGTTTATAGTAGTATGAAGCTAATGGCTAACTCTTACCTTTTGCGTAATTCAAATCTTGTCAAAAATAATTGAAATAAATAAGTCTCTTACCTAGTTACTGATAGGCAAATAACAGTCAAAGGTAGCGGGAGCAAAGTATCTGAAGAAGTATGGATATGGCAGAAGAACTGAGAAAAGGAATTGCCCAACATGAAGTTGTTTTGATATATGAAGAAAGCCTTGAATCTAGAATTTGAACGGTATTGAGTTAGATACTTAAAGAGCCATTGCCATCATGTATGCGTCTTCTC
>JBNAWJ010000162.1:0-2560 GCA_049699795.1 Nitrososphaerales archaeon | reverse complement strand
AGGCATAAAGTTCTTTTAAGTGAGGAAAAATCAATCAAAGCTGATTGGAAGTCGGAAGAGAAAAAAAGTGTAGATAATGTTGACTTTGACGACCTTTTTGGTTTGTTAAAAGATATAGATAATCTTATAAAAGATGGGAAGAACGATGTCTCTTTTCCTAATAGGCTATTGGTATCCTCAATTCTTCTCGAAGAAAAAATATACCTGAACAGCAACGGGGTAATGATGAAGAGTAGAGTGCCAAGGGTGGGTTTTAGTAGTTACATTACAACCTTTTACAAAGGCGAGATTACTGCCATAACCATACCTCCAGGCTATTCTCAACTTGGAGAGAGTGGTGGATGGGAGGTGATTGGAAGACTAAAGATTTTTGAATATATTGAAAAAGAGACTGAAAATCTTTCTTTATCTGTTAAGAGTGAACAAAAACCGCCAAGAGAAAAAGTGGATGTTATTCTTGGTCCTCAAGTCAGTGGCATAATAGCCCATGAATCAGCAGGCCATCCTGGAGAGGCTGATAGAATTCTTGGAAGAGAGGCAGCTCAGGCAGGTGAATCCTATCTTAAGCCTAATGATCTTGGAATCAAAATTGGAAGCAAAGAAGCCTGTGTGAGTGATGACCCCACTAT
The DNA here is from genome assembly GCA_049699795.1 of Nitrososphaerales archaeon. GTDB lineage: Archaea > Thermoproteota > Nitrososphaeria > Nitrososphaerales > JACAEJ01 > JAVZMU01. Next base: position 1,931 of record JBNAWJ010000162.1, on the reverse strand, counting down.
TCCCCATTCCAATGGCTTTTATCTCTACGATGATGAAGGAGTTCCTGCTAGGAAGAGGAAGTTGATAGACACAGGTATAATTCGTGAATTCTTGCATAATAGAGCAACAGCCTATGAATTCAAAATCTCGAGCAACGGTTCATCAAGGGCTACACGTTATGATAGAGAGCCTATTATAAGAATGGCAAATACCTTCGTAGAACCTGGTGATTACTCTCTAGACGAGCTTTTTGAGGATGTTAAGCTAGGTGTTTATATAAAATCCTTCATGGAGTGGAATATCGATGATAAGCGATTGAATCAAAGATACGTTGGTCTTGAAGCTTACTTGATAGAGAGAGGAGAGATGAAAGGAATGGTAAAGAAACCCGTTCTAGAGATAACAACTCCTAGGCTATGGAGCAGCGTCGATGCAAGGAGTAAAGAAGTTGAGTTTGTAGGTGCAACTTGTGGTAAGGGAGACCCCATGCAAGGAATTCCTGTCTGGACTGGAGGACCAAACATGAGACTTAGGAGCATAAGATTAGGTGAAAGGTAGGTGGATATAATCGAATTAGCCGATTTGGCGCTAAAAGAGGCGTTAAAGCTTGGGGCGACAGACGTATCATCTATATGTACTAAAACGAATGAAAATCTAGTAAGGTTCAGCAACAACTCTGTTACTGTTAGTAAGAACATAAAGAACTTGGAACTCTTTCTTTATTTGGCTAAGGATAAGAAGAGGATAATAGGTTCTTCATCCAATCCAAACATAGAAGAGATAAAAAATTTCACTTCAAACTTGGTAAAGGCTTGTGAAGCATTACCCCCAAGTCCAGATTACACACCTTTGCCAAGAATAGAGACCCAATACCCTTCCCACGGAATTTATGATCAAAAATTAGCTGGAGATGAGATAGATCTGATAGAATTTGTGAAGAGCGCTATAGATGCAAGTTTACGGGCAGGGGCGGATAGAGTCTCAGGTTCTTTGATGACTTCAGAAGAAAATTTAGCGATTCTTACATCAGGCAATGCTACTGGTCAAGATAAAAGGACGAAAATATTGCTCAACGTAAGGGCTTTTTCTGGAGATGCAAGTGGCCATGGGTTGTCTTGCTCTTCAAAGCTCAAAAACTTTAATCCTTATGAAGCAGGCAAGGAAGCAGGAGAGTATGCGAAGGCATCTATTAATCCTAACCCTTGGGAAGAAGGAGTTTATGATCTTATTACACTACCAACTGTAACAGCGGACATAATTCAGCATGTTGGATCTTTTGCTTCAGCATTTGCAGTAGATTCTGGCTTATCTTTCTTGGCTGATAAGATTAATCAAAAAGTAAGCGTAAATGACTTCACTTTGAGGGACTATGGTGTAATAGAAGGGGGATTTGATGGTCGGGGTTTTGACGACGAGGGATTTCCAACACGTGAGAATGTGATAATTGAGGAAGGGGTTTTAAAAACTTACCTCCATAATAGCACTACAGCGAAAAAGTTCAATACATCTTCAACAGGCAATGCAGGGATAATAGACCCTCACCCATGGAACCTTGTGGTAGACCCTGGGTCCATGAGCATAGATGATATGATAAGAGAAGTCAAGAAGGGCGTAATGGTAACTAACAATTGGTACACAAGGTTTCAAAATCTGAGGTCTGGCGAGTATTCGACTATACCCAGAGATGCAGCCTTTCTTATCGAGAACGGAAAGATAAAGCATCCAGTTGTAGGGCTAAGAATCAGTGATAGCCTTCCAAGACAATTGGCAAATATCATAGCTATATCTAAGGAGAGAAGATGGATTGAATGGTGGGAAGTATCTATCCCAACTCTTGCTCCTTCAATGCTCATAAAAAGCGTTGTGATAACTAAGGCTTTAGGATGATGTGAATATCTGATACTGTCAAGAATTACCCTCCTGCCTTGAGGTAATTGTACCAAGCTGTAAA
>JBNAWJ010000161.1:0-2627 GCA_049699795.1 Nitrososphaerales archaeon | reverse complement strand
CTTTACAGCTTGGTATAACTACTTCAAGCTAGGAGGGTAATTCTTGACAGCATCTAGAAAGTGAACAGAATTTTTATAAGCAAACAGTTTTTAATTAGTCTTTCAAGGCTAATGTTGTGGGGGTGCCCTCTAATAACACCAGCTGAATTCTTCAACTTGATGACTAATCTTTTGCCCGTCTTCTTCATCCTCGCTTTAGCAATAATCTTCATCTATGAATATGAAGCTCTGAGAAAGGAAAAAGAATGATTTTTGATAAGAGTTTAAATGGCAGTTCTTAAATAAATTTTAATCAGCATGGAAAATAAATGGGTATTCGTAGTTGTAGATCATAGAACGGATGACAAAATCATTAAGGCTATAGACGTGTTAAAAGATAGAGTAAAGGAAAAGTTTTGGTCTCTTAATAAAAATTCTGGCAACTTCAATCGCATAAGAAAGGGCGATAAAGTAATCTTTTACATGGGAGGGCGTGATGGGCAGAAGCTAATGGGCAGATGCACTCTAGCCAGTGAGCCTTACCCACTAACTTCTGAGCAGAAAAAACAGATCAAAGGTTATCCGTCTTCTATGTTCAGCCATTCAGTAAGCTTGGAAGATATCAAAATGTGGAAAGAGCCTTTGCCCATTGTAGATCTAAAAGAAGAATTGGCTTTTATTAAGAACAAGGATTTATGGAAAAAATACTTCAGGAGAAGCATAATACCGTTATCTGATGAGGATTACAACACAATATTGTCTAGAGCAGAAAGATGATTCTAAGGCTATATTGAAGGTATTGAGCATGAAAGAAGTCGAGAAAGCTCCTGGACCTTTGATAGGCTTTGTCGCTAGCGGGAGCGGGGCTACAACGTGCACAATTCTTCTTTTGGAGGGTTTAGAAGACAAAGTGAGAGAGGAAACCTTTTCCATGGTAAGGGATAGAGATAGATGGTTACTAGGAGTGATAAGGTCTGGCACAGGAATAGATGATAATCTTCAATCAGGGCGTTACAGTCCCGGCATAGCCTATGCAAAAAGAGGTCATGCACCCTCAAGTGCAAGAAGGTCTTTTCATTACACCTTTTCTGTAATAGGTCAGGTAAAAGATGATGGTCTTGAAGAAAACCGACAAGTAATTCATCCTGGCTCTTCTGCTTACCTTGTCCAAGATAGGAACCCTTTCTCAGCTTTTAAGCATAGTGATTACCTTTGGGCTGGAAACTATTGGGAGTGTGAGGATTGGCAAATTCCTTTTCATAAGGATTTTATCCCTTATCATATAGGTGTCTATGGAACAACAGGTTGCGGTAAATCCTTTCTAACTCGTTTCCTCTTAATTCCTCTATTAAAACAGGCAGGCTGTGGGGTCTTAGTCCTAGACTGGGAAGGGCGTGATTATGCAAGATACATGCCAAAAAATACAGTCCTCGTTTCCCAAGTTAAGATGGATATTGATACGGTTGTGACCTACATATGCTCAAGAGCCAACCATTTTGGTTATTATGGCTCTCAAAGAGAGAACAATAGAATCCGCCAAGCCTTAGAATATTTGCTACGAACTTATGAGAGTGGTGAAGAAAGCTGGAGGATGAAAAGTGAATTCGAGCTTGGTGATTGGTTAGAGAGTGAAGTAAGGCAACATCTGGAAATGAGCGAAGGAAAAAGGGCTGACTATATTCAGATGTATAAGGCTCGAGTTGCAGCAGGCTTGCAGCGAATTGAGAATAAACACTGGGCCACAATCCTAGGAAAGATGGAACCTAAGGATTTAGTGGAAAGAGCAAAGAGTGATGGCTTGCTCATTCTCGATATGGCTGCAGTGGGTAGTGATGAGAAGCTCGCTTTCTTTAAGAGCCTTGGTGGGCATATAAGAGAGCGCTTAGAAGAGGGCGAGGATCTTGATCTCGCTCTAATAATAGATGAAGGCCCCCAGTATGCACCATGGCAACCGAGAGGGATACAAATTGATACCACTGATCTCATTCAAGACCTTTGTGCTCTAGGTAGAAAGCATAGATTATCTATAACTATGATAGCTCAAGGCATGGCAGGAGACATAGGCATAAACGCAGCGATTAGAAGAAACTTGAACACTCACTTTATAGGTCAGATCCATCCTCTTGATATGGAGGAAGCGAGCAACTGGTTAAATCCGTATCACATTCCCGTTGAAAGGCTTCTTCGCATGAAACCAGGCCAGTTTTACTTTATTGGAAAGATGAACCCCTCTCCTACCCCTCTTCTGATCTCTTTCAAAGTTAAGTGATCAGTTATGGAAGAAGAGAATCCTTTGCTCCAAATGCCTCGACCTCTGGTGGATACATTTTTTCAGCTGGCAGAGGAACATGCAACAAATACTCTAAAAAAAATTAGAGAAGCTGAAGTCAGAATTCAAAAGATAGCCAAATACATTAAATCGAAACCTGTCAAACCAGTAGAGACTGGTCTGACCATAGCTACTGTAGATGGTTCTATCAGCCCTAAATCGAGCAATAGATTAGGGACTAGGATGGCAGTTTTAAGCGCAGGTTACAAGATCTTCAGAAAGGAAGAGTTGATCGAAGAGCGCTTCTTTGGAGATGTTTTTTCTGAGGGTTCTATCGATGGACATATGTTCAGCATTTTGAGTCGTCTTAAGATGATCA
>JBNAWJ010000160.1:0-2669 GCA_049699795.1 Nitrososphaerales archaeon | reverse complement strand
ATGGTAAGAAATTGAACTCCAAAGCGGGAAAGCTCTCTTCGCAGCCTCTATGGCCTTCTTCACGTCTTCCTTTGTCCCTTTTTGGAAGTATCCTAAAACTATCCTTTTATCAGACGGGCTCGTCTTGGCGAATTCTCCTTCTTTGGAGTAGACTTCTTTGCCATCTATTATGTTTGGATACTTTTTCCCAAGCTCCTTCTTAACCTTCTCTAAAGCCTTTTCATAATTCCTATGGAACTCTTCAGCCTTGCCAGAGTTTGAAGCCTTGAACCATGTAAGTTCGTTCTCAAATACCATTCTAATCACCTAACTTCATTTCAAGCCTTACTTAATTCTTTTGCTCTTTCACTTGCTCTTATTACAGCGTCTATAAGGGCTGCTCTAACTCTTCCCCTTTCGAGCTCTATCAATCCTTCTATCGTTGTACCGCCTGGCGTGACTACCTTATCCTTGAGCTTTGCAGGATGTTCTCCAGTTTCTACAACCATCTTTCCAGCTCCTAAAGTAGTTTGAGCACTGAGAGTCATGGCAACATCTCTAGGTAAACCTAGTCTAACTCCAGCATCGCTTAATGCTTCTATTATCAGATATATGTAAGCTGGTCCACTCCCAACCAATCCAGTTACAGCATCGAAGTATTTTTCATCAAGAATTATCACTTTCCCCAACAAGCTAAGAACCTCTTTTACAGCCTCCAATTTCTCTTTTGGAGTATTATCTGAAGAGCAAATGGCCATCATGCCTTCTCTCACAAAGCAAGCAAGATTTGGCATGACTCTTATTATCGGAACATCTTCTGGCAGGTTCTTTCTCATAAAATCCAATCTTATGCCTGCGGCTATGCTCACTAGAGTCTTTTCAGCTGTTATCTTTTTTCCTACATTCTCAAGAACATCCTTTACATTGTAAGGCTTGACAGCTATTATTATCAGATCACTACGCTCTACCAATTTTTTTGCATCATCAAAGCACTCAATATGATAAGTATTCGTGATGTATTCACGGCGTTTTTCTATTATTTCTGAACCATATATATCTTGAGGAGAGTATGCCTTTGACTTAAGGAAACCTGCGATTAAAGCTTCTCCCATGTTTCCTGCTCCGATTATTCCTATCTTTCTGATTTTATTCAAGCGATATCCCTACTATGATAAGATACTCAAGAACTTATAACAGATATTAAAACTTTGACCAATTATTTGTTAATTTCTTATCGTGCTTCTAAAAGAGCTTTCTCTCTATAAAGTGACTTTCCATCTGCGCTTGTAATGTTGAATAGACAGAAAGGTATAAGCCTCTTATCAGGGGTTACTACGTGTATGCAGCACTCTTGGACTCTCTCTAGTTCAACGTTCCATACATCCTGAAAAGCCATGGTTGAGACGGTCAAGTAATTCTTTGACATCCTCTCTATGAGATCCATCCAAGTCCCTGGTTCACAACCACACAATGATGAATCATCCCCTAAGCCCAATTGCTCCATTATGGATTCTTCTGGGAACTTCCAAAGATCTTTGATCGCGTCACGAGTCTTCTTTGATATATCTTCAATATTGCATGATGGACAAGAAATATTACTTGTGAGTGGCATCAGTTTACCATTCTCCAAGACAACGGAGTAACTCCTGGCATCACAGTGCACATTAGAACAAGAAGTGGGCGTAAAGTTCTCAACTCTTAGTTCCCCTTCAGTCTGGGTCTCTATGGCTTTAAGGATGTCTGGCATGGTCAGTCTTGCTTCGTTATTTGGCATGGAAGGGTATCTGCCAAAATAGCTTAGAGGCTGAAAATGAACGCCATTCACTGTAGGAACCCACTTTTTTGCAAATCGTATTATGTCTCCAATCTGATGATAATTGATCCCTTTTTCGATTACAGGCACGAGCACTACGCCTATCTCTAGCTTTGAGCAGTTTTCAAGAGACTTAAGTTTGACATCAAGAAGATCGATACCACATCTTTTCTCATACACATCTTTGGTCAAACCGTCAAAGGAAAAGTAGAGAGCATCAACTCCTTTCTCTTTCAACTCTCTAAAGTAGTCAAAGTCCTTACCCAGTCTTATGGCATTTGTATTCAACTCTATATAATCGATACCCATCTCTTTTCCCATGGCTACTATCTCTGGAAGATCGTCTCTTACTGTCGGTTCACCGCCGCTTATTTGAACGCAGATTGGCTTAGGACAGTTTTGCAGCAATGTATCGTACATTTCCTTGATAGTTTGAACATCTGGATGATAGTCATAGCTCTTGGCACTTGCAAAGCAGTAAGGACAATTTAGGTTACATCTATTCGTGACTTCCAAAACTGCAACACAAGTCCTTTGCTTGTGAACAGGGCAAAGCCCACAATCGTTTGGGCATCCGTTCTTAGAATCAGTGATTACATGATCAGGTTTCTTCCTTTTTACATCAAACCTTAAGCTGTCTAAATAAGAAGTTAATCCTCGCCAAATAATAGTCTTGAAGCTTCCATGGTCTGGGCAAGATTTTTCAAGAAAAACATCACTATTTTCAGCAACTTTCTGAGCAGGAACCCTCTTTAAGCATACCGGACAAAGACTCTCTGTTTTGCCTATTAGCATACAGCAATAATTGATTTTAAATCTTAAAAGCTTTGTGGCTTAATTTAAATCTTTAGCTTCATTAATCTTTTGTTTTATGGAT
>JBNAWJ010000159.1:0-2679 GCA_049699795.1 Nitrososphaerales archaeon | reverse complement strand
GATATTGACCATGCATCAGTAATGGAAGTAAATCATAATCACTATAAAGAGAAGTATAATCTTGATGTATTATTCCCTGTTGGGCAAGTATTAGATGCTGAGTATGAGGATGAGAGAGTAGAGTTCATAGCCAGTATTTGGGATGAAAAGGTTTACGATATGATAACAAAGAATATGTTCAAAGGCTGTAGTGTTGTTGAAGAGTATAGAAGTGAAGAAGTGAAGAAGATCGATGGATTGGCAAGCATTACTCAAGGTTCAACATTTCCGTTATTGGCTTTATGCTTAGAAACAGAGCCTGCATATCCTAATACATGGATAAGGCCTTTTGAGCAGGTAGAGGAAGGGGTTGAGTCCAAAGTTGTTGAAGGTGCATTGATGATTGAAGTGCAGATTCCAAACACAAAGACAATAAAGAAGTATTCTTTAGCACAAAATAAGCTGAGAATTGAGACTATCAATCTATCTGATCTTGAATTGTTCATGAGAAGTATGAAGGAAAAGTTCGAAGAATTGAAAGACGAGGTTAGACAATTAAGAAAAGAGAAAGAAAAAGTAGAAAAAGAATTGCAATCAATAAAAGAAGATCATGCTCAACTGAAAGAGTTTGGTAAGCATGCTCCTACTGCAATAATAGAAGCGTATCCTTCAAGGCAAAAAGAAAAGAAGTGCAATCACAAGGAGTTTTTAGAATCTTTCCCATTAGAGCAAGATTTGAGATCGATGAGATCAATACCAAGCGATTATTATCTGAGCTGGGCAATTGCTGTAGAAAGAAATTGTAGCTATGAGGATGGCTCTCATTGCCCTCATTATCAGATGATAAGGCCATATACAATTTCAGCGAAGAGCGTCATAGTGCCAAGAATAAACCAAGAGACTGCGCTCAGCTTCATAAGAGTAATTAGAAATGCATTGAGTAAGTCTTATGGTTAGGGAATTAATTGTTAGAGAATTCCCTCATGCTGGGCTGAGGACCGTTATGGACGCCAGCATGTAAACAATGGGGGTGGTTGAATGGCTGATAATGCACCTGATTTTGTTCTAGGACAAGATGTCTTTGGGAATGCCATCAAAGCTACAATGACAGTAAAGTCAGGATCATCAGCACTACCAGCAGGAACTCCTTTGAAGATTTCAACAGCAAATAAGCAGTTAGAGCCATGCTCAGCTAATGAGAAAGTATTTGCAATACTTGAGGATATGGGTGTAGATCCTAGCACAAACACGAGAAAGTCATTTCCTGCAAATACAACAAAGAAAGCATCAGTGATACTATTTGGAATCACTAAAGTTACATTTGGAGGAGCAGTAGCAAGAGGAACTCCAGTCAAAGCAGGATCGAATGGTAAGTTTGTTCAAGCAGTGAATACAGTTACAATTCCTTCAGGATCAACAGCAGTTACAAGCACTTCAGCTCAACCAAGCATGACTGTTGAAGCAGGGATTGCATGTGGAATTGCACTAGATAATATAGCTAATGATGGAGATACAGGCTTGATTCTATTCGGGAGGGCATAAAAATGAGTCAAGATATATGCTTTGATCACAGACACTTTCTAAACAGAAGATGCTATACACAAAAGAGCATTATGGAAGACCCCGCTCAGCTTCAATCATTGCTTGAGAAAGCATCATCAAATAAATTCATTCAGTATTGGAAGAAGCATACTTTGCAGCAAAGTGATGCAGGAGCGATAGGAGAAGTATCAAGAGTAATCGTAGAAGCAGCATATCCAGAATTGATAGGAAGAGAGATGTGCTGGATTGTAGAGACTACAGAGAATAAAGTGAGGTTCCCAAAGGTAAAAAGAGGAAAGGCACAGGCAAGAATTGTAGGAGGAACTGGTCAAGTAGAGATAATACCAGAAAGAATGGAATTTCAAGATATAGAGGCTGATACAGAGATAATATCTCCAATAGCATACACTGATTCATATCTAGAAGATGCTGCATGGCCTGCAGTGAGAAGGGCTACTGAAGAAGCAGGAAGATGTGTAGCTGAGAAAGAGACTGAATTGATAGTAGAGAAGTTTGATGGTATCAGCGATTCAGATTTAGCAAATGTGATAACATTATCGAATCCTATGACAGCATCAAACCTAACAGATATAATAACAAGTGTGAGAAAAGAAGACTTCAAGCCTGACAAAGTCTTCATGAACCCAGTTCAATTTGGAGAATTGAAGAAAGATAGTAACTTCATAGATGATCTCAGATGGGGAGAATCTTTGGATAAAGAGAGAGGAGAGATGGCAAGGATGATAGATGGAACAAGAATATTCACATCAACGAAGATAACTAATGTATATGCTATAGATTCAAGATGGGCTTGTGGGTTAGTGATAAGAAGAGATCTGATAATAGAGCCTTTTGACAAGAGAGATCAATTGGTATCAGGAGTAATAGCATCATCAAGAATAGGAATAGGTATATTGAGAACAAAAGCTGTTGCTAAAGGGACAAGGTAATTAAAACCCTCTGAAGAGTCTCTGACGATTTTGTGGTCAAAATGCCTCCAGTAAAGACAAGAATGACAATAATGGTAGATACTGATGTTGCTAGATATTATGAAGAGAAGTGGAATGAAGAGGTAATAAAGTGCATAGAGAGAGGAGAGAGAAAGCCAAGCTTTAGCGAATTCATGAATGAATTGCTAAAGAGATACATTAAGCTAGA
>JBNAWJ010000158.1:0-2726 GCA_049699795.1 Nitrososphaerales archaeon | reverse complement strand
CCTATGGCATCTGGCATAGAAATGATGTAAGAGAAGGGTCCATCAAGGTCTTTTACAGATGAATTTAGAGCCTCTTCAAGGCTTAAGCCATTTTCAACCTTATCAGCTATGTAATGGACTATCAACTCTGAATCGTTCTCTGTTTCGAATCTATGCCCTTTTCTCTCAAGTTTCTCTCTCATTTTATAATAATTTGTAATCTGCCCGTTATGAACTACTGCTATATCTGGGTAGTTAAAGGATTGGAATGGATGGGCATGGAACAAATCTACTCTACTCTCAGTAGAAAAGCGCACATGCCCAATTCCATGAGTTCCGTTTAGATCAGATATTCTAAACCGCTTATCTAATTCTTCTACAGTGCAAACATCCTTTATTATCTCCATAGAGTGCCCTATGCTGAGAACTCGAGAAACTTTGGTTGAATTGACTTCGTGGACTATTTTCTCTAGGTTTTCTTTTCTTGCCTTGATCAAATACCTATCAAACCCAAAGCCGTTAACGTGATTTAACTGGATGCTTCTGATGTCTCCACCTGCTTTCGCTATCGCGGTTGAGACTTGGCTGGCAGCACCTATAACATCTTGAGTAAATAGTCTTAGTATGTATTCATCACTGGCAGAAGGACTTTTGTTATATATTGCTACACCTGCAGAATCCTTCCCACGATGCTGAAGGGCATCCATCATTTTGATTAATAGCCTTCCGAATTGAGTATCCTCACGAATCAAAAGGCCAACTATGCCACAGATTTTTCTTCACCATTTCAAAGATAAACAGATAATATGCTAGAGTATTCTTTCCATTAGGTCTGCTTCTGCCTCTTCGACCAACGGGATGCCAGTGACCCTCTTTGCTCTCTCTGTGAGAGAAACTAGGTCTCCTCTGTTCAATAAACTTAAGTTCCACTTTCTTGCACCAGCCATCAACTGTTGCAAGCCAACTCCTACTCTATCGTGAAGGAAACTGTAGAGTCCTACCGCAGTCCATGGTACTCGTCGGAACCTATCGCCATTTTGCCTCTTAAGCTCCATCGTAGAAACAAAGAAGTTTTCAGGCTTTGAACCATATCTATCTGCAAAAGTCTTTGGCAACTGCCCCTTTTCAGATAATTCGACGAAATAAGATGACTTCATTACCGCTGTAAGAGGGGCTCTCGCCATCAGTATCGCTTTTACGTAAGGACCCTCGCCAAAATTGCTCATAGCTATGGATTTGAATATTTGTGTCTCACTTATGAAGCCACCAGCCATTATTATGTCAGGTATGTATCTTCCCTTCTTCCTTAAGATTTCTGCACACTTCATAACTTGTGCCTGTAGATATACAGTAGGGGTGCTCATTTCATCCATCATAGGGACCGGGCTCATGCCAGTTCCCCCACCAGCTCCATCAAAGGTAACAGCATCGATTCTTGCTTCTGAAGCAACTTTCATGGTAAAAGCCACTACTGAAGGTCTGTAGGCTCCAGTCTTCAGGAAAACTTTCTTAGCTCCCTGCTCCCTGAGCCACTCAATATCTTCGACAAAACTCTTCTCATTGGGTATTCCAACCCTGCTGTGCCTCTCAAAGCTACGAAAGACGCCATCTTTGAAGGCCTCTTGAACTGATTTATCCTCTGGGTCAGGGACTACTAGATACCCTCTTCTCTTTAGCAATAATGCCTTATCCAATTCACTGATTCTAGTCTCGCCTCCTATAGCCTTGGCTCCTTGCCCCCACTTTCTTTCTATTATGTTGACGTCGAGCTTTGAGATGGCGTATGTATCTACTCCTAGCCTTTGATCCTCAACATTAGTTTGAACGACCACCTCTCCATACCTCCCATCCCAAAATTCTCTGAAAGCATCTATTCTCCTCTTCAGTTCCTTGGAGGCAGTCACCTTCCCCGAATCGATCTTGGCTTCTGGATCCATCCCGACTACATTCTCACCAATGGTTATTATGATTCCAGACAGAGCAGCTCCAATCGCTAGTCCGTCCCAGTTCAGTCTGGCTACATCGGTTGACCCGTAAGCACCTATCACTACTGGCAACTTGAGGGGAATTCCTCCGACTTTGGTCTCAAGGTTAACATTGGGGAATAGGGCTACATCAGGATCAGGAGCAATTCCTTCGACATTCAATAAATCTGATTGTATGTTAAAGTCTGACCAATCAAGTCCAAAATCTTTGAGGGCTCCGGCTGTGCTAGTTCCGTACTGGGTAGGATCGGGATAAAGAGCTTCCCGTCCTCTAAAAGCTGAAAGACCTATCTCACATAAGATCGGGCAGTTTCTTATGCAGATTGGGCACATACCGCTCGTCGGGCTGACATCCTTAACCCTTGTCGTAGTCCCAACTGTAGACTTCCCATTTAGATAAGATGAATTCCTTAAAACTCGTTCTGTCATTGTCTCACCAAAGTTTGGCGCAATTCTTTCTTTACCTTAGGCACTATTTCATACATGGGATCCATGCAACAGGACCAGCTTGAGGCTGGGCTTTTCTTGACCAAACCATTCTTTCTCATCTTTTCCAGAATCTCAAGAGGTTCTTCGATCCCTGTATGGAGAGATATATAGCCTAATGGTACTGGGGTTTTTGCCCTATCCAAGACTCTCAGGATTTTCTTGGTCTGATTGATCTCTACATTTTCTATGCTACTTTTCATCATAATAGGCTTCCATTCCGGCTCTGTAGAAAACCTCTCTGAATAAGCTCATTATTCCTAGTATTACAGCTCT
>JBNAWJ010000157.1:0-2829 GCA_049699795.1 Nitrososphaerales archaeon | reverse complement strand
AGAAAGACTAAAACAGAGAGGACGCTCAAACAATAAAGAATTAAGCCACAAAGCAGAAATTATAGAAATGTGGCAGTAGTAGGGTTATCAAGAGACCCTAAAAAGGATAGCCATGAGGTAGCCGAGTATTTGAAATCTAGAGGATATAGAATAATTCCCATAAATCCCTTTGCTAAAGAAATCTTGGGAGAGAAATGTTACAAAAGTTTGCTAGACCTTCCTGATGATATGAAAAAATCGATAGAAATCGTGGACATATTCAGACCTTCTGAGGATGTCTTACCTATAGTGGAGCAAGCCCTTCAATTAAGAAGAAAATATGGTAGGCCTTTTGTGATATGGATGCAGCTGGGAATAGTCAACGAAGATGCAGCGAATATAGCAAAAGAGGCAGGAATGAAGGTCATAATGGATAAGTGCATTATGATAGAATTAAGAGGTAGGAGAAATCTTAAACTCTTTCATGAATGATAACAAAAAATAAAAGAAGGTCTATTTATATTAGTGTTAGATTCTTCTATGCCAAAAGAAATAAAGATTGTTGAGAAAGAAGGCTTAAAGATAGATTCTCCCATAATTATAGAAGGCTTTCCAGACGTAGGTCTTGTAGGAACTATAGCATCGTCGCATTTAATAGATCAACTGGGTTTAAATGAGATAGCCCACATAGAGTCTCCGATCTTTCCTCCTGTAATGGTTCTTCACAAAGGAATTCTTACAGAACCTGTGAGAATATTTGGCAACCAGAATATTCTGTTAGTCACATCTGAAATAGCTTTACCACCCAGTGCTATTTATGATCTCGCGAACAAACTTGCAGACTGGTTCAAGGAGAAAAATGCTAAGCTTGTTATATCTTTGACTGGAATTCCTGTTCAAGACAGGATGGAGATAGATACCCCTATAGTTTTTGGAGTTGGTAACAGCAAGGATGCTTTGAACATAATAAAGAAGAATGGAATAGAAACCATGGAAGAAGGTTTCATAGCCGGCATATACGCTCTATTGTTAAAGGAATGCTCAAGAAGAAATATACCAGCTATAGCGATTCTTGCACAGTCTTTTCTAAACTATCCTGACCCAGGGGCTGCAGCATCGGCAATATCATCACTCAATAAGATTCTAAACATGAATGTAGATGTTAAGCCCTTGCTCGAAAGGGCTGATGAAATAAGGGTCAAGGCTAGAGATCTTATGAAGCAGACTCAAGGGGCTATGGGTGCCATGAGGAAAACGTTAGAAACAGAAATACCCATGATGTATCATTAATGGAGGAGAGAAATTGTTCGACTGGTTTGATGAATTCTTTGAACAAGCCTTTGATGAGTTGATGCGTCCTTCTTGGGACGCTGTTGGCAAGTGCTTAGTGCCCCTTATTAACATTGAAGACAAAGAAGACGAGATAGTAGTTACTGTCGATCTCCCATGTGTTCAGAGTAAAGAGGACATAGACTTGAATGCAACAGAAGACAACCTCGAAATAATTGCACAGATAAGAGAGGCTATAAGATGGCAGAGATGGGGAACCAGTCAGAGAGGTCTTGAGTTCAAAAAATTCAGAAGGTCCATAAGGCTCCCAGAAAAGGTAGATCCTGAGAGTGCTAGAGCAATCTTCAAAAATGGCATATTAAGAATTTCTCTCCCTAAGGTTAGAAAAAGGCATACAATAAGGATAGGATAACGAAATCGACAGAGAAGAGTTGATTTGAGGCTTTTCGGCATCTCAGGCTCCACGAAAACTACAAGATCCTCGCTTATAGAAATGGTCATGAGAGAGCTTATCAGAAAGGGTAACAAGGTAGCTATGGCGATCTTCACAAAAAGAGATTTAAAGTTCATTCAAAAAGAAGCTTTCCGCTATCTTGATTTAGGTTCAGAAGCAGTCATAGGAATAAATTCGTCTAACACGATTGTATTTGCCAAACCTCGCTCTCTGCTAAGCGCACTGGAATTGATCCCTCCATTAGACTACGTCATAGCAGAAGGCTTTGATCATTTACCATTGCCAAGAATAAATATTGGTAAGAGGAAGCCTCACTCTCTAGCGTCATGGAGCACAGGAGAGCCTTTGGATGGTATATTAAGTAAGATCGAGAGCCTCCCTCCAATCAGAGTCAAGCTTACCATAGATGACAAGACGATAGCCCTTAAACCATACATTCAAGATGTGATAGCATCCATCATAATGGGTTTTATCTCAACGCTAAAAGGCTATGAAAAAGATGCTAATAGAGTCTCGCTAAAGATGAACTTGCAAAAAGATTCTTAGACAAAGATAATCTACGCCATGTTCACGATAAATTTAAATAACCATTTTGCGATTTAGATATTTGGCGTATTCACGGTGGCGTTAGGGTTAAGCTTACGGGCTGAGCCCTTCGCGATGCAACTCTAACCTCCAAATGCGCCGATATTCATGGGGATTCAACCTCAAAATTGAATCTGACTTGGGTCGTGTGCCCTCGCATAAGCCAACCGTACTCTTTGACTCCGGTTGATCCTGCCGGACCCGACTGCTATCGGAGTGGGGCTAAGCCATGCGAGTCGTACGCTTCTTGACTGCAAGAGGCGTGGCGAACGGCTCAGTAACACGTAGCTAACTTAACCTAGAGACGTGGATAACCCCGGGAAACTGGGACTAATCCGCGATAGATCAAGGCTCCTGGAATGGGCTTTGGTCGAAAGGGATGGACAAGCATGTTTTGTCCATCTGCTCTAGGATAGGGCTGCGGCCGATCAGGTTGTTGGTGGGGTAATGGCCCACCAAGCCTATAACCGGTACGGGCTTTGAGAGAAGGAGCCCGGAGATGGACACTGAGACAAGGGTCC
>JBNAWJ010000156.1:0-2831 GCA_049699795.1 Nitrososphaerales archaeon | reverse complement strand
AAGGCCTAAAAACCCTATACCAGATGGAGATAACCTAAAATTTGCCAAAGTTTAGCATGAACATAAAATCCTCGGTATCCTTAACAATAAATCCTCTAACTTTCTTTGGAGATAGTAAGCACGGTTGTAGGTATCTTCTTTCTATTCCCCATTCCTTTGCCTTTTCCTTACTTAATATGAAATAGTCGTTATAGCCTGTTGTTGGTGCTCGAATAACATCGGCAAGTTCCCTTAACGGTTTGACTTTAGGATGTTCGACTAGACGTCTATAGACCGGTGGCGCCCGAAGATACACATTCCACTTGCCTTCAGCAAGTTCTCCTTGCCTAACTACATTGATTCTTATGCGCTCATCCTCAAAACTCTCTTCCTTTTCTTGAATTAGCCTAATTTGGCTCTCTAAGTCCATCTTTTGTTTTACACGGACGAACTTTACTATGTTCTCATTACGCTTTTGTTTATTACCTTCCTTTTCGAGTATTGTCACAGCCGTGTTGACTTCAGCGTCAGGAAATATGGCTCTATCAAATTCAACAATATAGTGTATCTTTGTATTATCCAGCAGAAACTTTTGGAAAGGTTCTCCATAACCTACTTCAAGCCACTTGTTTGAAGATATGAAACCTAAGTAGCCATTATTTCTTAGGAGCCTTATTCCATGAATAAAGAAGTAAATGTAGATGTCGCTTTGCTTGTCGAGAATTATAGCATCTGAAACCTTCTTTAGTGGAGTTCCGATAAACATCTTGTCTTTATACTCCCCTTCGATTAGCCCCTTAATCTTGCGCTTCTCCTTTCCACCTAAGAGTTCTTGCCTTATGTAAGGTGGATTAGCAACAATAACATCAAAGTATGGTGGTAATTCGATCAAAGTCCTCTTACCTTCGGTTGTTATACTCTCAAAGCCGGATAGAGTGGTTTGCCCAGGCTTAACATCAAAGAAATCATTGACTATAACGTTCACTTTATCAATCTTAGCCTTTGGGTTCTGAATTGCAAGGTTAATGACAGATAAATGGGCTGGAAATTGGTTGATATCAATACCATATATTTGCTCCAATAACTGCTTATGGAAAGTTTCTCCAAGGGATCCCGAAGCATGCTTAGGTATGCCATTAAGTTCACGCAATTTATGATACGCCTTAACGAGAAATGAACCTGAACCACAGCCTGGGTCTAAAACTATAGCGTTAGGTTGCCTTAATGTAAGTTGTATTATAAACTCGACTATGCCTGGAGGGGTATAGAACTGACCAAGCCTCTTCCTCTCAATAGGTGTGATGAGTTTCTCATAAACTCTACCAAGGAAATCGCTCTCCATCTTTGAAAAGTCGAATTCGTTGAGTGTATCAAGGAGTGTTCTTATTCGCTCTTTAGCCCTAATTGTGAAAGGAATCTCGCTTATGATATCACTCTCATAGATTGGAGCGTAATCTATTGCTCTAGCCTCAGCATAGAACCTATTCAAAGCATCAGAAACATCTTCATCCCCTCGAACCTTGAGTGGGCTTAGCCTATTTGGATAAATCACTCTAATAACTTGATAGAATAGGAGTTTGTTAATTTGTAAGTATGTGGATTGCTCTGCTATTAGTCTATTATTCTCATCGTTAAATTCAATGCCTTGGCTCTCAAGCCAATCAACATACTTATCATAGAACCTCTTATCCTTTAATCTATCTTTTAATGATGATAGAAATTCGGGATAAAGATCATTAAACGCTTCATGAAGTGTATCAACAAGAGTATCATCTAAAGGCTTAAGGTGAACAGGGATTAGTTCAAGAGTTGCTTTTAGAATCTCTTCAGCCCAATTTGGATGAACATCATATTCATACGATGCTATTTCGCTTTCATAAGGTCTAATACCTGGTCTCAACTGGAATAGAACTATTCTTTTAGCGTTGCAAGTTAGATAATATGGAAAGCCACCAAAAACTGCATAATTAACGGCTTGGTTTATCACATCTGGGTCACGAGGCTCTATATCATGTTCAACTTTACCAACCTTCTTCTTGAACTTTGCCTCTAACACAAAAAGACCCTTACCACCTTTCTCAGCCGTCAAATCTGCTATACCATCGATAGATTTCTCAACGTGGAATTCAACGACATCGGCTTTTCCAAGAATCCTACTTGCCTCTTTCAACTTAGGTAACACATAATTAGCCACAAAGTCACGTTCTGAGACAAAACGACTTGACATTTGAGCCGTCAATATAATTCCTTCTCTAAGTTTACCCTTCCATCTTAAAAAACTTCCTAACGTATTGTTGCAAATAGTTAATTTTCTAAGTTACAGGAATTCTTTCTTCATCTTTTTAGCTTCCTGCTCAGCCATTTGTAAAGAAATTTCGTTAACGATCTCGTCCAATCTTTTAACCAATGGATGTTCTCTATTTATTCTATACATGGTTGCTCTCCCTATCTTTCTGGAAATCTTAACTACTCCTAACTCTTCCAAATCTTTAAAGTTCTTGTAGATAGTTTGCTTACTCATCCCCAGTTCTTTTGTCAATTCTTCCTTGCTGAAGTCGAAATATGGATTTGTCAGGAATATGTCTATTATTCTCATCTTAGGTGAATTACCTAATACTTTAATCAATAGCGATTCCCCAGTATCAATATACCTAACTTCCTTGCCCATGGTAACACACTATAGAATTAATTGCACAGATAAATTAAAGGTTAAATTTTAGCTCATAAACAGTTTCTCTAAATCCTAATGATTGTATGAAGCAAAAAGAGTATAAAATTTCAATAGAAATGAAAACTTTGGTAGTGTCCCATTTTAGTTAATTGTCTAGAATATTTGTCATTCGGCCAGAAGG
>JBNAWJ010000155.1:0-2837 GCA_049699795.1 Nitrososphaerales archaeon | reverse complement strand
GTCTAAGCTTAAACTCGTTATTTTGACAATCCCCTCTTGAAGTTGCAAAAATATTAAAGATACCATCGATTGCATCGGTTCACGGACCTATGATTAAATTCTTTAAGCCCAATTTTAAGGAGTTCAAGGCTTGGCTCATACACAAATATCGTGAATTGCTTGAAAGTCAGATAATAAACGATGTTGATTACATCATAGCTTTTTCTAGGATGGAGAGGGAATTGCTTTATAGATTTTACGGGAGGAGGCATAATATCTTCGTTATACCTCATGGCTCAGACCATACTCTTGAATTTGAATGTTCTGAGAGGGTTGGTGTAAGTTCCAGCAAACCAAATTATATAAAGGGAGGAGATATCATCTTAAAGATCGCAGAAAAATTGTCTCAGATCCCATTCGTGATGCTAGGTTCAAAAGATATATTCGTGGCCAAAGTACCTATGAGCAACAATGTCAGATACCTGGGTACTGTAGATTTTAAGCGCCATTGTCAAGAAATGGGGAATACTAAGCTCTTCATATTGCCATCTAGGTGTGATTTCTTTCCTATAGCTGTATTAGAAGCCATGCGATTAGAAGTTGTTCCCATAATCAGCGACAGGGTTGGCACGAAGGATATAATTTATGAAAAAAGAGCGGGTTATGTTCTGCCTCTCAATCTTGATTTATGGACTGAAACTATCAACGAGTTATACGCTTCAGACATATCAAGTCTTTCGAAGAGGGTGAGGAAAGTCGCCTTAGAGTATAAGTGGGAGAAAAGCGCTGAGGAGCATCTAAAGGCCTATGAATCTGCGTTAGGATGATAATTTTTAGCGTTATTAGATGGAAAGAACGATCATTTATCACTTCCTCATAAGTGATTATATAAGAAGATTTCTAAGCCATATCTATAACTCGCTAATTTATTAACTGCATAGGAATTTTCAAAGAAGAATGCTAGACGAGACTGAGTACTTAAGATGGATAATATCTTCTAAGAGAACTTTGAATTCTGCTAGAGGCGACCTTGATAGAGGTGATTACAACTGGGTCTGCTTTAAGGCCCAGCAATCTGCAGAGCTTTCTATCAAGGCTTTACTTCATGGACTTGGCATGCCAGCTTATGGGAACAGTATATCCAGACTCTTAACCATGATTCCAAAGGATCTAAAGATTCAAAAAGACATTATTCAAGCATCAAAAACCCTAGACAAGTACTATGTCCCAACAAGGTACCCTAATGCATGGACAGAAGGATCCCCTGAAGAATACTATACGAAGGAAGATGCCGAGAAGTCAATCTTATTAGCTGAGGCTATCATAGGATTTGTTGAAGAATCTTGGAAGCTATTAAAGAGAGAAGGAAAATGAGAAGCAAAGTGATTAAGGAGGCTATAGAGCGGGCCTCCAGCCTCCCATATAGGGCTACAGCTACTCTAATAGGATCCTATGCTAGAGGAGACTTCAACCTATGGAGCGATGTAGATATTGTTCTTATAGCAGACTTTAAAGGAAATCCACTCGAGAGGCTTAAACTCATAGATGCACCTTATGGTTTTCAGATAATCCCCCTAATGAAAGAAGAGTTCTTAAGGCTCCTGGAGAGAAGGAATCCTATAGCCGTGGAAGTAGTTCAGAATGGGATAATACTGAGAGACGATTTTGGGATTAATAAGTTGATTAAGAGTGCTATTAAATAGTCATGAATATGGATATTATCGATAAGATCGCCGAGATCTTGGGCTTTAACCCAATCATCTTAAGAGAGAAGCTAAGGGCTTTTGACATTCCCTTACTAAAAGTTCGACAAGAAAGCCTACGGCTTTAGCCGTGGAGAGTGTCAAATAAATACAGTGAGCAGGAGATGCTAAGTGAAGCCATGATCAATCTCTAATACTTATCATCGTGATCCTCTTCATAGTAAGACATAAATGTAAGATAAAGTAAGTCTAAATCAGTGGAATCAATGTCAAAGTCTCTAGAGAGGCTATTTAAGGTTAAGATGAGCTCAAAGGGTCAGTTGGTCATCCCAAAGCATATTAGGGAAGCCTTAAACCTGAACGAAGGTGACGAACTCCTCCTAGTACCAACTGAAGAGGGCATACTAATGAAGCCTCCCTTTAAAGAAGCTGGGAGGCTTAGAGGCCTCCTCAAAGGGCTTGATGTAGATATAGGAGAATGTGAAGCCATATTAAGCGAGGCAAGGAGAAGCTTAGCCAAGATTATCGAATAGAAAAGTATCACGAAGGTAGTTGGAACCATTGATCACCTACATATCTGATGCTGTAGCCTTCCTCTATTACTTGCTCGATAAGCTCCCACTAAAGGCTGACAAAGCCTTTAAGGAGGCTGAAGAGGGACGGGCATTACTTTACCTACCTACAATAGCCGCCGCTGAGCTCTACTACCTCTTTGAAAGGAAAGGGTGGATAAAGCAATGGAGTAAATTAAAGGCAGAGATGAAAAGACATACCACCTTCGCCTACTACTCATTCAACGTAGATGTTCTTGACCTCTTCGGAGAAACCAAGGCTAGAGAAATACACGACAAGATAATAATATTAACAGCCAGGCTCCTCAAAGCGAAAGCCCTCGTAACAAAGGATGAAGAAATAAGTAAGCTGGGCGAAGTGAAGACTCTATGGTAACTATGCATAATTTAGATGTGATATGCTCTAAGACTGTGAGACTTGGTTGGACCGAAGCATAGATCCGTTGATAATAACTTCAAAGCAGTAATCTAGCCAACATACTGGGCCCAAGAAGCAGACATGGTGCAATCTTAACATAAACATAGCAGAAGCTTTGTGGCTTAATTCTTTATTGTTTGAGCGTCTTCTCTGTTTTAGTCTTTC
>JBNAWJ010000154.1:0-2855 GCA_049699795.1 Nitrososphaerales archaeon | reverse complement strand
TGAGGAGGATAACCTTGTTCAGGTACTGAGGAGGTGATTATTGCCCCACCCTAGAATAGAGTGAATTTGTCATAAAGCTCATTAATAAATTATTGATAAAAGGCTAAAAGATTTCAAGTGAAAATAAGACAAAAGATGAACATTAGTAAACTTTTCTTTTATTTATTTTATGGACTTGGGCTCCTTAAATCTTATATTTGTAAATATCAAAGGCTAGGCGGGATGACCTTGAACTTCAAGACAATCATATCCTTGTTCTTGGGTTTAATTCTTTTGATCTTCATGGTCTGGTATGTGGATATAGGTAAACTCTACAATGCCATTATGGGATCGTCTTCTATTTGGCTTGCATATTATGTGCTGTTAATGCTGCCTTTCTTTTTGCTAAGAGCATGGCGCTGGCGCATGCTTCTTTTGCCTGTAAAGAGTTCTGTAAAGCTTTCGAGCTCCTTTTGGATAACTATGATAGGCTTTATGGTCAACGCTATAATCCCTCTTAGACTGGGTGGAGAATTTGTAAGAGCACTCGCTATGGATAGCAAAGAGAAGACTGGTTTCCTTCAATCTCTATCTTCTATTGCTGTCGAGAGGGTTTTAGACCTTCTTGGAATAACACTGCTAGGATTGATAGGGATATTCATGCTCCCTAAGGAAGCCATAATGTATTTACCAGGCTGGGCTTTAGATGCCCTTAGAATCGTTGGCATATTCGTGGCAATAACCCTCTTAGGCTTAATACTTGGTATAAAGTATGAGAAACGTTTATTTTCTTTGATCAAACGAGTAGTTTCTGCGCTTCCTAAGTTGACATACAAGTGGCAGGAGAAACTTATCAATTTTTCAAGATCCATGATAGATGGGGCAAGAGGATTGACTCATAATCCCTCAACATTTCTCTCCACATTGGTTTCTACCTTTGTTATATGGTTTATGGACTTTTTATCCATTCTCTTGATATTCAAAGCCTTCAATTATGATGTTCCTATACCTATAATCCTTCTTGGTAGCATGCTCGTCCAACTTTCTTTCATCCTCCCTGCACCACCAGGCTATATAGGGACTTATGAGGTATTTTGGAGCCTTGTCTTCATTGGGTTGGGTCTATCTCGTTTTGATCTAATACTGGCAACAGCCATTGTAAGTCATCTGTTAGGTAATGCTTTTATCATAGGCATGGGATCGATAGGAGTGGCGTCGATGGGTCTATCTTTCAGCAAAGTTATGAAGATAAAAGTCTAGTCTATAGCAATTATAAAGAGCCTAATCTAGGGAATCTTTTGACTGCCACACCTATCTCAATGGCATAAGGTATCAAATCATCCAAAGAACTTTTTTGAAGAATAGGTGAGAGTAAATCTTTCTGTAAAGTTTCGTTTATATCTGAGCCATACGTCAATGGGGATGTTGATGGTAATACTGTCATAGTCTTCTCGCCAACTTTACCATTTAGAAAAGCCTTAAATCTGTGCTTTACCCCTAAATCGTCTTTTATTACTATTGATGGATGCTCATGACCCATTATAATATGCTTAGCCTTCTCTTCTTTCTCTGTAAGTTCAAGATGACCATGAAATAATGTAAAGCCATTGATTGAAAGGCTTGACTGAAAGAATTTCACATTCATTTCTTTAAGGATAAGAATTATATAGTTATCGTGATTTCCTCTAACAATCGAAGGTTTAACCCCTATTTCATGAAGGCTTTTGATCATCCTCTTCACTGAGTACCATTCAGTCTCACTAGGCTTTCCAAATTCATGCTTAAAGTCCCCTAAGATTACAACTTTATCGCAACCCAGCTCTTTGACAGGAGTTAGAACAGATTTCATGATCTTTGGAAAGACAGAAGTTGGGATATGGATCCCTTTGCTCTCCTGCTCATCCTCTAAACCTAAATGTAAATCAGAAACTATTAGCATGCTCTCCTTTTCCATCAGTAGAGCAGGCCAAGGTGAGGCTATACTCAGTCCTTTAGCAATCTTTATAGTTTCAAGAACCATTCACTTTTTCTCCTTTATACGTATCATGACGCTATCATACAAGCTCTCCAACAAAGCTCTTTTATCTGCCATTAATACCATATCGCTATACCCTAAAAGAATCAGATCGTGAGTGAAGGGTGATGGTAAATCAAATTCTGGGCAGACGATAAACTTTCTAACACCTAATTTAACGTCTCTTAATACATCTTCAGCTGTAGACACATCCATAAGATCTTCGATGATCTCTCTATATGTCTCTTCTAAAACAGGAAATCTATCTAACTCTTCACATAAATCGATCAAAACTTGAGCATTTGTTTGCTGCCTAGCCACTTTTATCTCATGACCTTTATAGTTTCTTAATACCATTAGAGCCCTTGTAGAGCAATGTCTGAAGCGCCTCTTCACCATTTCTGTCCTTTTTATAGCCTCTATCAATTCATCTCTTAAGTTTTCAGAATTTATTGTATTTATCAACCATGAAGGGTTTGTGCGCAGTCCTTTAGGCAAAGTAAGCATGAATCCACTATCGCTAACAGTAACCATGATGTTTCTGTTAAGAGTTTTCATCAACCTATGGGCATAAGTCCTAGAAAGAGCGTCGTTGACTCTTCTCCCAAATACACAATTGAATATTATGTTCTGCCTACCATCTTGATCTAAGTAATTCTCAACGATTATATTCTTGTTATCAGGAAAATCATTTATACCCAATAGCTTTAGGAAATTGTACTCTGCCTTCATGTATCCTACAATCGCTTTAGAAGCATGATCATCTGAACATGTTTCTTTAGCAACATAGGATTCTATATCCTCTGTCTTTACATTATTCTTGATCATATCAAATATCTTACTTCTGAACCTTCCTATTGCT
>JBNAWJ010000153.1:0-2991 GCA_049699795.1 Nitrososphaerales archaeon | reverse complement strand
GACTAAAACAGAGAAGACGCTCAAACAATAAAGAATTAAGCCACAAAGCTTAATTATCATAAGGCGCTTTATTTTGCAGGAGGCGAGTGGTCTAGAATGGAAGTTCTTGAGGCTATTAGAAATAGAAGAAGTATTAGAAGGTTTGAGGATACGCCTGTTGAAGAATGGAAACTTTTGAATATTCTTGAGGCGGGCAGGCTAGCGCCTTCAGCACGTAACCAACAGCCGTGGAGTTTCATCGTTGTAACTGATCCTAGAGTCAAGGAAAAGCTAAGCGCTGCTTGTGAACAGGACTTTTTCATCACGACTGCTCATGGTGTGTCCCCTCCTGTAGTGATTGTAGTATGCGCACATCCTGGAGAGGGTTGGGTTAGGATTGATGGAGAAGAATTCTGGAAGATGGACGTAGGTATTGCTATGCGGAATATGGCTCTAGCTGCTGTGAATGAGGGATTGGCTAGTTGTATGATTGTCGCCTTTAGGGAAGAGGAAGTTAAGAAAGCATTGGCAATTAGGCCGGAAGAACGCGTAATAGCCTTAATACCCATTGGTTATCCTATGGAAAAGAAAGGCCATGTAACTAACTGGAAACCCCTGCATGAAATAGTCCGCTGGGTAACCTAAACAGTATAATTAACCGCTGTGGACAACATATCTGTTCCTAGTGCGGTCCCTAAAGTTGTATTTTATCATGATAATTGCATAGTTTACGAGTTTGATTTCTGTTCTTTTGAACTTACATTTTGTGAATAAAAAGAAGACTGAGGAGAGCTTTGTTTCCACCCCTGAATCTATAAATTGGATGGTATTTAATTATGATAAGGCTTCAAGAAACTTTACAAAAGGTTTATCATGATGCAACGGGAATACTTCTGGGATGGAAATGAAAGTTACCCTTTCTGTGATTAAAGCAGATGTAGGAAGCTTGGTAGGTCATCATGTAGTTCATCCAGATCAGATAAGAGTGGCGTCTGAGAAGTTGAAAGAGGCAAAAGACTCGGGTCTGCTCATAGATTATTACGTCACAAACGCTGGAGATGATCTTCAGCTGATAATGACTCATAACAAAGGCGTGAATAGTGAAGAAGTTCACAAGCTGGCTTGGGATACTTTCAGTGAAGTGACAGAGAAAGTCTCAAAAAAGCTAAAACTATACGCTGCTGGTCAAGATTTGCTTGGAACCGCTTTCTCTGGTAACGTTAAAGGAATGGGGCCAGGCGTTGCTGAGGGCGAGTTCGAGGAGCGTATCAGCGAACCTATAATAATATTTATGGCTGATAAAACAGAGCCTGGAGCTTGGAACCTTCCTCTCTATAAGATCTTTGCTGACCCTTTTAATACTGCAGGTTTAGTGATAGATGAAAGTTTACATGAAGGCTTTATCTTCAGAGTTATGGACGTTTACGAAGATAAAGTAGTTGATCTTAAAGCTCCTGAAGAGATCTATGATATACTGGCTTTGATAGGAACTCCAGCTAGATACATAATCCATTCTATTCTTAGGCACAAGGATAATCTTTTGGCAGCTGTAGCAAGTACTACAAGATTATCCCTAATAGCAGGAAGATACGTTGGCAAGGACGATCCTGTCATGTTCGTGAGGGCTCAGCATGGTCTGCCTGCAGTAGGAGAAATTCTAGAACCTTTCGCTTTTCCACATCTTGTGGCAGGATGGATGAGGGGATCGCATCATGGACCCTTGATGCCTGTCTCGATGAAGAATGCGAAGTGCACAAGATTCGATGGTCCACCTAGAGTTGCAGCCCTTGGATTTCAACTCAACGAAGGTAAGCTTGTAGGCCCTGAAGATATGTTTGACGACCCAGCATTTGATAGAGCTAGAGACATAACTAATCGAGTAGCTGATTACTTAAGGTTACACGGCCCTTTTATGCCAGCAAGACTAGGCCCGGAAGAGATGGAGTATACAACTCTTGCAGCCGTTTTAAAGAAGCTGGAAGCAAGGTTTAGACCAGCAGGAAAGGTTCGATAGTTTTAAGATTCAGGTCAGTGTGACATATAGAGTTAGTAGAAGGCATTTATTGGGTCGGCGTACAAGAGGAGCTTAAGAAGCATATTGAATTGGGTAAAAAGGTTACAAAGGTTGTTTAAACTTAGTTTTGTATCTCTAGATTTATTTCATCTTATCGCTCAATAGGATTAGGAAGCAAGATGAACATAAAGTTGAAAGAAAAAATCATGATAGTAAATTTCAAGAACTATCTGGAAGCCTCAGGTGAAGGAGCCGTAAGATTAGCAAAGGTCGCAGAGGGTGTAGCAAAAGAGCTTGATGTTGAGATCGTTGTTGCCCCACCTATTCCTGATCTATCGATCGTGGCTAAATCTGTCAGTATACCAGTCTTTGCTCAGCATGTCGATTTGGCTGAGCCTGGAAGTACAACAGGCTCAATAGTCCCAGAGATAATTAAAGTGTCTGGGGGTTCTGGCACCCTTTTGAACCACAGTGAAAAGAGAGTGCCTATCGGAGTGATAAAAAAGATAATACCAAAGCTAAAGGATTTGGGACTTTATTCTGTAGTATGCGCCAAGACTCCAAAAGAGGTGAGAGATAAAGCCTTGCTTCTTCCTAATTATGTAGCAGTTGAACCTCCTGAGCTCATAGGCTCAGGTAGGGCAGTATCCAAAGTCAAGCCTGAAGTCATCTTGAGGTCTAAAGAAGCTGTAAAGGAAGTTAGCGATTCTGTCAAGCTTGTCTGTGGAGCAGGGATCACGTCAGGCGAGGATGTTGCTACCGCCCTTAAGCTTGGCTCTGTCGGGATTCTCGTTGCCAGTAGCGTTGTGAAATCTAGTTCATGGGAACGGAAAATAAGAGAGTTAGCAAAACCTTTGACTATCAAATAACCTAGACTTATCAGAAAGATTTGCAGTGAGAATCATGAGTCTATATCTTGACAGAACCAGCTCTGACAATGCTTAAATAGATACTGTCAAGAATTATGAGTAAGCTCCTTTTACTCTTCTACTATGAGG
>JBNAWJ010000152.1:0-3008 GCA_049699795.1 Nitrososphaerales archaeon | reverse complement strand
TCTTCTAATACCTCTTTGATGGATTTCATGATCCTTTAGGAAGAATCCATAAATTTAAATTTATTTATCCAAACTTCTCATGCAAAAGTTCTTTGAATTTGAATACTTTCTCGGGACATACCCTCTCACATCTTAAACATGCAACCCCAAGGCAAAGGTCTGATCTGACCAATATCTTACCTGTCCCATCTCTCTCCTCCACCGTTATGGCTCCTTCAGGACATTCTGTCTCACATGACCTACAAGCAGTGCATCCAGGAAATTCGCCGACTAGCAGCACTCCTATGTCTCTTATTATTTTCAGACCTTTCTCGCCTAGATCAGGAATGTCTCTTTTAAAGATCTTGTAGACCTTTGGGTTTCTGGCTTTTACTGGAAAACCTTGATAATTGTATCTTTTTAACCATTGTTCATACTCCCATAAAGGCATTCCTTCTTCCCAATATGCAAGCTCAAGGGGATAAACTTGCATGAATACTTGAGACTCTGGAAACAGTATGTGCTTGCCCCTTATCTGCCTAGCCATGTCTTGCAAGAAATCCATTAATTCAGGCTTGCGAACTATATCCCTTGCTAGTGCAAGAGAGGTATTACCTACTTGGTAGATGGTCTCACAGCATCTCGGTATCTGCCCAACGTTCAAAGACTTAAGAGCATCAACGTAAAAGCCCGATGCCCCTGCCATGTATGCCACATTCACATCGTCTTGCATTATTCCAGCCTCTTCAGCTAGAGTGAAGTACCCAGCTCTAAAGGCACCCAACGCTTTTCCAGCTTCCTTTACATCCTTCTCAGTAACATAAATCCCATCCTGAAGATGAATCTTTTTTTCTGTTGCATTGATCCTTGGTAGAGTTATAAGACCTAGATCTATTCCTATACTCGTAACAGCTATTACACCCGTTCCAGTCACTCCCAAAGCTTTACCATGCATCTCACCTTGTTCCAGAACTTTGCCTGATGATGGCGATACTACATCCCCCTCACTTGCTATGAGCTCCTCGTTCAAGACATGATTCTTCCATCCAAGAGAAGAAGCACTTACATCACTGATGGCACCAGGAGCAGCTAACATACCTTTCTCTATTCTTTGCCCTTCTATGGCAGGACCTGCAGCTGCAGAGCCTGTATATATCTCACCATTATAGCATAGAGCCATCTCTGCATTGGTCCCAAAGTCTGTAATGAAAGCATTTTCTCCCTTCTCGAATATTTTTGCTTCATACAACATGGCTAATGCATCAGCCCCTATCTCATGCTTAACGGAAGGCGGAATATATACCTCAGCTCCATCCCTCACTAAGATTCCCAGTTTTCCTGCTTCAATTATGGTTGCATCCCTAGTCGGTGGCTTGACACCATACCTCTCAAGTGCATGCTTTCCCCAATACGCGAGGTCTCTTATCTCTATACCTTGGAAGATGGACAATTGGGTAGGATTGCCGCTGGCTGCTAGTCTCTCTACTCTGTTAAGGTTGATGTCTAACGCTCTGATTATTCTATTCACTGCATCAATAACTACAGCATGCGCTGTCTCTATGCTTGTTTCTACGGCAAAGTGTAAATGATCCATAATGTTTGCTCCAGGCAACGGATGCCTCAAGGTTATAGCTGTAGAGATGAGCTTCCCAGATTTCAAATCTATTGCCTGTGCCCTTAGGCCACTCGTCCCGATGTCTAAAGCAATGCCGTACCTTTCTTCACTCATACACTATAATATAACATTATTATGATATAATAGTTTTATGATGCCAATTTTAAAAACTCTCAATAATGCCTACAACTATTTGATCGTATCCCTTTCCTAACAGAGAAAAGAATTTTATATTGTGTAATGCCTAAAAGCATCAAATTAAACAAGGTGCAATAGAGTGAGCAGTCTTGCTTGCAGAAAAGCTGTGATAGAAAAAGTTACCTCAATCCTTAAGAGTATAAAGGGCGTTCGTGCGGTTTGTGAATTAGAGAAGGAAGAGTGTAAAGTCCTCTTAGAACGTGAGATGGAAGCAGAGAAATGTGTCCTTGGAGGAATGGGTAGAGGCTTCAATGCAGGCATGAGAGAGGTCCTGAAAAGAGAAGTCATCATTGCTATCCTTCATACCAATGAATATTGTTGGCCTCCTGAGAAGATCCAGATTATCTCCATGGGAGAAGTTATAGGAGAGGAGATCAGGACTGAAGATGAATTAAGAGATTTCAAAGGAAGGAAAGATGTTGTTCTCATTGGTGATACGTTTGTAATCTATAAGGATAAAGTGTCTGAGGTCTTATCACGAATATCTTATTTCTTATTCCCTACGTTATCAGTCCCTGAACTCAAGGGTATTGATGAAATCTATGGCGTTGTGGCAGCCATTCCTTCCCCACCTGTTGATACGCTTATCAAAGAGAAGATGAGAAAGCTTGGGATAGAAGTCGATCGAAGAGATTTAGGCACAGAAATCATAGGCTTTAATATTTGTTATAAATAATTCTTCATGAAGATATTATCTTAGGCATTTATGTATTTGTTGATAAGTTCTTCGAGATCTTTCTCTCTCGCTGAACTTGTTATTCTGTCCATCAGCTTTCCTTTTACAAAGACCAAATAAGAAGGTATCGAGAAAACTTCGTAGCGAGCGGCTATATCTCTATTCCCAACGCTCTCCAACACATTTAACCTACCGAAGATCATCTTTTCGCCATATTTCTTTGCTAACTTCTCAAACACAGGTAGCATGAACCTGCACGAAAAGCATGAACTGGACCAAAAGTCTACGATTACAGGCTTTTCTGAGTTTATTATCTCATCAAAGTTCCTTGACGTGAGGATCAGATGCTTGTATTCAGTTTGCGACTCTTCGCTCATAACATGCTATATTTCATATTATTTTTATTTAAGAGTTATCTGATCTAATGATTCCAAGCAACTCATTTTGCCCATTTTTAAGCGTAATATTTTTTGGCTTTGACAGAACGCCATCTTAAAATCTTTTTGAAGCCTTATTTCAATATTTTTGTAAATAGAAAGG
>JBNAWJ010000151.1:0-3008 GCA_049699795.1 Nitrososphaerales archaeon | reverse complement strand
TCCATAAAACAAAAGATTAATGAAGCGAAAGATTAAAATTAAGCCACAAAGCTTAGCAGAAAGTTTATGAGCATTGAATGTTCAAAAGAGAGGAGGCTGAAATGTTCCTCTTCGGGTCAGTAGCAGAGAACACACATACTATTTCAAGCAACATAGACGTTCTTATAGTCACCGACGTAGAACCAGCCAAGGTGCACTTTGAACTTTGGAAGGCTGGAATAAAGGAACCATTCGAAATTCACGTGCAACCACCAAAAAGTATACTTCTACCAAAGAAGGGCTAAATTAGTCAAGATATAATAGACTATTTGCTCGGAGATATGCTTATATCGATTCAAAATAGGGGTTAAGCTTGATACGAAGGGAATTATTCTCTATGGTGGTCATGGAACTATGCTTAGACCTTTAAATCACACTGATCCTAAGTAACTAATCCCAATCGCTAATAAATCCATTTATCAATCATCATTTGACGTCATTCTTTATCTATGAATTCATCAGGACTTGGCGGCTCAGGCTTCAAACCTTTCCTCTTTCTTACTTCTGCTATCAATGTTGTTAGCATACTCGATGATACTGGGCTCCACATCTTAAAGTGAGTAGACCATAAAGCCTTCCCTGCAGTAGCGCCCCTCATAACCTCACTCAAGTCAAAAGTCTCTGCAGCTGGTATCTCTCCTACGATAACTGTTGTGAACTCTTTCTGGTCTATGGTCAAGATTCTACCTCTCTTAGAAGATATGACGCTAACTATTTGACCTACTAGTTCTGTTGGAGCTTTTGCTTCTATACCTAATACTGGTTCAAGTAAAACAGGATCAGCTAGCAATAAAGCACCAAGCAAAGATCGCCTTGAAGCTGGCATCAATTGTGCGTATGTGCGATGGGCAGGATCGCTATGAAATTCGGCATGGTGCAAAATAGCCTTTATTCCTCTGCAATACTCATAAGCCAGAGGACCGTTCTCCATAACATCCATGAAACCAGACCTTATCATGTCTATGGACTCTTGCATATACTGAACACCTTTTGTCGCATCTATGAGAATATTGCCCCTGTTGTCTATGGTTACCACATTTCTTGCTTCTTCTGCATCCCATCCTTTGTCTCTCAATATTTTTGCTATAGACTTTCTATCGAGGCCTTCATGAATGGTACCATTCCTAATCAGTTCTACTATATCTTCTTGTAATGGCTCGACTCTCATAAAGATTCTGTTGTGCTTGTTGGGAGACTTCGCCATGACGGGTCCAGCTTTGCCTCTTATAGTTTCTCTGTAATTGATAAGAGGTTTAGAAGTTATTATCTCTAAGCCTTGCTGTTGGATCATAGTGGTGGCTATTTCTAGATGCAATACTCCCATCCCTGACATGAGCATCTCTCCTGTCTCTTCGTTGATCCTAACGATAAGGTTTGGATCTTCGATGCTGAGCTTTCTAAGAGAATCCACTAGTTTAGGTAAATCTCTAGGATACTTCGACTCTACAGCTATCGTTACTACAGGCTCTGAAACATACTTTATCTGTTCAAAAGGAACTATGCCCTTTACGGATGATATCGTCTCACCAGCCCTTGCATGTTCTAAGCCTAGCAAAGCTGGGATATTACCTGCTGTCAAGCTTCCAACTATCTCCCTAAATGGTCCCATGAACATATTGACAGATTGTACTCTCCCCTCTCTTTTAGCTTCCAATAAGTAGACAGTATCACCATCGCTAATACTGCCTGAGAAAAGTCTACCTACAGCTACCACTCCTGCCTGTGGGTCTACTATAACGTTCGTGATCATCATAACTTTGGGTCCGTTCTCATCACAGGATAGAAGGGATTTTCCTACTTCTGAATCTAGATCTCCCTTCCAAATCCTCGGGATACGATACTTTTGGGCAAAATGGGGTGGAGGATGATGTTCTATAACCATGGACAAGACTGCCTCATGCAAAGGAAGCTTTTCGGCTAATTCAGCCTCATTACCTTCATTGTAAGCTTTTACTATGTCGCTAAATTTAACTCCTTTTTGCTGAGCTATCATAAAGTTGAAGCCCCATCGATCCTTTGCAGAACCAAAGGCCACTGAATTACGAGGTATGCTAACCTTCCAAATTTCTTTGAATTCAGGCTCAGCATAAATGTCGATCAATTGGTTAAAGTCATTCACTATGTTTGCTAACCAGTTCTGCATCTTCTCTGGAGTTAAGCGAAGTTCTTTGATCAAGCGATCTATCTTATTTATGTATAGAACAGGGCGGACTCTTTCTTCCAAAGCCTGTCGAGTAACAGTCTCTGTCTGAGTCATTACTCCTTCCACAGCGTCTATTACCACAACACAACCATCTATCGCTCTAAGACTTCTAGTTACTTTTCCTGTGAAGTCTATGTGCCCGGGAGTATCTATCAAGTTTATCACGTAAGGCGTATTCTTATACTCGTAATATAGAGTAACGTTGGCAGCCTTGATGGTCATCTGCCTTTTTTGCTCAAGATCCATGTAATCTAAAGCCAAAGCCTGACCTGCCACTGAAGGACTTAACATACCACAAGCAGCAAGCAAACTATCACTCATCGTGGTCTTTCCATGGTCGACATGGGCGATTATTCCTATATTCCTAATCTGATCTTTGTTCCTTATGATTTTCAAGACTTCAGAAGTTGTTTTATATCTTGGCAAGGTTCATCACTTACTTTGATACAAGTTACGCTTCGCGCTTTGCTATCATATTTAAGTTTTTATCTATTCTACTTAAGTCTTTTTGATGCCTATAATGTTGCTATTCTATATTGGCATGACGCTTTCCTAGTTCCTCTTCACTTATTTTGAGCTTACTCATCATCACAGGGATCATGGCATCTAGTAGAATCATGCAAGTATCTTCGAAGAGAGTGCCAAGAGGGGCAAGAGGTTCATGAAGACCTAGTATCTGTCTTGCAAAGTAATCTCTACCATTCGCCTCCTTAGTTGGCATGATCCTACCTTTAACCTGAAGAATGTAATCTGATAGCTTTCCTAA
>JBNAWJ010000150.1:0-3157 GCA_049699795.1 Nitrososphaerales archaeon | reverse complement strand
CTTATTATCGAGAAGACTAGTACAAGGATCGACCCTGTTCTGACTTTATCTTTATTTGTAGTGTTCATCATCATGGCGCCAATAAGGGTGAGTATACCCAGTATAATAGCTACTACAGCTACAATGAGAAACAGACCGCCTATCCACTCGAACCCTGGCAACATGAAACCCAAACCACCAAGGATAGAAAATGCGACAGCCACCCATAGACCATCGATGAGGATTAGTATAGCCCCGATTAGAGACAAGATAAACGCAGCTGTTGGTTTTTCAGCCATACGACTACGCCTTATGAGATAACAGGTTATCCTGTATATAACTATTTTTGACCGTACCTTAGCCTATCTAATTCTCTAAACTTTTTTGTTTCTTTCTTCCATACTTTGTAATGATGCTCACAGAGGTAAACCCTTCTTCCTTCCTTTAATTTTAGATCAGACGCTGAAAATTTGTCTCTGCCCAACGAGCGAATAGCTTCATTGTTACAATCTATTACAGAGCATCTTACGCCCTTCTGAACCTTGCCCAAAGCTACTCATCTAATCTAATAAAAACTATAACATAAGAATAAATAATTTTTCTAATACACTCTGAATTTAATGCTTCATCTTTTAGAGACTCATTGATAACAAAGATTTTTCATATATAAATAATCAATAATGCTATACTCTGATGCCATGCTCAACAGATTCAGAAAAATCTTTGAACCTTTTTTCAATAAGATAGGTTTATTATTAGCAAAAACTGGCTTGCCTCCTTTCTTTTGGTCATCCTTTGGTTTGCTAATGGCTTTTCTATCATGCTTATTTTATTCAAGCATATTCTTTAAAGATGGGTTTTATGGCGGAGTATTTTTGCTAATATCAGGCTTTGCAGATGTATTGGATGGCTCAGTGGCAAGGGTAAAAGGCTTAGTTTCGTCAAGAGGAGCCTTTTTGGATTCTACTTTTGACAGATTGGGAGAGTTGTTTGTTTATACTGGTATACTAATAGGAAGCTTTAGCGATCCTCTTTTGGTTTTAATGGCTTTGTCCTTCTCTCTTCTTGTCAGTTATGCTAGAACGAGAGGAGAATCTTTAGGAATAAATCTCTCAGGGATTGGGATAGGTGAGAGAGCTGAAAGAATTTTAGTTATATCTATTGCAAGTATTTTAGGCTATGTTAACTATGGAGTGATGGTAGTTCTAATATTGGCTTTTATTACTTTCCTTCAAAGAGTCATCCTTATAGTCAGAAAGTTATGAGGTTCTGATGTCATATTTATGACACTATCTTACTAAGTGGAAAAAGCCTTACTCTTCTTTTGGGTTACAGACTTTTGCTTCTTAACATCTTCTTGCAGAAAAGTTCTTAATCTTTTAGCGTCATAGCGTTCAAAGAATTCTATTTTGTCTTCAGTGAGGGTTCCGTATTCAAATCCTAACTTTCTCATGATGATCGACTTCAATTCTAGATCAATTTCATAACCGATTGAATTACGCCCTAGCTCTTTTGCGACTTTCGAAGTAGTACCTGAGCCGAGAAAAGGGTCAAGTACAGTTTCTCCTATAAATGAAAACAATTTTATTAGTCGTCTGGGAATTTCTTCTGGAAAAGCAGCTATCCCCTCCTCTAATCTGCCTTTGAGAGGCAAAACATTAGTCACATCCCATATTGAGAGGAACCATTTACCCTTTTGATATTCTGTTAGTTCTATCTTAGATGCCTCAACGACATTTTGATCTAACTTCTTGATGTGGTTGTAGTCGAAGTCGCCCTTCTGAAATATGAGTATTTCCTCAAAGATATTATCAGGATAGAAATACATAGGGTACGGATGCTGTAATACCACACCAGATCGTTTGCTTATTCTTATATACCCTTCAGGCTTTCTCCAAATTATCTTATCCCTGTATTTAAAGCCCAACTCTATCATTATCTTTGTTATGTCATCTGGAACGGGATACAGTTTTCCATTGATCCTTACACCTTGAGTTACAAAGCATGCAATACGTCCATCAACTAGCACCCTTCGTAACTCCTTACCCATGATAAGGATTAACTCCAAATATTGATCGTAATTTTTGAAAAGGTCAGGGTAATCAAAAGGAGCATTATAGTAAGGCGGAGAAGTAACCATTAAATGAACTGATTTATTAGGTATTTCATGCATATTACGACAATCGCCAAAGATGATTTTATGATTAGTGCCCAAATCTTATTTCATTCCCCATTTAGCTTTGTAAGGTCAAGTTCTATCTTCAGCTGCTTCAAACGATAACAGATTCCTTTATTATTGGCATAGTATTTTTCAACAAGTTCAGCGTCTCTCAAAATCTCTAATGCGCGATAAACAGTTTCTCTATATCGAACTGGATTTCCTGCTCGTTTAAGCGCCTCTCTTACTTCCTTTACTGTTAGCCCATCTCCAACTCCAGCGAGCACCTTGACTATAGCTCTTCTCATTGGGCTGTTCAGTGCTTCAACTATCTTCTTTTTCACAATTTTCTTTATCAATGTTACCAATATAAATCATTATGTTACATTTGATAATCACTCAATTGAATTTTATGGTAACAAACCTAATTTAGACATACTTCAGCCATTCTACTTTATGGGATTTAGGAAAGTACACGCTTGATACTTTGCAAATCTACTTCCCTTGGGATGATGATCTCTACACTTACTTAAAAGGAAAAGGGCTTATGTCTAAAAATCCAAAGTTGAAAGTTCTTCCTTTAATTTATTCTGATAACTGTATTAGTACACAAGGTGTCCAGCAAATTAAAAGGAACTATGTTATCGATCCAGTGCTTTACGGTTTGCATGAGAGCCAGCTTGGCTGGCAAAGAGTTGGCAACAAAGAGTTTATTGTTCCAGCAGAACGCCCACAATTGCAAGTAATACCTGAAGACGGAGCGATAAAATTCAAAATCGTTCCGAAAGTGAACGGAAAAAATTGAATATCACATCGAATTTAGCGTCATGAGTCCTTTTGGAAAACTCTACTCTAATTGGGTTGCCTTCTATTTACCAATTGTTAGTGCGAAAGAATTATTCGGCAGGGTTCTCTCTTATTACGAGAATCTCTATAAAGACGAGGAAACAGTACCTGAATTAAACTGGTCTATGTTATGATATTGATAGTATTATCTCATAAATATTCAGATAATGATAC
>JBNAWJ010000149.1:0-3176 GCA_049699795.1 Nitrososphaerales archaeon | reverse complement strand
GGCTTGCCAGTGGAAAGATTGCCAACAAAGTACACATCTGTGGGGAATTTAATAGTTGCCAACGATCATGGTGCTCTAGTATCAGAAATTTTGCCCAATCAAGCAGTAAAGATCATAGCCGATGTTTTAGACGCTCCAGTTGAGATTATGAGCATAGCATCATACTATCAAATAGGTTCTATGGCCGTGGCAACAGATTCTGGCGTAGTCGTTCATCCCCGTGCCTCAGAGGCTGAAGTAAAAAAAATTCATGATTTTCTTAAAGTCGATGTAGAACCATCAACAGTAAATAATGGTGTGCCCTATGTAGCCTCAGGCATAATAGCAAATTCTAGGAATGCTGTTGTAGGAAGCCTTACTAACGGTCCAGAGCTATTAATATTAAGTAGAATTCTTAAGGTCTAATCAAGAAAACTATATTCTTAAATTCCAGCCAATATTTGAATTGGTAGATGTTAAGTGAGCGATCAAGAAAGAATTCAATCATTGGCCATGGAGTTAAGGATGCTGGAAGGCTACTTTGGCGAGATAAATACACGTGAATCCCTTCTGGCTAGAGCTATAGTAGAGAGTAGAGCGGCTCTAGAGGCCATAAGAAGCTTTCCAAGTAATGAGATTTCTGATGTGCTTGTTCCGATAGGGGGAGGAGTCTTCATAGAAGTATCTGCAAAGCCTCCTGAAAAGCTCTTGGTGAGCATAGGCGCCGATGTCATGATAGAGAAGACTAAAGATGGCGCCGTAAGTTTTTTGGAGGAGAGGATAAAAGAACTCGAGAACGCTATATCAAACCTCGAGGGACAGAAGGCAGAGCTGGCAAAAAGGATAGAATCCAACAGAGCAATCATAAGCAGTATATTAGAAAGGCAGAAAAAGACTCAATAGTTAGATGATTCAGCTTTATGTTAACTTGAAGTGAAAAGCCATGTTCGATAAGCTTCGTTCTGCCTTAAAGGCTTTGAGCAAAGCCATTACAGAGCGTACTCTTGATGAGAAGGA
Organism: Nitrososphaerales archaeon; assembly: GCA_049699795.1. GTDB lineage: Archaea > Thermoproteota > Nitrososphaeria > Nitrososphaerales > JACAEJ01 > JAVZMU01. The sequence goes on along the minus strand of JBNAWJ010000149.1, from coordinate 2,180 downwards.
AGTCGATAAACTGCTTTGGGATTTCAAAGTTGCTTTGATGGAGAGTGACGTGGCTTACGAGGTAGTCGAAGAATTGACATCAAAGTTGAAGAGCGAAATAGTCGGTACTAAAATTCAACGCTCTATGAATTCTTCAGATTACATTAAAGAACGCTTAATGAATGTGGTCAAAGAAATCTTTTCAGGAGCGAAGCAATTCAATATGATCGATATGATAAAAAAGAAAAATACAACTGGGGAACCTTTCATAATTCTGTTTTTGGGAGTGAATGGGACTGGAAAGACCACAACTATAGCTAAATCTGCAAACCTTCTGAAAAAATCAGGATTTTCAGTAATTTTAGCATGCTCAGATACGCATCGTGCTGGAGCCATAGAGCAACTCACAGAACATGCAGACAGATTATCAGTAAAAGTCATCTCACAAAAGTATGGTGCAGACCCTGCTGCTGTTGCTCGAGATGCTGTATTACACGCAAAATCAAGAAAGATAGACGTTGTTCTTATAGACACTGCAGGGAGGATGCAGACGAGCAAGAATTTGATGGAGGAGATGGCTAAGATAACAAGAGTCGTTAACCCAGACTTGAAGATATTTGTTGGTGATGCACTAGCTGGAAACGATGCTGTATCTCAGGCTAAAGAATTTCAAGAATTCACCAATTTTGATGCTGCAATCTTGACTAAGACCGACGCTGATGTCAAAGGAGGGGCTGCTCTATCTATTGCATATGTAACTGGGAAGCCGATAATTTACCTTGGTACTGGTCAAGGCTATGATGATTTAGCTGCATTTAACGTTGATTCTTTCGTCTCATCCTTATTTGAAGAGAAGTGAACAGCATTTTGATGAAGGGTAAGTCTATTCTCTCATTAATGGAATTAAACTCAGAAGAAATCGATAAAATCCTAGATCTAGCAACGGTATTGAAGAAAGAGGCAAAGCAACGCTTTTTCAGAAAATTACTAAAGGACAAAGTTCTTGCCATGATCTTTCAAAAACCCAGCACAAGAACGAGAGTTAGCTTTGAGGTTGCCATGCTTCAACTTGGTGGGCACGCTGTCAACCTTAGCACTAGCGAACTGCAGTTAGGTCGTGGGGAGACCATAGAAGATACTGGCAGAACCTTATCGAGATACGTCGATGCTATAATGGCTAGAGTTTATAATCATGAAGACATAGTAAAATTGGCAAAAGCTTCATCAGTGCCGGTGATAAATGGGTTAAGCGAGCATTATCATCCTGCTCAGATCCTAGCAGATCTACAGACTCTTCTTGAAGCAAAAGGCAAATTGAAAGGGTTAAAAGTTGCGTGGGTAGGAGATGGCAATAACGTTTGTAATACCTGGCTGATAGGGGCAGCATTGATGGGCATTGATATATCTGTTGCAACACCAGAAGAATATCATCCTTTAAAAGAAGCTGTTGATAACGCTCAAAAAATAGCCAAAGATACGAAAGCGAGAATAGAAATTATAAATGATCCTATCATGGCTGTAAAGGATGCAGATTGTGTTATGACTGATTCTGTAGTATCTATGGGCTTCGAGCAAGAGAGAGATAAAAGATTAAAGGTATTCATACCAAAGTATCAAGTGAATAATGAGCTTATGAATAAAGCAAAATCTGATGCTATATTCATGCATTGTTTACCTGCAAAGAGAGGAGAAGAGGTTACTGATGATGTTATAGACGGTCCTAGGTCTTTGGTCTGGGATGAGGCTGAGAATAGGCTTCATTCCCAAAAGGCTTTGCTTTGCTATCTTCTTTTAGATGAAAATGAGATCCTTCGAAATTATCGCCTTGGTCAAGGTTGAATACTAATACTCTCTCAGTTAAGGGTTGACGGTCATAGTATAGGTATATGCAGAATTTGCTAATGGTACAGAAGCTAATAGGAGTAACAGAACTAAAGATAACAAAACGGGGCGTATTATTTTTGAAAACGTTAATTTGTTATCCATTAATTCCCAATATTTTTGGCGATTTGGGATATTTTTTGAGATTTTTGACATGGAGAAGTAGGAAAACTAAAAAATGCTTTGTGGTTTAATTCTTTATTGTTTGAGCGTCTCCTCTTTTTTAGGTCTTTCTCCCCGATTTCGGCATTATAGGTTTATTAGGATGTTGTATATGTATGCTTTAGCCGTTAGCTCCTTCTCTATGTTACTTATGCTTT
>JBNAWJ010000148.1:0-3221 GCA_049699795.1 Nitrososphaerales archaeon | reverse complement strand
AATAATACACATGAGATATGGAACATGAAAGACTTAAATATTTTGAAACCACCTCTATGAAAGAGTGGATTTACAGAAAATATAGTGAAAGATATTTTCCCTTCGAGTTTATATATTATTACATTGAACATAATGCTATGACGGTTCATATAAAAAGGATGGTTATAGATTCGCTCAAACCACGTGAGACCACGATTCTCGATTTATCCAAGGCTTTATGTGAAGTTAAGGGAGTTGATGAGGTTGATATAACTGTCACAGAAGTTGATGTTAAGACCGAGACGATAAAACTTACCGTAAGAGGCTCTGATATAGCTTACGAAGAGCTAACAAAAGTCATGAGTGAGCATGGAGCCACCATAAGAAGCTTGGATGAAATCAACGTCAGCCGAGCGAAGGTTACTGCCCAACCAAAGTAATTTCCTCAATTTATCAGGATCTTTTCCTAGAAGTCGAGATAATGGAGAGAACGTCCCTATCCTTTATGGTGTATTCTGATGGTAACCTTAAGCCGCTCCTTGCATCTATTGCATATAAAAGACCTTTTGCAAGCTCCGTGTGAACTTCCTTCGCAAGATCCAATACATTCGAACCAGAAGGCAGTAAGTAAACGTCTGGAAGCACGTTGCCCTGCTTATCAGATAGCTTTTGGGGATCGTATACAGGATAGACACTGTTCATCCTAAGCAATTTAAATACTGCAACGTTTACAGCGAATTGCACCCCGGTCCTCATATACTCTCCTAGAACTGCTTTCCTAATGTAATTTAGGGCCCATTTCTGCCTATTTGTGAGGGCTGATTGATTCAAGATTTCAAACCTTTCCTCCCCTGGGATATATTTGATAAAGCCTTTTTGCTCAGCCCTTCTTAACGTTAATTCAGCCTCAGCACTAGCAGGAACTACAATCATATCTGAATATTCATCTTGAATTCTCTTAAAATTCTCTGCAGAAGTTGGCAGATCCATCTTGTTAGCAACTATAAGCGTTGGTTTTGATACATCTCTTAGTACCCATGCAAAGCTCTTGGTATCATTATCTGACCAATTATCGAAATCCTTAGCTTCCAGCTTTGCCTCTTCCAAAGCTATCTTTACATGGTTCTCCTTAATGCCTATTCCTCTTAGTACATCTATAATCGCTGCGGACAAATCAAACCCAGACCTCATCAGCTTGGAGATTCTGGGTCTATTCCCTTCGATGAGCTTCAGATACCACATCACGAGCTCTTCTTCTATATCTCCTATATCGGCAAGTGGGTCGCCAGTCCCTGGTTCTGTGATTCTTCCCTCAGCATCTACACTACCAGATGCATCCACTATATGCAATAAAGCATCTGACTGGGCTGCAACTGACAAGAATTGATTTCCTAAGCCTTTCCCTGCCCAAGCGCCTTTTATCAGTCCTGGGAGGTCTATCAACTCTATAGGTATAAAACGCCATCCATCAATGCAGTAAGAGTTTTTAGGATTATCATTAACTTTGAACTCTCTGCAGACGCATAAAGTTACAGCGCTTCCTATACCTACGTTAGGAGTCTTTGTTGTGAAAGGGTAGGTAGATATCTCAGCTGTTTGAAGCGTAGCCGAATTGAAGAAAGTTGTCTTACCTGTGTTCGTCTTTCCGATCAATCCAATTTTTATGGGCATTTTATTATCACTAAATCTTTACCAAATATAGCTTAAAAATATGTCCTTTTTAATTTAACACTAAGGATTGGCATGAGAGTTTCCATATCTAATGACAATGGCATCTTGATAAAATACCGCAACATGAGAATAGCTTTAGATCCGTGTAAGGCGATAGATACAGATCTAGTCTTTGTATCCCATGCCCATATAGACCATGTCCATCCTCAAAAGGATGATACTAGAGTTTTAGCGTCGGAGGAAACAACTTTACTTGCGAAGGAGAGGGGCATAGATATAGGAAGGACAAAGCAAGAGTTAGAAGGGTTTGAGCTCATAGACTCTGGGCATATACTAGGCTCACGTAGTTTGCTAATAGATGGAAAAATTCTCTACACAGGAGACCTTGCCATGAGACCAAGAGCCTTTTTGAATAAGGGTAAAAGCATGAAATGTGATACTTTGATAATTGAATCCACTTATGGCAAAAATAGTTTTCGTTTTCCTCCTTTGGGGAAATTATTAGACGAAGTCAACAGGCTCATTTCAGACCTTTTCTCCCGAGGAATACCCGTCGTACTGATGGGCTATCCCTTAGGAAAAGCTCAAATTCTATCTTATCTTTTCTCAAGTTGGGATCCTATCTACGTGCATGGATCCGTGCAAAGAATGAATGATGCTTACTCTAAGCTAGGCATAAAGCTTCGTGATTTCATTTCTTATCAGGAAGCTGTTGAGAAGGATTTGTTAAAGAGAAGACCATGGATTTTGATCTCTCCCATGTGGAGCGGAAGAACGAATTTTGTAAAAGGGTTGAAGAAAAAGTATAATGCAGTTACTATAGCTTTTAGCGGTTGGAGCATGGAGTCCAGCTATAAGTATGCCATGTCCTTCGACTATGCCTTCCCGCTTAGCGATCACTGTGACTTTGATGAACTTATCAGATTTGTCAAGGATTGTGAGCCAAAAAAGGTCTATACCGTCCATGGTTTCCCCTCAGAGTTTGCAAGTTATTTGAAAAGGCTAGGATACGATGCAACTCCTCTTCTAAACTCTCAAAAATCATTGGACGAATCATTTTGAATGACTGATCTAGATGCCAATTACACCCCTCCACTATTTTTCAGCTTACATTATTCATAGAATTAGCAAGTTTAATCTGAACTTTCCAGCTTTGATAGTTGGCAGTATGGTTCCAGACCTCGAAGTTCCAATCATCTTTCTTATTTCAAAAGGAGAAATAGACAGACTGGTTCTTCACAGCATTTTGGGTTCTGCAACTCTGGGTCTTTTAATTTCTATCTTTATATCTTTTGCATTTTATCCAAGAATTGTTGGTTTTATCTTGCCTGATTGCAAAAAAGAGTTGAATGACAAAGGTGCTATCTCTAAATCTTTGATAATATCGAGCCTCATAGGAGTTCTTGGGCATGTTCTATTAGATGCTCTTCATCACGAATACAACCCTCTGATCTACCCTTTTTCTACACAGTCGATTGACGATTTTGTTTTATTTGGCGATTATTTGTTGGCATCGAAATTAGGTAGTGTCCCAGCAACGTTAGCGCCTCCATCTTAAGATTTCTTTCCAC
>JBNAWJ010000147.1:0-3249 GCA_049699795.1 Nitrososphaerales archaeon | reverse complement strand
GGAAGTTATGCCCATTATGGTTGCACCTACACGCTTTGCAGCCTCCACCGCGGTTATGACAAGCTTTGTGGAGCCTGAGCCTGAAATCGCTATTACGAGATCATCTTTGCTCACAGAGGGCATGAGGGTCTCCCCCAAAATGTGGACTTTGTAACCAAGGTGAAGAAGCCTTAAGGCAAAGGCTCTTCCTACCAAGCCACTTCTACCTGCGCCCATTATGAATATTTCCTTATCGCGGCGCGATAATAAAAGTTCTATGCACTTACTCACTTCTTCCTCAGATACATCTGAAAGGTTCTTACTCACTATTTCTATAAGAACTGAGGAACTTTTTTTAACATCTGAACCAATCAAGTGCTCTAAAGCCCCCCCACGATCATGTTTTAAAACCATATATAGAAAAACTTTTGCTAATCCGGGAGTTTGGCTTGTTTGTCTAACTTCTAATTATTGTATACAAAAATCATTGAATTTTCTCTATTTCGAACCCAAGCCTATCAGATAAAGTTGAGAGAAAAAAAGATACAGTTTCATCTATAGTGCATGAAGAAGTAAGAGATGCAGCAGTGGAGTGTCCTCCACCTTTCCCTTTAAGAATAGAGGCTAATTTCTGGGCTATGTCTATCCCTAAGTGCACGTTTGTATTCGAGTAAAAAGATTGAGTAGAACGCAAACTACCTCTCACTTCGTCTCCGCGACCTCCTAAGGCGAAAGCCACGTCTGCACCCAGATTTAACATAGAATTGGCAACAGATGCTTGGTAAGAGCTAACATTTGTTATGGCTATAATCCAGTCTTTTGCTCTGTAAGCTGCCAATCTTTTTATAGCTTTTATACGGGCTATAATTTCAGGAATACTTCGGGGCGTTTCGAGTAACTCTTTGGAAAAAGTCAAAGAAGCACTTTTGCATAGTTCTGCAACAACCTTAATTGTTCTACAATCGGCTATAGTCAAATGCTGTGAATCGAATAGTATCCCTGTGAGGAGCGCTTGGGCTACTTCGTGTGTCAATTTGACCCTTTTTGCCTTAAAGATTTCGTAGACGATTTCGGCACATGAAGATGCTTTTTCATCGATCAATAGAAGGTCTGCTATGGACTTTACGGATTTCGTCAAAGGGTGATGGTCTATGAATACTTTTATAGACTTTGAGGATTTGAGTTCATTGCCCCAACCTTCCAAGAGTGACATGTCCCCTGTATCCACAACCACTATCAAATCTGCTTCTGAAATGTTTGGGGACTCTGTTAGATCTACTCTGAAATTGTCTTGAACTCTTCTTGTAAGTTTACTGAGCCCTTTAGGTGAAGCAACGCTAACACTAACTCTAGGATTTATCTGTTTAAGAAAGAATGTAACAGCATAGGCTGAGCAGTATGCATCTACATCTGCATTTCTATGGCAGAGAACAATAGCGTATCTTAACCTTTTGGTTTCAATTAAAGGGAACTTTCTGAGCTTTGTTGATGGTATCATTTTCATGACGGAGGTTTGGAGCGTAGAGCATCATCTATCTTGACCTGTAGCTCTTTTACACTCTCTCTCACTCTAGTCTCTTGCTTAGCCAATACCAAAGATCTGGTATTGGCTATCTCTCTTCTTTCTTCAAGCTCTTTTAGCATATCATCTCTTTTGACCTTTATCAGTATCGACCCAGCATACTTGTAGACGGTATTCTCAGGATCGATTTTTTTCAATTCGTTGATGGCTCTATCTATCTCGGCCATTTCTAACTCCACCTGTTGCTTCTGAACCAGTATGGCTTGAAGGCTTTGCTGTAATTGGTCGAACCTTGCCAGTTGCTCTCTTAGCCAAGGAGGAATTTCTTCTCTACTCATGCCAACCACTCTTGATCGCTATTAACCACATAATATCAATACACATAAATAAGTTGCGCTGATTCGATTGTAAAAGAGTTAATGGATGAGACTTTTAAGCACATTTATACAAAAAGCTAATTTACTATTAAAATGGAAACTATGTGAATAGAGATGCCCAAGATAGGGGTTGTTGGAGTCGGAGGATGGGGGAAGAATCATCTAAGAGTGTTAAACGATTTAGGCGCCCTATCATGCTTTTGCGACATAGATGAGGTCAAGATAAAGATATTCGAAGAAAGATATCAGGCTAAAGGTTACAAAAGATTGGATGATATGCTGAAAAGTGAAAAGTTAGATGCAGTTACTATATGCACGCCAAGCTCTACTCATTATGAGATTGCTGAAAAAACGATGAAATCTGGCCTTGATACATTCGTAGAGAAGCCTTTAACTTACAAATCCATAGAAGGTGAGAGATTAGTTGAGTTGGCTAAGGAAAAGAACGTGATACTGACTGTTGGCTTTATAGAACGCTTTAACCCAGCAATCATAGAGTTAAAGAATTTACTGAAAAGTGGGAAGCTTGGTGAACCTTTACTTTTGGAACTACATAGGGAGAATGTCTGGACGGGAAAGATCAAAGACGTGGGAGTGATAATGGATACAGCTGTTCACGATATAGATACTGCTAGATGGATCTTTGAAGAGGAGCCAAAATTGACCTTTGCAAGGACGGGCAAGGTTCTAAATGAGCATGAAGGTCCTGATTTTGCTGCCATAACTCTGGGATTCAGTAACCAAAAGACTGCTTTTATAGTCGCAAACTGGCTTACACCCAAAAAAATCAGAGAGCTTGAAGTTGTTTGCATAAGAGGTATAGTAACCATAGACTTCATAACACAAGAGTTGAGGATAGACAGTGATGAAGGCACAATAATTCCAAGAAAGAAGTGGGAGGAGCCCCTTCTCATTGAGCTTAAAGATTTTATAAGGTGCATAAAAGAGAGAAGTGAACCCTTAGTCACAGGATTGGATGGAGTGAATGTAACAAAGATAGTGGAAGCTTCTATGATTTCACATGAGACAGGGTCTCCTATATACTTGAATCTTTAATAATCTTAATTAAGTTTAAAACATATTAAGGAATACCCATAATCTATGAGCAAGTCTTCTGAAGGTTTCAAAATCATAAATCATATTGGAAAGAATGTCAAGCTTGGAAAGAATGTCAAGATTTGGAACTTCACATACATAGGAGATGGTACTGAAATAGGAGATGATGTTACGATAGGGTCTCTCACACACGTAGACTACAGAGTTAAGATAGGCAAAAATTGTAAGATAGAGGGCAATGTCTACATACCTCCATTGACTGTAATAGGTGATAATGTATTCATAGGACCTGGCGCTATATTTACTAACGATCCA
>JBNAWJ010000146.1:0-3278 GCA_049699795.1 Nitrososphaerales archaeon | reverse complement strand
GAATAAAGGACACCAAATTTTCATAAGTAATATAACTATATTTGAGCTTTCTGCAAAAGGTGCCAAATACGCCGCCTTAGGAAAAATACCGCCTGAAAGAGTAATTAGAGGCGTTAAAGCTCTAGCATACAGCGAAACAATAAACACCATTGAAGCGTATGAGAGCACGATTCTACTAATAGCCTTCAAACTCAGAAGCATACTCAGTGACTTCATAGACTGCCTGATACTCTCATCAGCCATAAACCAATGTGACGCCCTAATAACAGAAGACAAAGACATACAAAACATCAAAGGAGACGAAAAATACCAAGAAATTGTCACAAAAAGAAATTCAAAATATATAAACTGACAGAAATCCTCTAACAATGCCTCAACCACAGGTTCTGATGCATATTCGTGGCATGCATCTTCCTAGCATCTAGTGATTGCTTCACGCAACTATTCTTTTGATTCTTCAATATTAGATTTTTTAGAGTGCCATAATTTAGGATAAGTCCCAGCCTTCATTATTACTCGCTTTGTTGAAAAAGCCATGCCTTTGCTAGCTTCTTCTATCTCCTTTGTTGACATCAAAGCCTCTCCTATGGCTATTAATTCTTTTTTTAAAGTGTAAAGGCAAACAGTATCACCTTTCACAATATCAGGAGATAATTGCAATATTCCAGGTACTGCCAACTTTGCTCCATGGCATATAGCATCTACTGCAGAGTCACGAATTACTACTGATTTGATAGATGATGTTGCAAACTCTATAGGCTTTATCAACTGCCTAATCTTATCTTCTTTACCTTCATCTTTCCATTCATAAACGGCGTCTAACAGATCATGAAGCCTTACAAATCCATTCGATTCGCTTAGATTGCTAACTTTTGTCCTTCTTAACTCTATCATAGTAGCACCACAACCTAAGACTTCCCCTATATCATAGACAAGCTTTCTCACATAAGTCCCAGCCTGACAAAGGACTCTTAGAAGTATCAGCTTACCCTTTTGCTCTAACAGTTCTAGATCATAAATCTTACGAGTTCTTATCTCCCTTTTGACAGAGGATCTTTGAGGAGGTCTTTGATAAATTTCTCCAATGAATTCAGATAGAACACTTTTTAGCTTGGTTTCACTCACAGGATCATGAGTTCTTGCAACAGCATAATACTCTTTAGACCCAAGCAAAAGTAGTGATAAGGCTTTAGTTGCCTCTCCTAAACCTACTGGTAATAAACCAGTTACAGGAGGATCGAGAGTACCACTGTGCCCTGCTTTATCCACTCCCAGCATCTTCCTCACCCATGATACTACCTCATGGCTAGTAGGTCCTGAAGGCTTGTCAAGAAGAATTATTCCATAATCTAAAAGAACCTCTATGGGACGTTTGTAAGGATAATAACCATAATTCTCATCAGTCAAATCTTCATCTATGATTATCAAATCTTGCAAGAGTTTTCCCTTGATTTGATCACTAAACCAAACTAAAAACTCTTTTTGTCAATATTTTTCTTTATTCGATTTTTTATGTAGAGGTCAATGGCTTTTGAGATCATATCATAGACATCATCAGGATCGAACTTGTCAGTATTCAACACTAAATCAAAGGGAGAAAAATCTTCCCCAAAATCGAATCCGTAGAGGTTTTTGTATATTTGTCTAGTCCTCTCATCTTTATCTTTGATGATTTTTATGATCTTTTTAACTTCTATCGAGTCTCTTTTTGCAGCCCTTTCAGCTCTAACATCTAAAGAAGCTTTCAACCAAATTTTGAAGGCCTCTCCTTTAAAGAGCCATGGCATCGTCCAACTGTCAAGTACAACTCCACCCTTATTCGCCATCTTAAGTAATTTTTCATCAACCTTGCTATCGAATTTTTTGTCTCTTTCCCTTTCTTCTAAGAATCTTAGACCTTCCTTGCTCTCCCACCACCCATTGCCTTTTGGCTCATAACCTTCTTCTATTGCTAACTGCTTTAGAGCATCCCCGCCTGAAAAGTAGTCTAGACCATATCTTTCAGCTATTCTCTTGGCTAGAGTGCTCTTTCCAGAACCTGCCATTCCTGAAATGCAAATTACAATATTTTTGCCTTCTTTCTTAGCATTCATCCGCTTCACTTTTAATCTAGGCCAGTGCCAAGAAGCTTTGTTATCATGCCATTAAAGGCCAAAGATGATATCAAATACCACCATATCAATCCTACCTCTTGTACTAGAATAAAGGGGCTAAGGGATACGGGTATTAAAGGTATAGGCGACAAGGCAACTACAGTATTGTAACCACCGACAAAAATGGCAAGGAGGTAATAGATGATTATGAACGGAATCCAGAACAAGAGCATGGGCTTTATTCTTTCTGTGTTTACTTTCATCTCCAAACTCATCATCTGCTTTTCCCTTTTTCTTAGCTTTTCCTCCTTAGCCTTATTTTTGGTGAGTATGGCTTGCCTCAGTTCTTTTCTAAAAGCTCTAACCTCAGCACGAATTCTTCGTGCTCTATCTACATCTGTCAATAAGCGAGTGGCTAAGTTAGAAATTAGATTCAGCATTATCGCAACAAATGCTACCAACAGAGTGTGCATGGGGTTAACTTCTATCATTTACATCACACCAAGGGCTTTTAAGATTTGGTTTGCAGCCTCTTCTATGTGATTCTCTCTATTCATAACTATTAGTATAGGAGCTCCAGTGATTATTCCAGTAGCACTCAGCATGCTTCTCGCCATCTCTATCTCTTTGGTAACCTCTGCCTCATCAATTAAATCTCTATATCTCTCAGAGTCTCTCATGCGTCTTTTGACTATCTCATTAGGCAAGGCCTCTATCAGAATAATATTGCTAGGTGACAAAGCCCTTAATACTTCAACGGGAAGGCCAGGCCAGTATCCCTCCTTTGTATTGATCATAAGGTGAGTGTCTACAATCAGAAAATCTGTCTCCATTTTTGCTATTTTCTTAGCTGCATCTATCTGAAGCTTTCTCTGTTCTTCTATTGGCAACTTCCTCATCTCGTCTCTATGCTTGATGCCAAACTTCTTTGCTTCCTCGAACATGACTGTGCCAAATACAATAGATTCTACAGCAAGGTTCTTTTTCTTCATTATCTCCACCACTTTGTTTACAACTGTAGTCTTACCGACTCCTGGAATGCCCACCATTATAGCCCTCTTTATGTTTACCAATGACAACACCTTATCGAAACAACCAATTGAAAGTTTCGCTAAGTTAAAATGTTTTTCTTACTAAACTTTGGCAAATTTAACTGTTATCTTTTAGGATATATTTTTCATGCGT
>JBNAWJ010000145.1:0-3326 GCA_049699795.1 Nitrososphaerales archaeon | reverse complement strand
CCAACTCAACCCTAAGCTCGATAAGAGTATTTCTTGAGAGCTTTACAGCTTGGTACAATTACCTCAAGGCAGGAGGGTAATTCTTGACAGTATCCTTTTAACTGGATATCAAATTATTAAAGTCTTCACAAAAATTGGGTGTATGTATTTGATCTGATTTAAATAGACAAAAATCAGTATAGAAAAATCTAATAAGTTGAGAGAATAAAGTTGTCCAGAATAGTTATGATCAGAGCGATCCATTGTGCAGGCGTGACCTCGAATGGATCCAAGATAAGATTTTCAACCCAAAGCTTAGACGAAGCTTTGTCATGCACTGAAAAGTGTAAATTGACTTGGCTGGACTTCGTTATTAGCGATATTTCTTTAGGTGCTGAAGAAGTTGTAAAAAGGGCTTAAGCTCAATTTAGAGCCTTCAGCGCTCTTTTCAGGCTATCTGGCGAATTATGAAGACAAAGGGGATGTTCTTGGTCTCATGATACCAGTAGTAAGATTTGAAGAAAGAAAAGTAACAGCGACCCCTCTCTTAATTTACGTTAAGAGAAATCTATTGGTTACTATCCGTGATGAGCATGCAGAATATCTACTGAAACTCTCTCAATATGCCGAATATTTTCTTAAGAAGCTCCCGACTATGGATGAAGAATGGGCTGAAAGGCAGACACTTTTACTATCAAGGATGATAGACGAAGTAAATGAACATAACTTCAAGGTGCTAGGTTCTATAGTCGAAAGGTCTGAAACAATGGAAATGACGTTAAGGGCTTCTCCTATGCGTGAGATTAGCACCGAGATGTTCGAGATAAGGAGATCGATAGTCACATTCCTAAATATCTCATGGGCCACTCATGATGCGGTGCATTCATTAAGATACGGCGATGCAGAGATGGTTTCAGATAGAGAAGAGATTTTAGCAAAATTCAATCTAATTCTCTCAGATTTGGAAAGGCAGATATCACTCGCAGGAAATATGCTCGAGGTACTCTCAGGTAGCGTCAGTGTTATTCAAGCAGACATAACAAATAAGATGACTACACTATTGCTCTGGTTAACGATCATAGGAACAGCCATTCTTGTACCTAACACCCTTGCAACGGTTTATGGCATACCTTTTCTGGAACATGAGAGTTATTGGAGGTGGATAGTAACTTCACTTCTCTTAGTTACTGTCATATCTACAATTGTGGTCTATTTGTATGTGAAGAGATGGTGGAGAAAGCCTATTAGTAAAATCAGTTCAATAGAGTTAAATGAAAATCCCAGTCAAAAACACGAATAGAATTGAGAGAACCACGATTATTAGACCGCCTTTCTTAACCAATGATAAAGATTTGTCAAGGACTTTTGAAAAATTATCGATGAGACTCATGCCTATGACTTTTACTGATGAATCAACATAATTAACTTGAAAATTAGCTGAGGTCAATCGTTCCAATGATTTATCAATGAGAGTCTTTATGACTTCTGATAGCTCTTTTAATCCTGTTCTTTCTCCTAGAGATATGTAGCCCTTTGAACTCGATGTCTTACCAGCAGTGACATGAGTGTCAGAAGTGCATAACTCTAAGATAGGTGCACTTGAATCTTTAAAATTCGTTAACAATTCTTCTCTTAAACCCGTAATGGAATTGTTCGAATCTGCAGTCACTATACTATACTTTTCACCATCAATTTCTAAGACTAGAACGTTGAGTCCAGCCGGTCCTATGTCGTTTCCTAATCGAAGATTAAGCTCTGAGGAATGGGCAAATCCGACCCTAAAGTCATGTTGATTTACAGACTTTAAGTTCGTCAAGGCTTTCTCAGCACATTTAATAAACTCATCGTGATCCTCTTTGCTTATTGCATCCCCTTGTGAGTTATGAGTGTCTATTATCACAGCATGTTTGTAACCGAGCTTCAAGGCCAAATCTTCTATCTTCTGTTTTAAATCCAATGGCAAATCTTCCATGCCGAAGGGAGAGAGAGTTAGCATAATCAAAGCTGTTTCACCAAAGGCAAAGCATGTGGCAGTTGCCTTTCCAACCTTGGCTATGATTGGAGTGCTGCAAGTCTTTCCTGATGCTATCGTCTTTAGGTTTTTTAATGAAGAAATAAATCTGTCTACCTCTTTCTTAGATGGAAGATTGAGCTCATGCCCTGAGATTCCATGGAAAACCATAGGTGAAAAACCATTGCTCAAGAACCAGTTTTGGAGATGAAAAGGCAAGTTGCTACTTCCTACAGGATGAAAGGGACCTGGGTGCACTTCTGGTATTACGAGAACTATTTTCATATTCTTTGAATCTAACACAATTGTGTTTACTCTGACTTTTTCTTGGGAACTTATCTTATCCATAAACTCTTCAATAAATTTAGGATCATTGGCAGCCCAAGCCGAGAGAAAAGCCCGAAGAAGCTCTAAAGAACCCATCCTCATCAATTTTACACCAATTCTATTGACAAAGAACAGATAGAATGCAACTGAAGTTACGATAATAACACCACTTAAGGTGGGGACGGCATATACTGTGGCTATTTCGGTAAATGATGGGATAGGGAACAAAATTGGAGCCAATATGATTGGCTGAAATAACGTGATAAAGGCCTTTTTCAGTAGATTCCCATAAAATATAGAGCCTACTACTAACAATCTAAAAGCTATGACGAAAAAAAAGCCTAGAAGTAAAAAAGAAATGTAATTCCCGTGATAAATTGATAAAGGGATGGAAAGTAGAAGGCCAAATATTAACGCGAATAACCAAACTAGGTAAGAGAAAAAAGAGATTAAAACGAGCCTCCTGAAGGTGGCCAAAGGATTGTCCATTAGAACTATCTGCTCCATCATTATTGAGACAAAAATTACAGCTTCAAAGATAATTAGACTAATGAGCGCAGATAGGTCCAATCTGTAAAGTAGTGAATAAGAAGTAATGAATAAAAAAGCAGATGTTACTATAGCTAAAACTACTGCCACTTTAATGGATGGTAAAGTGAAAAGATTCTGATACCTTCTAGCTATGCGCGACTTAGAATCCCTATGCAGTTGCATACCACCTAACTACGCTGGTAAGAAAACCCGTAGAAGAATGGAGATGGCAGCTATACTAACTGCTAATGCGATAACTATCTCTGGACGGACTTTTACTCCTTTCGTCTCATCCTCGAAAAACCTTAGAAGCCCAGCACTAGAGGCTGGCATAGGGGCTCCGCGCTCCTTTTTCTTGCTACTCATAGGGATCTACCAAATTATTATTCAGATAAAGTTGTTAAAATGTGTTACTTTACCAAATGGACGTGGCAACTTAAGGTTTATCATTTCGCTTTTATTCAACTCTATCTTATGT
>JBNAWJ010000144.1:0-3367 GCA_049699795.1 Nitrososphaerales archaeon | reverse complement strand
CTGAGGAAGAAATTAGCGAGGAAGAATTTAAAGAGTTGAGAGAGGCTGAAGAAGATATCAGGAAAGGAGAGTATATAACACTTGAGGAAGCTAAGAAAAAGTTGAAGGCAAAATGAGATGGCCAGATACCGCATTATAATCTCAAAGAAAGCCTATAATTTTTTGGACGAAATTGACAGAGAACTCAGCCTTAGAATTATAAGAGAGGTTTCCGATCTGGAAAATTTTCCGTTCTTATCTATGCCGCACGATTTGTCTAAGTTGAAGGGTGAAGAAAATTACTATAGGCTAAGAGTTGGTAATATTAGGATCATATTCAAGATAGACAAGCCTGCAAAGACCATATACGTCGAAAAAATAGGTTACAGAAAAGCAATCTACAAATAATTTAATTTAGCCTCTAAAGATGTTTGAAAAAATAAAAATGGTATCCATACTTAAATTTGGATACTGTGGTTTCTGACTTATTGCATGGTTCTTCTACTATCAGTGCTATTGGATGAACGTTAGTAAGCTACCTTTCGAGGAAGTACTGCAAATATGACTATTGTTCTTTTTGGTCGTAGTTCAAACAGTATTCTATATTTGCCCATTCGAAGCCTATACTGGTTTCTATACCCTCTTAGCTTTTTGATGTCAAGTCTTGTGGAGAAGCCTCGTCTCTCAGGGTATGTAAGGCTTCAATTATCCTACTACGCACATCTTCGCTCAGTTTTTCGAGTTGTTTAGAAGCCCTGTCTTCAAGGAGAATTTTGTACGATGGCAAGCAATTATTTACCTTCTAAACTTCCTCGAGAGGTATAAGTTTCATACTTCCCTTTTTCTTAGCCTTTTTGTACTCTTTAATAGCTTCAACCTCGTCCTCTAAAGGCTCTTCTAATCCAATGAGCCTTTCTTCAACAAGTTCCTCCAATCTTTCGACTTTTTCACGAACAATCTTGACTTCTTTTAGGACTTCCTCTAGGTCACTAGTGGGCATTTATATCCTATTTTCTGTATGTGGATAGTGGAATATAAGTGTTAAATTTGACACTCTCCACGGCTGAAGCCAGGAGATTCTCGGTTTGTCATGGTCTTCCACTCATCCTACCGAGTCCTGGGCTGTGTCAAAGCAGCCCCTGCTATAGGCATATAGCCCGCTTGAGTATGTTCATGGCTCCGTTGTAGTCTGCGTTGCTTAAGTATGTGCAGTTTGGGCATTTGAAGAGTTTTCCGACTCGTAGCCCTTCATGCCCACATTTGTGGCATGTTTTCGACGTGTTCCTCTCGCTTATCTTTATAACCTTTATTCAAAGCCATTTTGCCTTGTATCCTATGAATTGGCTTAGCCTATAGTATGGGAATCCGTTTCCACCTCAATGCCACAAACTTCGAGGTGCAGAAAAACTTTATCGAATTCGAGTTGGAGACTATAGGGTAAATAAAGAAGAGAAGACCGTAACTATATTCGCCATCGGAGAGAAGTCTACAAAAGATTATGATTTCCAATGCGTCCTAAAATTATAAAAAATAAAAGCGTATTCAGACTTAAGGGTCTAATGCTAAGGAATCTTTATAACCTTTATAAACGAGTTTTCCCGTTTTCGTGTTATGGGTCATATAGAGATCGATGTCGGGATTGGAAGTCCAGAAGAAAAGAGGCTCATCAAAGCGAAAGCGTTGGTAGATACTGGGGCTACATTTACTGTTATCCCGGAAAATGTTGCTAAAGAGCTTAACCTGATACTTGTAGGCGAAAAAGTGAAGGTCTCCACAGCTAAGGGTTACGACGAACTCGATTTAACGCATGCCCTTCTGGAGATCAACGGTAAGAGAAGAATAATGCCAGTCCTGCTGAGCAGACATATTGATAGAGTTCTACTAGGGGTCATAACACTTGAAGCGATGCAATTACGTGTTAATCCGCTTACTGGAAAATTAGAGGAGTATTTTGCCCTCCTCTACTAGTCAGTTACCCACGTCTGAAGAACGAAGCGTAGGTTTGTCTAAGCAACCTTTCCTTAGCCTTTGTAGGCTTACAAACCTTCCACCTTCACGACCCCTTGCTCTACTCTTTAAGAGCTTCATCAAGGTTTTGCTCATCTGAGAAAGATATTAATTCGTGATATACATTGCTATTTTTGTGGACACTTTGGGTGTTGTTCTGGCTAAAGTCGTGTTAAGGGGGTCCAAAGGCTCTAGAGAATATGTTGCATTAGTGGATACAGGCGCCGCTATGGCAGTTATAGATAAAAAGTTAGCTGAGGCTATCGGTGTTACATACATGGGTAAGAAGAGGTCATTGATCAGTGCTACTGGACAAAAACTTGAAGGAGAAATAGCCATCATCAAAGAGCTATCCGTAGAAGACGAGACCCTTGACTATGAGAAACTTCTCTCCGTGAGCTTAAGCGAAGAAGTCAAGGAAGTCTTAAGAAAACTCGGAGTCGATGACTCGATAATTCTAGGACTAACGACCGTAGAGCTAGAAGGTTTCATGCCAGACGCCTCAACAGGCAGATTAAGAAAGATTGAAGCCTTCCTCTTTTAAAGTGCGTGCTATTAGCTTAAGGCTTTTATATATGGCATTATTATTTCCATATGGTGAATAATGTGGAAGATTCCGTTACTATCGACAAGCAGGGAAGGTTAGTATTGCCTTCGCATATTCGTGAGGTTCTAGGTCTGAAAGAGGGCGGGCAAGTATCAATAAGGCTAGATGGCTCGCGAGTAATTCTTGAGCCAATTTCTAAGGACATTAAGGAGAAGGTTCAAGAATGGGCAAACATTGCCCTAAGCCTCAAGGTAGAAGCCTTTACTGAAGAATATAATGAAAGCTGGAAGTGGATGAGCCGTGAATATGCAAGGAAGAAGCTCGGCCTATCCTGAAGGAGTGCTGGACGTAAGCATACTCATACCTGTATGCTTTGAGAACCCACTTAAAGAGTATAGTATAGCTTTCCTTTCTGAGGTACTGACTCAAAGGAAGAGGGTTGCATTACCAGTCTCTTCTATTATGGGAGCTTACCATATAACTACAAGATACCTGAGAGTACCTAAGATACCTGTGAAGAAAGTATTGGAGGGGATTCTAAGATCAGAGTCACCAGCTCTCTACCCGCACATTACTCCTAAGATTGCACTTGATGGATTAGATTATGCAGCAGTATATGACATCGAGTCTTGGGATGGGTACCTTGTCTCGCTTACCAGAAGCCTAGGAGCTACAGTAGTATATTCACTCGACCAAGAACTCTCAAGAGTCAAGGAGATAATCGTAGCTAACCCTTTTCCTCAAGACAAGGTTAAACAGTACCATGAATTCATAGAGGCAAAGCTAAAATACTCTTATAATGATGTGATTAATGACCACAAAAAATCGCTTTAC
>JBNAWJ010000143.1:0-3377 GCA_049699795.1 Nitrososphaerales archaeon | reverse complement strand
TTTACAGCTTGGTACAATTACCTCAAGGCAGGAGGGTAATTCTTGACAGTATCCATCAAATATAACGAAATCTTTATGTGCGATGATCTTTCACCAAATCTTAGGATTGGCTCGTATACATTCACATAGAAGAGGAAAATCTCACTCAATACGCCCTACATCGAAGCGGGCTCCTACTTGGTCAACTTATAGTGTTGATGAAATCGTGACTCAAATTGTCAAGATGGCTAAGGATGGATTAACCCCTAGTGAAATCGGATTAAGACTGAGGGATGAATACAACGTGCCTTTGGTCAAGCCTGTATTAGGAAAATCAGTTTTGGAGATTCTAGAAGAGAACGGCTTGAGACCTTCTCTCCCAGAGGAGCTCGACAGATTGATAAAGAAGGCTAAGAGATTACAAGAACATCTTAAAGCCCACAAGGGCGATAGAAAGAATGTTAGATCTTTGGAATTGCTAGAAGCCAAGATTCATAGACTATCAAAGTACTACAAATCTATGGGATTATTATCAGAAGATTGGAAGTATACTACAGTAGTGGCTCAATTGATGTAAAGCTGAGAAAATGGGCAACATTAATGAATTATTCAACAGAGCGAAGAGAATTGGCGAAGTTATAGATCAGAAGGTGAGAGAAAAGAAGAATATAATCGTACTTGGCCATCTTGATGCTGATGGCATTGCCTCTGCTAGTATAATAGCCAAAGCGATATTAAGAAAGAATGGACGCTTTGTCGTTAGAATTACTAACAGCTTAAAGCTAAAAACTGTTTATGAGCTGAAGGAAGAAGATTATGATTTTTACATATTTTGTGAGTTAGGAGCAGGAATGGGGAGGCAGATAAAGGAAGCTCTTGATGACAAATGGATTGCCATAGACCATCATCAAATCAGCGATGATGAGAAGAGTATTGACAATGTCATCAATTCATGGCAGTTCGATATAGATGGCACAAGAGAGATCAGCGCTGCTGGCATGAGCTATATAGTAGCCTCAAATATGGATAAGAATAACATAGACTTATCGTGTTTAGCTATAGTCGGTGCCCTTGGAGATAAGCAAGACCAAGGGGAAGGGAGATCACTGATAGGATTGAATGAGATCGTTGTAAAGGACGCCATTGAGAACGGGTGCTTAGAAGTTACAAAGGATTTGATGTTCTATGGAAGGGAGACAAAGCCCATACATGAAGCTATAGCTTCAACAACTACACCTTTTATACCAGGATTGACAGGGAATAGAGATTCTTGCCTTGCTACTCTCACATCAGCAGGCATAAGGCTTAAGGAGGGAGCAAGATGGAGGACTATAGCTGAACTTTCAGAAGAAGAAAAAGGAAAAATTGTTGAGGCAATAATACCTTATCTTACTTTAACACCTAATGCTACAGACAAAGTGAAGGAACTTATAGGGAATATATATACTCTAAAGAAAGAGGATGAACATACTTCTTTAAGGGATGGTAGAGAGTTTGCTACATTGTTGAATGCTTGTGGAAGAACAGGAAATGGAGGAGTAGGATTTTCTATTTGTCTTGGGGATAGGGATTTTGCCTTGCAAGAAGGTGAGAGGATTTTGGCAGAGTATAAGTATACCCTTAACAATTATGTCCAGACTATTTTGAGCGATAAAAATAGAGTTGCTGAAGGAAGATGGTCCTTTATGGTAGTTGGCGATGGTCTAATAGATGAAAAAATGCTAGGGGCTATCTCTTCAATATTGAGCGGAATTGCCAAGTTTGAGGGAAAGGCTCTTTTTGTTAGGACTGTCACGAATGATGGTGACATAAGTTTTTCAGCAAGGAAGACAAAAGGCTGTAGCCCTGCTTTGAATCTAGGTTTGATCATGGCTGAAGCTAGTAAATTTGATGGAGTTGGGGGAGGGCATGATGTAGCTGCTGGAGCCAGAATTCCTCCTCAAAGATTAAACAATTTCCTAAAGGTTATAGAGGATAGATTAAGGGAAGTAAATGAAGGCAAAGGTCAAAATATCAATTGACTTTAATAATGATAGAAAAGCAAAGGCTATTTATAGCTCTCTTAAGCCTGATAACATAAACTTGCCAAAAGGATTAAGCATAGAGATGAACATTAACAAGACGCTTTTAACGATAAATTTCTTTTCTGTCAGTAAGCTAGAAACTTTAATCTCAACTATAGATGATCTTTTGACATGCTGCCAAGCTTCTGTGAACACTCTGAAAGAGATCGAATAGATAAGTCGATACGATCGACTTATATGAGACTTTGAATTCACATATGTAAAAAGATCAATCGGTGCAAGATTATGTTGGATATAAAATTCGTTCGTGAGAATCAAGATTTGATTAGAAAGATGCTAGAGATGAGGAACATGAGTGTACCTTTGGATGATTTGATAAAAAATGATAAAGAAAGGAGAGATCTCATAACAATAGCCCAAAAGCTAAAGCACAAGAAAAATCTTGTATCTTTAAGGATTGCAGAACTTAAGAGGGAAAACAAGGATGCACAGAAAGAGATAGAAGAGATGAAGAAGCTTTCGGATGAAATTTCAATGGTTGATGCGAAAATCAAGGATTTAGAACAAAAGATTCAGGACATAATGATGATCATACCAAATATACCTGATAGGACAGTCCCGCCAGGGAGGGATGAGAACGATAATGTTGAAATAAGAAGATGGGGAGAATTGCCTACATTTGATTTTCAGCCTAAAGATCATATCGACCTTGGACTTAATTTGGAATTGATAGATGTAGAAAGAGCAGCGAAAGTAGCAGGAGCAAGGTTTTACTATTTGAAAGGAGATTTGGTCTTGCTCAACCTCGCTCTTATTAGATTTGGATTAGAATTTATGAAAAAGAAAGGTTTTACGGTGATACAAACACCATACATGCTCCGAAGGGAGGTTGTGGCTGGCTGTGTTGCTCTATCTGATTTTGAGGATGCCATCTATAAGATTGAGGAAGAGGACCTTTACCTCTTGGCTACTTCTGAGCATGCCATAGCTGGTCTTCATAAGGATGAGATTCTTGATGGTAGACAATTGCCTCTCAAGTATGCTGGAATAAGCCCTTGCTATAGAAAGGAGGCAGGAGCTCATGGCAGGGATACAAAAGGAATCTTCAGAGTTCATCAATTTGAAAAGGTAGAGCAATTTGTATTCTCAAGACCAGAGGATTCATGGAAAGAGCATGAGTTATTAATAAAAAACGCTGAAGAAATCTTTCAGCTTCTAAAAATACCTTATAGAATAATGAACGTATGCATGGGAGATCTTGGAACTGTTGCCGCAAAGAAGTATGATCTGGAAGCTTGGTTGCCAGGTCAAAGAAAATATAGAGAGATGGTTAGTTGCTCCAATTGCTTGGATTATCAAGCGAGAAGGCTGAAC
>JBNAWJ010000142.1:0-3448 GCA_049699795.1 Nitrososphaerales archaeon | reverse complement strand
ATCAACATAAGAGCGTTTTTCAATTATAAACTTCAAAAATAATTAAGGTTAGTTATTAAGAATTATAATATAATTCTAGTTTACGCTAAAAAAATCGAAATATAAAAGAAGAAAAATAGTTAAGGGAGTGGTTTTTCAATTTTCCTGAAAGACCATGAAATTTAAGGCGATACTGCTAACAGGAAGAAGCCTAAAGCAAGGAATGGGAAAAGAATTGGGCAAAGTTTCAGAAAAATATATGGAGAGTGTATCCATCTGCGAAGTTCATCCAAAGGATGCTGAGGAATTAGGACTTAAAGAGGGAGATTCCATACGAGTTACAACACAATTCGGTAGTATTGTAGTCAAATGCAATCCTTCACAGAATATCGCTAAGCCTGGGATCATCTTCATCCCTTACGGTCCTTATGCCAACATGGTCATGGGTCCAGATACAGATAGTACTGGCATGCCTTCCTTTAAAGGCTTATCAGCCGAAGTGGAACCAGCCCCAGGAGAGAGAGTTTTGGATGTGAAGGAGTTGTTAAGCCAATACTTAAGGAGGTGAAGAAATTGGTGGTAATTAAGAGTGTTGTCTGTCCAATATGTGGCTGTCTGTGTGATGATATAGAGGCTACCGTTGAGGACAATAAGATAACGAAAGTAAAAAACTCATGCTCAGTTTCAGCTACAAAATTCTTGAACTACTATAAGGAAAGAAATCTTTCCCCATTGGTAAGGAAGAATGGCGAGCTGAAACCTGTAAGTCTGGAAGAGGCTGTAGATAGGGCTGCTGAAATCTTGATGAACGCAGACTTCCCTGTCATTTATGGTTTTGCTTGCTCAGGTTGTGAAGCCCAAGCTGTAGGTGTAGAGCTTGCTGAAGAAGTAGGAGGAATCATAGACAATCAGACAGTAACATGCCATGGTCCTAGTGCGTTAGGATTACATGACCAAGGCATGCCTACATGCACTCTTGGAGAAGTTAGACATAGAGCCGATCTTATCGTCTATTGGGGGAGCAACTTCCAAGAATCTCATCCAAGGCATTTGGCAAGATACTCCGCTTCATCAGAAGGGAGATTTAGAAAAGGGAGAAAAGAAAGAAAGCTTGTAGTCATAGATGTAAGAAAGACTCCAAGTGCAAGGCTTGCCGATCTCTTCATTTCCATTGAACCAGGTCAAGATTATGAGCTCATGTCAGCATTAAGGATGGCTCTACAATACGATGACATAGAAGAAGAAAGTGTTGCTGGGCTGCCAGTTGAACAGGTTGAGGAATTAGCAGAGATGATGAGAAGCTGTGAATTTGGAGTTCTATTTTATGGGCTAGGTCTAACTATGAGCAGAGGAAAGGAGAGAAACATAGACATGGCTATCTCTCTTGTTCGTGATCTTAACAAATGGACAAAATTCGCCATCATGCCCATGAGAGGACACTATAACGTAACCGGTATGAATGAAGTAACAGCTTGGCAGACAGGCTATCCTTATGGGGTAGACTTTAGCCATGGCTATCCATGGTATAGCCCTGGAGAAACAACATTCACAGATTTATTGAGAAGAGGAGAGTGTGATGCTGCCCTTATCGTGGCTTCAGATCCGTTGGCGCATTTCCCCAAAAATGTAGCCCAAAACTTATGTAAAATTCCTTATGTTGTCATAGATCCTCATCTCTCAATGACTGCCCTCGCTTCAGAAGTAGTCATGCCTTGTGCATTTACAGGAATAGAGGCTGAAGGGTCTGCCTACAGGATGGATACAGTTCCATTGCCTCTCAGGAAGGTCGTTGATCCTCCTCCAGGAATAAACTCAGATGAACAATTAGTTAGTATGATATTACATGCCATAAGATCAAAAAGGAGGTGATAGAGAATGGATTTGCTGATAAAGAATGGAGTTGTCTATGACCCTTTAAATGGTATTGATGGAGAAGTCATGGATATAGCCATAAAAGACAACAAGATAGTGGAAAAAGTAGATGAATCTAACGCTTACGTAATAGATGCATCGAACAAGCTTGTCATGCCGGGAGGAGTAGATCTTCATTCACATATAGCAGGACCAAAGTGCAATGTTGGGAGGATGCTTCGTCCTGAAGATCACTATAAGGATGTTGAATCCAAGACTCAAGTAAAGCGTTCAGGTGTTGGATATTCTGTCCCATCGAGCTTCACTATAGGTTATAGATATGCTATACTCGGTTACACAACCGTTTTTGAGCCTGCCAACCCGCCTTTGAAGATGCTACATTGCCATCATGAATTCAAGGACATTCCTATACTTGATAAGGGTTGCCTTGTTATGTTTGGCAATAACTGGTCTGTAATGGAGTATTTGAGAGATAACAAACTTGATGAATGTGCAGCCTATGTAGCTTGGACTCTGGATGCAACGAAAGGCTATGCAATAAAGCTTGTAGACCCAGGATGTGTTGAAGCTTGGAAATGGGGAGATGTAGAGTTCTTGGATGTTCTATGGGGAAGACCCGAAACTATGGATGAACCAGTCCCTCACTTTGATGTAACTGCAAAGGAAATCATAAGAGGATTATGTAAGGTCAACAAACTACTCAATCTACCTCATCCAATTCATGTTCATGCGAATGGTTTAGGCACACCTGGCAATTATCAAACTACCATAGATACTATGGATAGTGTCAAAGACCTTGCAAAAGAAGATAAGCCAACAATACATCTGACTCACGTTCAGTTCAACGGATACGCTGGTTCAGACTGGATCACCATGAGGTCAGGAGCTCACGAAATAATGAAGTATGTCAATGCCAATAAGCATGTAAGCCTAGATCTTGGTCAAATCATCTTCACTGATACCACTACAATGACAGGTGATGGACCCTTTGAGTACAAGTTGCATTTGCTGACTAAGAACAAGTGGACAAACGCTGATGTGGAAACTGAAGAAGGTGCAGGTCTTGTACCAATACACTACAAGAAGAGCAACTTTGTCCATGCGACTATGTGGACTATAGGGTTAGAGTTAGCATTGCTTGCGAAAGATCCTTGGAGAATCTTCATGACCACGGATCATCCAAACGGTGGACCTTTTACTCACTATCCTCGGGTTATGGCTTGGCTTATGAGCAAGGAGGCTAGGAAAAGAACTCTTGATAAGATTTCGAAGAGGGCAAGATCTAGGAGCGATCTAGACAATATGGATCGTGAATATTCATTCTATGAAATAGCGATTGTAACGAGGGCTGCAACTGCCAAGATCCTTGGCTTAAAGGACAAGGGGCATTTAGGAGTTGGCGCAGATGCCGATGTTGCCATATATGATGTAAATCCAAGAGAGATAAATCCATCGAGTGATTACAAGAAGGTTCGCAAAGCCTTGAGCAAGGCTGCTTACACTATAAAGGATGGAGAGATAGTAGTGAAGGATGGAGAAATAGTGAAATCCACAGAGGGAAGGACTTACTGGGTAAAGCCCAGTGTACCAGAAGACT
>JBNAWJ010000141.1:0-3458 GCA_049699795.1 Nitrososphaerales archaeon | reverse complement strand
TATTCTCGCTCATTCTCGGCTCGATTAAGATCGAGCCTCCGAGGTAAATTCTTTCGAAGAAAGAATTTAAATCCGCTCAAATACTACATCTGCCAAGAATTTTATGAATAATTTAAATATAAAACCAACCGATAGTGGCTTTTCAATAAAGATGGGGCAAGTAATTTATGTCATATAGAGCATGGTTTCAATGCATTAATCAACAATGCAAGGCAAGTTATCCACTAAATTCAATAATTTATAGATGTAAGATTTGTGGCTCTCTTCTTGAGGTCCAGCATGATCTCCATGCACTTGCTAATCGGGATGCAAAGATATGGAAGAGACTATTTGATGAGCGCTACAAGTCTACTGAATGGCCTTATGGCTCAGGAGTATGGGGTAAAAAAGAGTGGGTTTTGCCCCAGATAGATAATGAAAACATAGTATCTCTTTATGAGGGTGGGACAAATCTTTTCTGGGCAGAACGATTTGGAAAATTGCTCGGATTGAATGATCTTTGGATAAAGCTATGTGGAAACTCCCATAGTGGTTCTTTTAAAGACCTTGGTATGACGGTCCTCGTATCACAAGTTAAGCAGATGATCAGTGAGGGTGCACCGATTAAGGCTGTTGCATGTGCTTCTACTGGTGATACCTCGGCTGCTCTCGCAGTTTATTGTGCTGCTGCTGGAATACAATCTATTGTTCTATTACCAAAAGGAAAGATCTCAATAGAACAGCTTGTGCAACCAATCTCAAATGGGGCACTTGTCTTATCTCTTGATACTGATTTTGATGGCTGTATGAAGGTTGTGCAGGAGATAACAAAAGACGAGTCAATATACCTTGCGAATTCTATGAACTCTCTACGCATAGAAGGTCAGAAGACAGTAGGTATTGAGATCGTCCAGCAATTTGACTGGGAAGTGCCTGATGTTATTATTATCCCCGGAGGTAATCTTGGAAATGTTTCTGCACTTGGAAGTGGACTCCTTATGATGCGGGACCTTGGAGTTATATCTAAGCTTCCACGTATTGTTGTTGCACAGGCTGAAAGGGCTAATCCACTTTATCTTTCTTATAAAAATAATTTTGAGACATTTGAGCCGATACATGCACAGAAGACACTGGCGAGTGCAATACAGATAGGAAATCCGGTCAGTATCGAGAAGGCTATAAGGATATTGAAGCAATTCAATGGAATTGTTGAGCAGGCTACTGAGCAAGAGCTTGCAGATGCTGCAGCACTTGGTGATACTACAGGCATGTTTAACTGTCCACATACTGGTGTTGCATTAGCAGCATTGATAAAATTGGTCAAAACGGGGAAGATAGATAAATCAGAGAGAGTAGTTGTTATATCAACAGCTCACGGATTAAAATTCACTGAATTTAAGATTCGCTACCATGAGGAGACGATAGGGTTTCCAAGCAGATATGCTAATAGACCGATTAAGCTTCCCCCAGATGTGAATGCAGTAAGGGAGGCTCTTAAGCAGGTATTACAGAGGAGGAAAGGAATGTCTAAAAGGTCAACGAAGATTAAAAACTGGAGACTAGCTACCCTTGCTATTCACGGTTTTGGTAGAACACCTAAGGCACATTATTCAGTGTCAACGCCAATTGTTCAAACATCTAATTATTATTTTGAATCTACCGCTGAAGTCCTTGAGTTTATGAAGGCAAAGAGTGAGGGACGTGTGGTACGTGAGCATGAATATGGACGTTATGGAAACCCAACTCAGCAGGAATGTGAAAGAAAGCTTGCTGCTATTGAAGGAGCGGAGAAAGCACTCCTATTTGCTACTGGCATGAGTGCAGTAATAATGACTTTAATTGCTTATATGAAGCGTGATGGTCATATTATTTTTACTAATGACTGCTATCGGCAGACTCGGGATTTTGCAACGACCCTGCTGAAAGAGTTTGGGATTCAAGTATCACTTGTTGAGCCTGATGCAGAGGCTATTGCCAAGGCTATTAAACCAAATACAAATATTATATTTACTGAGTCTCCAACCAATCCATATCTGCGTGTGCTAGACATTCCTGCAATTGTTAGGGTTGCGAAACAGCATGGAATAATGACTATCATTGATGCAACACTTGCTACTCCTTACAATTTAAAGCCACTTGAGATGGGAGTTGATATCGTTATACATTCTGCAACCAAGTATCTTGGAGGGCACAATGACCTTCTTGCAGGAGTTACCCTTGGCAGACAAGAACTTATGAATGAGGTCTATCGTTTACAGCGTATGATTGGAGCGACTCCAGGGCCATTCACATCTTTTCTTCTCGAAAGAGGTCTCAAGACTTTTGCAATTCGAATGGAGCATCATAATCGGGCTGGTCTTGCTGTTGCAAGAATGCTTGAATCGCATCCAAAGATTGAAAAGGTTTGGTATCCAGGTCTGGAATCTCATCCTGATCATAGAATTGCAATCCAACAGATGCGGGGATTTGGTAGTGTGATTTCCTTCTTGATTAAAGGTGGTGACAAAGAGACGCGAAAATTTATTGACTCTCTTGAACTATTTCTTATAACACCAAGTCTTGGAGGAAGCGAAAGTTTAGTAACTCAGATGTCTACAATGTCCTTTTTTGATTATCCTGAAGATTATCGTCATTCAATCGGAATGGTTGATAACCTTGTTCGTATTGCACTTGGTCTGGAAGATGTTGATGACCTTATAACTGACCTACAACAGGCTTTAGATAGAATATGAAATATATTTGTTATAGATAAAAGAGCTTATATGAAAAATAAATCCACCTTTTCCCTAATCATTATAAATTAAGGTTCTATATGCAATACTATCTTCTCTAGCTCTTATTGAGGAGATTGAATAAGTTTATCCAGCTGCTGTTTCTCTTCTAAGTCTATCAACAACTTCACTGCTTCCATCAATTTTGAAGCTGCAATTGGTTTCTGTACTAACATCTGCATAAACATTTCGCAGAATTCTTCTCCTGATTTTAATATCCTCTCTGCTGCAAGCCAGTTTTCCAGATCACGCCCTTCTATACAACCACTATAATGATATAATTCTGCTGCTACTCTTGGAATTTCATCTTGAAGATTCAGATTGTTCATACTTACTATATTCATCTTCACCTCCTTTCATTAAAAAAACCGAACCTTAAAGGATATTTACCCTTCTGTGGTTCGGCTATTTTTATTTGCCTTCCGTTTCCTTCTTTTAAAGGTTTTATCGGAAGCACCATATTTGTATTAAAAAATACTAAAAAAAATTATTCTTGTCAAGAAAAATACTCTACCTAAAAATACAGATAAAGATTTTGAAAGAACTTCAGAATAACAATTGTCAAATGCTTTATTGATAACACTTTCATGCCAGACTTTTTTCAACATCTCATTAGAATATTTAACTTTATATTCTTATCGGCATTTTTGTGTTTTACGAAAACTGCCAGAATGCCCCGATCTTTAATCTGGGATGAATGGCAGGGCA
>JBNAWJ010000140.1:0-3497 GCA_049699795.1 Nitrososphaerales archaeon | reverse complement strand
ATAGACTCGCTCATAATAGATGTTTTACTTCAACTTAAACCTTTTCAGAGATGAAGAGGCTTAAAAGAAATAGAAAGGATGAAAACCCATCCAAAAGGCTTGATTTATTGGTATAAAAAATAGCATTAGGAGAATTGCTTTCTTATAAACTCCTCAACGATCTTCAATATTTCTTTTGATTTATGAGGGTTCAAGCTTACATGATACCCATAAGAAGTTATCTTAGGTATTATGCATCCTTCTCTTATCAGCTCTTCAGATAATTCTTCTACTCTCTTTAAACCCTTCTTCCCAAGCTCCTTAGGCTTGAAGCCTTTCTTTATATTCTCGAAGTCTGTATGTTTTGCCCCCCACTTTCCAAGCCTGTAGAGTTTGAATAGTATGAGTGCTTTGATATCTTTATCACCAATTTCTTCACAATCATTCAACTAAAGTTTCCTTTTGATACTTTATTACGCTATGCTTAAATACTTTTTTATAGCAATCATTGCCTATGAAAAGCGAGAATACTCTATTGATAAAATATCTGGGAGATAGCCCTATACTGCGTATAATAGACTACTTTTTGGATAATCCATTATTTGATTATTCAAAAAAAGAGATTTTAGAATCCATTAGAATATCGAGAAGAACACTCTTTAAGATTTGGAATGATTTAGAGAAGAATGGTATAGTCAAGGTAACAAGGAAGATAGGAAAGGCAAAGATGTATAAGCTCAACACAGAGAATGAAGTAGTGAAGAAGCTCATAGATTTAGATATGGCTCTCGGTAAGCGAATAATGGAAGAAAGTGTTAAAGAGGTAGAAGTTTTAGCCTAAAGTAATTATACGCAGGGCTCATAGCTGATGAGAACATACCCAAGAGTGTAATCCTTGCGCTTCATAAAGCATAATAATAAGATGTAAAACATCGCCGTTGGAGATAGAATGAGAGTGAAACTCAGTTCAAAGTACCAAGTAGTTATCTCAAAGATCGCAAGAGAAGGAGACGATCTTATCCTTAACTGATGCAAAAGATGAAGGGGTCTCTAAAGAAGATCAGTTACTCTTATCAGGATGCAAAGAATAAAATTATCTTCAGGTATGATAATGAGGTTCATTACCATACCATCCTCATCATATTCAATAGAGAGCCACCAGAAGCCTCTTCAGATTTAATCATCCTTAAAGAAATAACGATTAAAAGAAGTTTTCATAATCACAGCATATATTATGTGGTTTAATAGCTTCTTATTTCTTAAGATTTTACCATAGCATTTATGAATTTAATGTAAGAGTTTCAACATTTATGTAATCTGTATTGCTATTATTGGGATTAATGTCTGAGCGTGTAATCGACCATCAGACTTGCCTTGTGAAGTAATGTTAACTACATGCGGGTAGAAGAGGATATAAATAGGTTAGTGGAGATGAAATATGTCATGGCCGAGCTATATATTGACATAGACCTAGAGGTGTGTGGCGGAAAGCCAGTAATAAAGGGTACTAGAGTTCCTCTAGAGTTTATAGTCAAGATGCTGAGGGCTGGAGTTTCACCAGATAAGATTCATGAAGAGTATCCAACAGTTCCTGTAGAAGTAATTTGGGAGATTTCTAGGGCTTTGAATGAGGGGCGCGAGTTAGAGGCAAAACTTGTTATAAGGTAATTGTACATGGGAATCATAGCTGATGAGAACGTACCCAAGAGTGTAATCCTTGCGCTTCGTAAGGCAGGGGTACCAGTAAGATGGGTTGTGGAGCTCGGGCTAAGAGGATTGCGCAATAGCGTACTAGCGGAAAGAGCCATCTCAGCTGGCTCTGCTATCTTGACTTGCGACTCAGACTTCCTAAATATTGCAGGAAGTAGGGTCATGGTTGTTTATTTGGAGCAAACGGGCAACCCTGAAGAGATGAAAAATATTGCTTTACAATATGTCAAACAGATAATCGATCTGTTAAACAGGGGACATGGTGCCATCCTGTTAACTCGAAGGGGAATAGAAGTGCGATAGGTTGAGGATTAAGGAATATTTTAAAAGTTGCCCATCAGGTTAAACCATAACTTAAGATGATTCGAGCCTAATTCATCCTTAATGCTTTAAAGCCTATATACCCTCCGCCCAAGATCTACCCTAATAACTAGAACTTCCTTCTTTTCCTCGAAGATTACATAAAGAATTCTATAATTTCCAACTCTTGAACTCCAGACATTCCTAGCTCCGAAGGCGCCTGTCAAAGGTTTTCCATATTTACTTGGTTCTACCATTAGCTCCTTTATTCGCTCTCTAATCCGAATCCTATCATCTTCAGATGGCTTATCTATCTGCCTCTTTGCACTCTTGCTAAATACTACTCTATAGGTCACACCCTCTCTCCAAAGACTTCTTCGTAGGTGTAATACTCTCCTCTCTTATACTGCTCTATTGCTTTATCTATCTCTTTTAGAATCTTTGGGTTTGATGATAGAATCTCTAAACTCTCCATCAAAGAATCGATCTCATCCTTAGTGACCATCCTTTCCTCAATTCTTTCTATTTTCTTTCGAATCTCTACTAATTCGTGCAATATATCTTCATTCTGGGCGCTCATATTCAATTAAGACATTAGACAAAGCCTGCTTTTGGGTTTATCTTTTATCAAGAAGTTTTGGCTATATCTTATATTTTATCGTATCAGCATTATACGAATTTAATGTAATCAGTAATGCTTATGTATTTTATAATACCAATTGGTATTTCATGTCCAAGACTTCTGTAATTACTGTTAAGATACCAAAGGAACTTAAAGAGAGGATGAAAGAAGTAGATATGAACTGGAGTGAGTATATCAGGAGCACCATTATGAAGAAGATCGAGGAGCATGAGCTGAAGAATGCTTCAGCAAAGCTCGACGAGATAAGGGCTAAGGCCAAGCCAGTCTCAACAAGTGAATTAATCTCTTGGATCAGAGAGGATAGGAGCAGATAAAACTATGCCAAGATATGTTGTGGATGCAAGCATAGTGGCGAAGTGGGTATTACCAGGAGAGCCTTATGAAGAGAAAGCAGTCAAGCTAAAAGAAGATAGCGTTGAAGGGATAGCAGAGCTTCACTCGCCGAGCATTCTTACATACGAAGTAGGAAATATTCTCTGGAGGGCTTCAAAGATACAGAGGATAGCTCATGATAATGCGAAGGGAGCACTCAAGTTATTAGCGAGCATGAAGATAACTCTTTATGATCTAAGATGGCAAGATGTAGCAGAAGGTTTCAGCATAGCGTCTGCTTTAGACCTAACAATCTATGATGTAGCCTACATCCTACTCTCTAATAGGCTAAAAGCACCTTTAATAACAGCAGACGATCATTTATATGGAAGGGCAAAGACTATTTCAAGACTTATACATGTTAAGGAATATTGATTGTGAGATTAGAGCTAGGTCTTATTGAAATATATTAAATACAATAATCTAACAGCTCACTATGCCCTCTTACTCCTTAATAGATTAGATTTTACCATAGCATTTATGAAGTTAATGT
>JBNAWJ010000139.1:0-3522 GCA_049699795.1 Nitrososphaerales archaeon | reverse complement strand
TAATGTCACCCTCAATATTATGAGAAGAGTAAGAAATGAGGTTTTCTACAAAGCCGGAACATTAAGAAGGCTAAGTAGTGAGGTTGAAGAGCTGCTCAGAACTTCTCTGATTGATGAAGATGTTGGGCAAGCCTTTAAGAGGATGAATGTTGATATGAAAACCATCTTCTCTCCTGAAGGGGTAAAGCAGGGTAGACCTAAGCTTCAAGGGCCACCCTCAGAGATTATTATCCGAAAGATGAGGGGGAGACGTATTGCTGAGGGTCTATCTTGATAGCAGTGCGCTAGTTAAACGGTAGATATCTGAGCCTGGTAGCTCTGGGGTAGATTAAGTATTCGATAAAGGTTGGGCAGGCGAAACATCCATTATCTCCTCCATCTGGAACATTGGCGAAGTATTAGGAGTATTGGATGAGAAAAGGAGAAGAGGCTGGCTTAGTGAGTTTAAGAAGGTCTTGGAGGACTTTGCAAGCGAAACCGTAAGGTTAATACGCTTAAAAGTCTTGGAGATGCTTCCTGTTCTAACCTCAATTCTTATTGAAACTTGGCCCTTGATCTTAAATGAGCACATTTATGAAGCTGATGCTCTTCAAATCCAAGCATGTATACATTCTGGTGGCAATTTACTCTTAAGTAGCGATAAAGAATTAGTTAACGCCGCATTAAAAGCAGGTTTAAGAGCCATAAACGTTAAAGATGAAGGTAAGATCAAAGAATTACTCAATGAAGAATAGAAAGCATGCCCTCCCATTGTGATCATTTATGCTTTATATGTCAAAATATAGATGAAACTCATGAGGATGAGGTCTTATCGCAATTTCTAAATACTCTCTCATCCCATTCTCTATGATCTTATCTATACATTCATCTGTGAATATTGGCTTGAGATAGTCTCTATCACTCTTCAACTCCTCTATTGCTTCCTTAAGACTTCCTGGAAGCTCTCTTATCCCAAGTTGCCTTCTCCTCTCAGGACTTAGTTTGTATATGTCTTCATCTACGGGGTCTCCTATGTCTATCTTCTTCTTTATGCCATCCAATCCAGCAGCGATCATAGCAGAGAAGCAGAAGTATGGGTTACAAGAAGGATCAGGAGTTCTAAACTCTATCCTTTTCGATGATGCGCTATTAGGACCTTTTTGATATACAGGTATTCTTATGTTGGCAGATCTATTGCGGCGAGACCAAGCAATGAATACTGGTGCTTCATAGCCAGGAACCAATCTTCTGTAGGAGTTTGTAGTAGGGGCTACTATTGCAGCCAATGATCTGCTATGCTCCATCAACCCTCCAGCAAAGTATCGACCTAGTTGACTTAATTCTGCATAAGAATCATCAGGATCGTAGAAAAGGTTCTGACCATTGTTCCATAAGCTAACATGAACGTGCATTCCTGAGGCATTGTCCATGAAGATGGGTTTGGGCATGAAGGTGGCTATCATTCCTTTCTGATGGGCTATGTTCTTTACAATAAACTTGTAGGTCATAACGTTATCAGCCATCCTTGTCAAAGTGTCATAGTGTATGTCTATCTCACACTGACCAGCTGTAGCTACTTCATGGTGATGAGCATCACAAGGGATGTAAAAAGATTCTTCCATGACTTTAACACATTCAGCTCTAAAATCCATTAAAGTGTCTTGAGGTGGAGCTGGAAAGTAGCCTTCTTTGAACCTTATGGGATAGTTCATCCCTGAAGAACTCCATACGGCCTCTTTCGACTCTATCTTATAGCCTTGGCTGTAAAAGGGTGTTACAGTATCAAAAGTTACTTTATCGAATACAAAGAACTCTAGCTCTGGACCCCAGTAAGAGGTATCGTAACCTTCTTTCTTTAAAATTTCCTCAGCTCTTTGAGCAACTGCCCTAGGCTCCCTCGAAAACCTCCCAAGCCCATAGCCCCAATATACATCACAGATCATCCTTGCCGTTTTTATACTCTCTGAAATCCAAGGAATTATAGCCAATGTGGAAGGATCTGGCTTAAGGTTCATATCTGATTCATGGATATCGACGAATCCCCTTATGGAAGAGCCATCTAGCTTTGGTATTCCTTCTTTAAAATGATTGAGCTTTAGAGTATGGGCTGGAATAGTCACATGCTGTAACCTTCCAGGACCATCTGTAAACTGAAGGTCGACGAACTTCACTTTCTTTTCCTCTATGATCTGTAGGGCTTCTTCAGGGCTTATGATCAATGGCTCTAGCTTGCCGTCAGCCCCTATTCTGTAAGGCATCTTTTCGTCTTCTCTGAATATAGTTTTCATAGTCATAAGGATTTCTAAAATACATATATATAGTTTTTGCTAAATAATATGAATATTAGTTCATATTATTAACTAAAATCTGAACAAAAAATCAGAAAGGAACTGCTATAAAAAGAATGAATTGAACGTTTGATTACCTTCAGGCATATAATCTTGACTTATTTTCATTTGATGCTGTTAGAATTAGAAGAATGGTAGATTTACCTACGGGAAGGCACTCCATACATCCTTTCCAAAGCCTTGATTAAATTGACTATAGTCTCGTTGACAGGAGTCTTTATGCCATGAGCCTTTCCTAATCTCACTATCGCTCCGTTCATATAATCTACTTCTGTTTTCTTACGTCTCTCTAAATCCTGAAGCATAGAACTAATATGCTCTGAAGTTGGCGGTAATTGCTTTTCCATGAGGTAGTCAAAGTATTCATCGTAGGTGAATTTTAGCCTTATCCCTTCTGCCTTTGCAACTTGAAAAGCCTCTTGAAGCATGCTCTTGATCATTGCTCTTGTCTCGTCGTAAATTCCTAATGCACCATATCGAACCTTCAGAATTGCTGAAAGAGGGTTTAAAGCGATATTATAGAATACTTTCATCCACTTTTCTCTTATTATGTCCTCTGTTGGTAAAGAAGGAATTCCAGCTTTAGATATAATCTCGGCTATAACTTTTGACTTTTCCATATCATGTGAAAGAGTACCAAAAAGGCATTCGCTGGCATAGACTGTAACTTTTACATGTCCGGGCTCTATCAGCATAGCCCCAAAGATGGCCATGCCTCCCATTGTTCTCTCCTTTCCAACTATCTTGGCAATTACTTCTTCGTTTCCTATACCATTCTGAACAGAAACTACGATACTATCTTTTCCTATCAAGGGTAGTATTTGCACTGTAGCATGCTCAGTATCGTAAGACTTTGTAGTTATTAGCACTAGATCATAAGGTGCATAGAACTTACATTCATCAGCAGACGTGAAAGCCTTAAGATTTTTAAATAAATGCTCACCCCAAATCCCGGATACTCTGAGCCCCTTTTTTCTGATAAGAGATATATGATCTTCTCTACCAATTAGTGTCACATCTTGTGAATTAGATAGAAAACCTCCAAATACAGAGCCTATTGCTCCTGCGCCCATTACCAATATCTTCATGGATAATCATTATGCTATTGTTTTGAATTTTTAAACACTACTATAACTTGCTAAGATACTGTCAAGAATTACCCTCCTGCCTTGAGGTAATTGTACCAAGCTGTAAA
>JBNAWJ010000138.1:0-3618 GCA_049699795.1 Nitrososphaerales archaeon | reverse complement strand
TATTTATGAGCTTAAACGGCCTACCAACCTTACCAAGATTCAAAGCTTTAAGCTCAACATTATAGGAATCGAGGAAATCAAGGCTCAGAAGGAGCTCGCCACGCCTAATAAGCCCCTCATCAACAGCCTTCCAATCCATAAAACAAAAGATTAATGAAGCTA
The DNA here is from genome assembly GCA_049699795.1 of Nitrososphaerales archaeon. GTDB lineage: Archaea > Thermoproteota > Nitrososphaeria > Nitrososphaerales > JACAEJ01 > JAVZMU01. The sequence continues at coordinate 3,456 of JBNAWJ010000138.1, read as the reverse complement.
AAGATTTAAATTAAGCCACAAAGCTTAAAAAATAAAATTTAATAATAGATCGATTTAAGAATGAAAGGTTTTTATAATTTGAGATATATATAAATTCAAATTGCTTGATATTCTGACTCATGTAATCACATGTGCTTCCATTGGCATAGTTATAGTAGCACCATTCTTAACCGTATTACTTCTATCAAGAAGAATAGAAAGAATATCTGGGGTTAGATCTTATTGGCACTTATTCTTATTCTCCATTATATTTTATGTAATACATGTAATAGTAGAATGGGGCGATCTCTTAGGAATTTTTACAGTAGAACCTTTTACATTACTCTTTCTTATTACATCGACTCTTTTGCTAAGCTCCCTTTCTGTTGCCCTTGCTATGATGGGGTTAATGAGTATGATCGGTTATCGTGCCAATAAGATATTTCTTACCTTTACTTCTATGGGCGTGATAATACCTATTTTATTAAGTTTGAGCTTGAATTATATGACTACCCCTTTACTTTCGTTTCCCATGGCGGTCTTAATATTATTACAAGGCTTTCTTATGTGGTGTTACATATCTTTCTCATACCTTTCACTTTCAAAACTTATATCAATTTTAGTGAAAGTGAAAATACACTTTATTCTAATGGCTAGTGTAATTAGCTTAGTTGCAGGTCTAGGCTTTCTATTCTATGTTGGAATTTCAATTTTCGGATTTTCCTCATTTGCTTCTGATATAGAGCTGGCGCTAAGGACATTCACACAAACAGCAGTAGGTTTGATGGCTTTGTATTCTTCTCTCAAATTATTTAGTGCAACAAAGCCCTTATCTAAAATTCCTATAGAAGCAAAGCTAGAGACTGGAATTCCTGAGATAGATGATATGTTAAAAGGTGGCATCCCTCATCCTAGCTCGATATTACTCTTAGGAGTTGTAGGTAGTGGGAAGACAGAAATCTTTCTAAAGTTATCATGTTATAGGCTTGAGAAGGGCGATGCAATAGTCTTTGTCTGCACTAATAACCTTCCAGAAAACTATAGAATTATGATGAAGAATTTCGGATTCGACCCAAAACCTTTTGAAGAGAGAAATTCATTAATATTTATAGATGCTTATTCCAAGGAATTTGGGTTAAAGAGCAAAGAGAAGTATTCTATATCAATGATGCCTTACGATATTAGCATAGCGATTTCGAAAGCCATGGAAGAAGCAAAGGGCACAAACAAGATAATCATCATTCATAATTTGACGAACATTCTAGATGTTTACGGAGCTAAAGAAGGATTAACGTTCTTAAGGAATATTGTTGCCAAGACAAGAGAAGCTAAAGCAACTTTGCTCTTAAGCCTAAACCCTCAAGCATTTCCTCCAGCTGTATTAGCTCTCACTCAAGAAGCTGTTGATGGTAATATGGAGCTAAAGGTGGGGAAGAAAGTCAGATATCGGGGAGTTTTAAATGGTGGATGGCATAATAGAGATAAAGGTAAGGAAAAGAGAAAAGCGTGACGTTCTCGATGAAGCAATAGCAAAAGGATTCAAAGGCTTGAGAGTTACAGGAGAGATGGCATGCTTTTTTGAGAACGGCATGCTGAAAGAACATATGAAAATGCGTTGCATAAAAATTTCGAGATACCGATGATAGGAATATGTGCCTATGATTCAAACTTGATCGTTACCCAAGAGGATGGGGTTGAACTATTACTAAGCCTATTGAATATACACTCAAAAGTTGGTGTGATAATTCTTACAGCCTCAGTTTTCAATTCTCACCACAATCAACGAAACAATTAGAGCCATTTATCGCTTAGGAGAAATTTGATTAGCTATATCTTAATGATTCTAAGGTTGTTTTTCTCAATTAATTCAACTATTCTAGCCTTTTCTTTACCTAATCCTTTCCAATCTAGAATTGCGTATTCGACTTTTTGTGAACATTTTTTTATCATCTGGCTTAGAATCTTTTCATCAATGAATTGTAATGAGTATTTTGAAGCTATTGCCCCTAATGCAAAATCTGACTCTATTAAGAACTTTGTAAACTTCTCTGAGTAATGTGTTCCTCCAAAGCCTATGCCAACTTTATCATATCTTGGCTTAGCATCTATAGCGTTCATCAAAGCCCTTGTGACTATCTTACTGGCTTTAGCATCTCTCCATTCATTCTCTGTCGAGCCTATCTCTACAAATATTATAGGCTTATTAAGAGAGGTTGGACCATGGTGCATAGGCTCAACGATTATCTGGTAATTTGGAACTAATTCTCTTAATTGCCATAATTGCTTAATGTATTCCTTATGGAAACTTGGGCAAGTATACGCTAGTTCTTTTGGCTTTCCTCCATAAGAATTATTATCAGAAAAGTTCCCTGGGAAATGAGTAGTAAGGCAAGGTATTTCGCTCTCAGATTTATGGCGCGAGATAAATATGTAGGCATCTGCTAAAAAATAGTCATTCAGATAGTCTGCAAAGATTAGATCTCTTTCTATTCTTATCAGTTTTAAATTGTCTTTTATGAATATTGGCGAACCATCAAACTTTTCATTTGTTTCTCTAAAACCGAATCCTTCTATCAACATCTTGGCTATGTTAATGCTTGCTATATCTTCATTAGAGCTGACTATTACTAAACTCTCCATCGATTCGATCATAATGAGCCTATCTTATAAATAAAAAGAACCTAAAAGTTTAAAATATAATGTATAGTCTCATATTATGGAGAGAACTTGACCTTATCAGACCTCATAAGATCGATTATACAAATGCTTAGACTCTCTAAGAAATCCAGTAGAGATGAGTATCTTCTATACCTCAAGCTGACCGCCTTGGGCGTAGCAGTTGTCGGGATATTAGGGTTTATAATTAAGATAGTAGGTTCTGTGCTACAACTCATGGGTTAATCATAGAGATGAGAGAGAGTGTCAAAGAATCTACCCAGTAAACTATTTGCCATAAAGACTACAGGAGGGCAAGAAAAGATCGTTGCAAGGCTCATACATAATAAAGTATTTACTAGAAAATTGCCTATTTCTTCTATACTTGTATTGGACGAAATGAAAGGATACGTCTTCCTAGAGGCAAGCAATGCCCAGGTCATAAGCGAGGTTGTATCTGGGCTAAAGCATGTTAAAGGTTTCGTGCCAGGCATGGTACAATATCAAGACATCGAAAAATTCCTTATGTTCAAGCCCATAATCTCTGAATTAAAAGCGGGTGATATAGTCGAGATAGTAGCCGGTCCCTTCAAGGGCATGAGGGCAAAGATAGACCGAATAGAGTTGGCTAGGTTAGAGGTTACCGTTGTACTATTAGATGCACCATACCAGCTCCCTGTAACTGTAGATGCAAACTATCTGAAACTGTCTTCACAGGCAAAAATTCCACCACCCTCCCCTGAAGGACAGCCTTGAATCAATTAGGTCAAAAGATTCAATGTTTTTATACATGGAAGTAAAAGGTTTTTATTGATAAGTTAT
>JBNAWJ010000137.1:0-3625 GCA_049699795.1 Nitrososphaerales archaeon | reverse complement strand
TAAGCGCATTCATCCCACCTCTAAAGAGTGTGGGCTTTCTGCGTTATTTCTGTAAGCATAGAGCAAAGGTTTCTCTTGCTGATTGCTATGAATTAGCAACAACGATGACAAGAAAAGCACAATTGATCACGACAGATGAGCCCTTGGCTGAAACTGCAAAGGCTGAAGATGTATCTGTGAAATTGATTCGAATTTAATAGGTCACTTATCAGCATTTATACGAATTTAATGTAAGAATCTTCCTTTTATGTCCAGTACACAGATGCATATGGCATGTTTTGACCGTAAAATATAGTGTTCGGTGCAGTCCCTAAGGTACCATGTATGAGCAAGACCATTTGTGAAGATCATAGCAAATAATATAGTGGCAGGATTATACCAGCTACACCTTTCTTTCTTCTATTCTTTATATCTTCTCATTATCATCACGCCTTCTGATAAAACAATACTACATTACTGAACTCGTCAGCCTTAACAGCAACCTCTTTATTTATATCAATTAAGATACATAGCAGATTGTGCTCGACTGTAGCCGATTTTAGAGCCATGCAAATAGACTCTTCTCAGGTCCTCTAAGCTCTAAGTAGATTCTGTTCAAAAATTCTCTTCCTAAGAGTGTCTTTGTGTTGCCTGGAAAAGTGTAGGCTTTAGTCTCAGCTTGAAGAATATTTTGGATTTTGACTTGGCAATAAGCCTGCCTTAGAATTATCCGCCTTCCGTTTATCGGCAATCCGTAAACTAGCTCGAAATCCTCTATTAGTTGTAATCCTAGCTCTCTATATCTGTCATAGGGTATAAGAAGAGAGCCTCCGAAGCCTGTGTCTACTCTACAAGTTGTTACAAGATTTTTATCTGTAACAGGGTTCAAAATCTGCAAAGAGAGGACTGGTGCTGATGGTTCGATGCTCTTATCGTAAGGCACCTCTACCCTTTTAGACATCATAAATAGCCATCCCCATTTCTAGTGTCAAAGTTTTCTTTGGTTCTATCTTTGTTACATATCCTTGACGGGCTCCTTCTTTTGCTATATCCTTAATGGCTTGAAAGGCTTTCTCGATGGTATCATATATGCCCAAAATTTTACCTTTGGCTACAGCGACATACTTCCCGCTATGCTCTTTGATGAGCTTTGATAGTTCGCTTTCAAGTAAGCTCTTATTCGCTAATTCTTCCATAGTAGGGAGTTCTTCCTCAGATTCCAGCCACTTTTTGAGGGCTTCATTTATTGCATCAGGGATCTTAAGGCCTAGTAAAGTTGCCCTTGCTTTAGCCCTTCTATAAAGCTCTTCATCCACTCCTTTTATAACAACGTTCTTTTTTGGCATACTTTTATAATAAGGATAACTTGGATAAAAAGTTGCCTAGTTAAAGACTTTACAGCGCAGAAAGCCCACACTCTTTATGGGTGGGAGGATGTCAGTGATAGCCAACTCCATATTTTTATGCCTTTATGTGAGTGGTTCTGATGCATATTTGTGGCATATTAAATATATTGTGTGAAACTAGATGCTAGGAAGATGCATGCCTCAAATACGCATCAGAACCTGCTATTGGGTGAACTTCTACTCGGTTATGCCACGATAACGCATCGCCAGATAATTTTATTTAATATGTCACAAATATGCATCAGAACCTGATCTAGAAATATTCTAAAGTTAATTCATTATTATTACATAAATTATAGAATCAATATTATTTATGAGTTCTAAAGACTTTTGTCGATATTAATTTTGGATGCCTAGGGCTTGAACATACTCTCTTGGCGATAGGACGGGCATTTTAAGAATCTTTAAGAGCTCTTCCTTCTTGGATAGAAATTCGCTGTCCCCTGTTACAAAAGCTCCGAGGTCCCTGTTCATCTGTTTGGCATATCTTGCTGCAGCTAAATGGATGAGGTCAAGGGTTCGGAGAGTGCTATGAAGGCTAAGGAGAATCGCCTCGTTGAAAATATTTGGCATGTCTGCTCGAATGTTCCTTATTGCTATGGGAGCATCGCCTGTTATATGGATGAAATTTATCTTGAAACTTGCCAGTCTTCTGAGGGCTTTGATGACAAAAATTCTCCGCTCTTTTTGGTTTCCTTTTTTGGCTTCATAGATTCGGCTTACCACTGATGCAGTTTCTAAGAGGGTGAGAACTGATGTGTTAGCTTGAATCTTTTCCTCGACTAGACTTCTTGTGATGATTTTTGCTTCTGAATGATAAGGATCGTCAGGTTTAAGCGAGGATATGAAGACATTGGTGTCCATGTAAAACTTTCTCATGAGTGTCGATCTCTTCCCTCTGCAACTATTTCTGCAGCAGTCTTGGATCCTTTGAAAATCTCTACAGCTATTCTCTCAAATTGTTCATCCGACATCTTTTCTGCTTCTTTAAGATCATCTTCTATCTCATCAGAGGTGAAGAGTTCAGGATGCTCTTCGAAGTGTTCTTTCAAAATCTTCCTTACAGCTTCGCTCTTGTTTCTGTAGGTCTTCCTCTTGACAAGTTTCTCTAATTTTTCTTTCATCTCCTTTTCGATCTTTATGTTGAGGACTTCCATGGTAATACTTTTGTGTTACGCAGTATAAAAGCCTTTTATTCCCATTCTTGATTCCCAGTAATCCTCAACCTTTACTAAGCCTAGCTCTTCTTTAATCTTCTCGAATAAATTTTTGATCTTCATCAAATAACCATCGTCGTAAAGGATGATTCCTTCCTCAAGAGCATCAAAAGCTGTTGGATTCTTTTTTCTAAGCATATTCTCAAATTCTTTTGTTGTATAGCCAAGGGCTTCTATGGGTGCATTTGTAATATTCATCTCATTAAGAAGTTTTAATCTATCAAGGAAATTATGAGGCAATTTGTCAGATATAATCAATAAATCGATATCACTCCCTACTCCATAGGTACCTTTTGCCATAGAGCCATAAAGTACTATCAATCTGGGCTTTAATTTTCTTATAATTCTTTTAGCATACCTCTCTATGTCTCTGCGGTAAGGTAACTTCAGACTTACTTCAACCATCTTTTTGATACCTCAAGAACGAAATTCAGGAGTGTTTCAGCACTATGTATAGCTTCTCTTGCTGTATCTTCATCATAGTACTCAAAAGGAGAGCCTTCAGGGTGAGCGTTAGGATAGCGAGTAGGTATGTAGTGCCTATCAAGAAGCCTAGAGTGCTTTAATGCTTCATCAACATCAACTCCTCGCCTTTTTAAACGCCCAAAAAGCCTTGTTAAAGAGTGGCCTACAGGAATTGACCCTATACCATACAATAAACCCTTCACAGCATACTCTACAGATTGCTGAGCCTTAAAGCAAGCCCAGCTAAACCTTCTATTCTCCATGTCCTCTCTAGCACTCTCTAAAGTATACTCAGCCTGTTTTATCCACCTTTCAAACTCTTTCTTATCGAAGCCCATAAATTCATTTTGTATCATGGTCTTTATTAACATGTTGAGTGTGAGCTACTTTTTTCTTATAAGCCATATGAAAAAATATTTCTCACAAATACTATCTATTTATTCGATGGAAGGAAGAATACTACTTCAGTATCGTAAGTCATAATAGAATTCATAAAAAAGGAGTGCCAAGGCTAGTACCTTATAGAGCAGATCTGCCTATAGAGGACCAGATATTACA
>JBNAWJ010000136.1:0-3636 GCA_049699795.1 Nitrososphaerales archaeon | reverse complement strand
AATTATCAAGATACTTTAACTGCTTCTGCTCATCATCTTCATAAAGATCGATTTTGGCATCTATCCATTTCAATCTAGCGCCTAGAATCGCTAATACCTCATCTATGCTTATCTGAAAATCTTTTGCAGATCTGCCAAAGAAGCCCTTTACCGATCCTCCTTTATCGCTCATAATATCACTTTTTTGAAAAATACCATGCTATCGCTGATCCTGCCAAAGGGCCTAGGATGCTTGATGCCTGATAATCCTGCTTAAAGAGCATGATGATAAGAGCAATTGTCAGTATGAATGCAAGAATCGCTCTATAATCTCTAGTGCTGAATTCTATGTTTCTTATCTTGATCTTATGCTCTCTATTGCTTTGCTCCATCTTATTCCCATTCTCTTATGCTCCTGCAATAGTTCGTTATTCTCATCTTCTTTAGTGGTAATCTTGTCTTTGAAATTCTGACAATAAGCGCTAATGGTATTAATGTAACATCTTTATGAAATTCCGAATATTCAACCACTACAGCAAGATAGCTTATCTTACTTTCGATTATCCCTTCAAACTTTCCTATAGTAGTCATTATGTAGTCAGGATTAGTGATACTCTCATTTATCGGCACATTCTTTATCGTATTTGCATCTAACCAATCCACTCTTATACAATCTCCTTTTTTGAGAGTTTGAAGAATGTGCTTCACGCTAAATCACTAGTAAGTCTTACCAAGCTTCCTTTTCCTCTCTGAGCTATGTATGCATTCACATGCTCCTTAGCTTGCTGATATCTTGACCTGATTTCTTGAGGGGGAGCTTCTCTAAATCTAAATAGTGATGCTGCCAAATCTGCAGATGCATGCTTAATTATGTTAGGAACAGGATAAAGAGGAATTGAAAATCCATAAGCTTCAAGCAATGCATCTATGAAAGCATCCGCTTGCTCAATAAAATTTGAAATAGCGTTATCTTCACTAGTATCGCTCTCTGCTATCTTCAGCTTCGCTTTAACATCGCTTACTGTGCAATACATTCTTATTCCCTCTTTGAATAATCATGCTATCAAAGATCAAGGCCTCAAAGCTATCAGATGATAAGCCCAAGAATTCACTCGGCCTTTTATTTAGCAATAAGCTCAAATTACATATCACCTTAGCTAGCTTGCTCTTTGCGAAAAAATCTAGACTTATTCACTATTTCATCTATGTAGTTGCTTATTTCAATGAATAAAATTAAGCTGTCATCATCATTTGGCTGAGGATCAACTAAAGCTTTGAATAATTCTCTAAAAGACTCTTCGCTTCTTTCTTGAGTGGCCTTCTGCAGTAAATGAACATTCCAAGGAGTAATTGGCTTTATCTTATACACTGTATTATTGATTTTGACTTCTCTCATTTTTAGTATAACACATCTTCATTATTCTGAAGAGTTATGATGATAGGCTCTAAGCTTGTAGGGTCTCTTATTGCTCTAAACTTAAGATTTTGAACTATTCTCTCTTGACTATCAATGTTAGCTTCATAAGCATCATAGACTATCTCATCACAATCTATCTGCAGTTCATTATAATAGCCTGATGCTATCAATGGTCCTTGAAGCTTTAACATCAAATCTTTATGAGTTGAGTTCAAGAAGTCGTTGAAATGATTAGTATTTAGAAACCTGACATCAAACTCTCCATAGCATTCAAAAGCAGTAGGCTCTAACCTTTGCATCAGCTTTGATCCTAAAACAAATGCATCAGTATCAATATTATTTCTAATAGTGATAGTGAACCTTTCTGGCTTTACATCTACACCATCAAGCTGAAAAGCTACTACCTTTGAAGAATCGATGAAGTCCTGAGAAGAGAATGTTGGGTTATCAAGAGCGCCAAGACTTTCATCCATGCCAATACATGACACTGAACAAGTAACTAACTCTCCAGCGTTTATGCCAAATGTTAGTTCATCTATACCAATACCTGTGAATGCTTTTTCAGTTATATCATCCATTCCTACTAAAACTGTTAAAGATGGCAATGATGATGCTCTTTTGAATACATGCATTGCAACTCCTATTGTTGGGTTTGATTTTGTCTCTGACCCTAATGCGGACTTCAGTATTAGCCCTATCCCTTTATCATAAGTTATATATTGCTCCCATCCTCCTGTAACTAACTTTCTTCCAGGAATGGCTTGGCTGAATTCTCTATACGCTACATTCTCAGGGTAAATGTAATTATGCTCTAGCTTCAAAGATTCGCTTATTATTGGAATGTAATACTGAGCACTAACTGCAGTACCATAAGTAGATTCTTTACCTATTCCCAGATACCTCATCTGTTATCACTCTTGTTTTTATTCTGATTGCCCATCGAGCCAATCGCTATACTCTACTGCAGTTCCAGCTGTAACACTTGCTCCAAATATTATTGCTGCCCATGCTGAAGGAGGCCATGGCAAAGGAGCTACTGAATTTACAGCACTAGCGAGAAGGTAAATTGCTGAACCGAAGACCAATCCTACTACTGATCCGTATATCATCCCTTTAATCAGCCGAAACAGCAATCTCTTAGGCTTCTTATTTTCGCTCATTCCACCTCTTTTTTATCTGTTCATGAAGATAAGTCAAGCTATATGATGATACTCTAGAACACTGCAACATTCGTTCCATTTTGACACTCTCCACGACTAAAGTCGGGAGATTCTCGGTTTGTCATGGTCTTCCACATATCTCAGCATGGTTCCATCCCACAGCTAAAGCACGTGGGATTTCCCGTTTGCAATGTTAAATTTCCTCAAGCCATCTTGCGATGTACTTCATGAAGTTTTCAAAATCTGACAGTTTTGTTTGTAGGAATTCGTAGACTAGGTTTAGGTTTATGGATACGTAGTCGTGAACTAGGAGGTTTCTGAAGCCTATCATTGAGGCTAATGTTTCAGCGAAAGGTTTCGAGATGATTTTTGCCTCGGACAATATGTATGGGATGTCTCTGTAGCGCTCCGGCCTTTTGAGCTGGAGTGAGGAGATTATTTCGTTACCTATGTCTATAATGCATTCGATGGCTACTTGAAGATATCTTTCAATGGCTCCGCTTATTTTAAAGTCGGCTGTAAACTCTTCCATCGAGCTTTTCTTTAGCTCCCTTAGGAATTTTAGGTATTGACTGAGCTTGCTCAGCTTCGTCGTGATCAGGGTTTTCTCTACGCTAAAACCTGTTTTATCAGACATTCGTCATACCTTCTTATGGCTCTGCTGAAATCCAGATATTCGCTTTCAGCCTTCGCCTCGAAAATTATTCTTGCCTTCTCGTTTCGTGAATAAATAACTTTGCCATGCTTTATTACCTGGTGCCTGAGCATCGGAGGTGCCGTGTTAAGGATTATCAAATCCACGTCTTTTCTCAATATCTCGGATAACTTGTTAATTAGGTATAGGTGATATTCAAGGAGGTTTTTCGGAGTTTCAGAGAGCAGAACAGCTATGTCAACATCGCTCATTGATGTATTCACCTTTCTTGCATGGGAGCCGAAAAGGTAAGCAACTGAAATTTTATCCTCACTTCTAAAGAATCTAGTCAATGCCTCCAGAATTTCTCTTTGCACCTTTCCACCACTTTAGAATTAAGTTTGCAGGGCTATTTATATGTGAAGCGTTGTGAGCCACCCATTTAG
>JBNAWJ010000135.1:0-3834 GCA_049699795.1 Nitrososphaerales archaeon | reverse complement strand
ATCAATAAAGTGGAGAAGTGAGAGTTTGGCAAAATGCGAAAAGTGTGGAGTCGAGCTTCCTGAAGGCGCAAGGTTCTGTCCTAACTGTGGATTCTCTGTAGGCAAGATGATGAAGGAAGAGTTCAAGGTTTCATCGGAAGATCTAGTGAAAAAGGTCAAGGACTTGATCAAAGAGGGTAATGTCACAAAGATCATAGTTAAGAATGAAGAAGGCAGGATTCTACTCGAAATGCCCGTCACAGCAGGAGTTGTGGGAACAATTTTGGCACCTTGGTTAGCAGCACTAGGCGTCATAGCAGCATTGGCTACAAAGTGCACTATATCTGTTGAGAGAAGAGGGTAGACAAAATTTTGATGATGACATTGATTTGCTAGAATTAATGTGCAGACTGTATAATCTAAGACTGATTTCTGAGAAGTTATGCGATTAGACGGATATTTAGCACAACCTTAGCGTGGCTTGTTGGAATCAGGACGTTGAGCATAACCCTTAATTTTCACCATTTAATAATATCATCCTATGGATGAAGACATTTCGATAAACTTGAAGTACTTTGCCAATATTAGAGATATTACTGGCAAAAAGGAAGAATCATTATTATTAAGGAAAGGCCATAGTGTTATGGATGCGTTGATCAAATTAACAGAAATTTATGGCAATAAACTATCTCAGTTCATACTCAATGAAAAGGGAGAACTAAGAGAAAACTTAACCTTCTTGATAAATGGTCAAGCCATCAAAAGTGAAAAATTGAGTGAGAAAAAGCTAAGGAATGGAGACGTTTTTGTAATCCTTCCTCCCATAAGTGGAGGATAATTTGAGATGGTTGCTTTTTATGCACCTATTTCCTTCCATTTTCGATAGGTGTTATAGTCGACATATTTTTTGTGAGAATTTTCGATCTGTTGTCTTATAGGAATCGATCTTTCCCTTTTGTCTTCGATTTCTTTTTTGACCGTGAATATGTAAGATTCGCTGCCAGCACCAGACCCATAACTAGTCATAAGTATTCTGTCTCCCGGATCAGCTATATCTAAAACTGCTGCTAAAGCGGCAGGGCTTGAACCAGAATAAAGGTTTCCCACATATCTAACCACTAGTCCAGGTTCAATCTGATCCTTCTGGAAGCCTGCTTCTAAAGCTGCAAGATAAGGAAATTTTGCATTAGGTGAATGGCAAACCACGAAACGAAAATCCTTTGGAGTTAGTCCACTTAATCTCAAGGCAGTCTTCATGGCTGTCACAACATGCTTAAAGTAGGCAGGTTCTCCAGTAAACCTTCCACCGTGTCTTGGGTACTTTTGTCCTTCTCGCCGGTAAAAATCTGAGGTGTCTGAAGTGTATGGTACGTAGTAATCCAGGGTTGCGATGACGTCTCTTTTCCCGAAAATGAAAGCGGCAGCACCGGCACCAACAGTAAAGTCTAACGGATCATTCCTTTCAGCTTGAGAATTATCGGAACCTATGACCATAACATACTCTCCACCAAAAGTAGGGTAAGCCACCAAGGCTGCAGCATCTATAAAGAGGTCTGTGGCTGCCTTACACGCAAACTGAGAATCTATACCACCACTAAAGAAGCCACCATCATACTCTTCGCCAAGTTGCAAGACCTGACAAACCGTAGACATGGAAGGTTTAACAGCGTAAGGTGCAGATTCAGAGCCAACAAAACATTTTTTCACGTATCTGCTATCAATGCCAGCATGTATTAACGCCCTTTTTCCAGCCTCTACTGCAAAGGTTGTTGCATCTTCATCAACAAAGGGTACGGTCCTCTCTCTAACTCCTAAGGCTGATTCGTCCTCACTTTTTATTCTAAATTTTGGTAAGTAAATTCCGTAACCTACGATACCAGGGAGTTCGCTTACGTTTGAGCTTTCTACTTTTACATACTTCTGATAAGGATAATAATCATCTTCAAAGCTGAAGTTGAGACTCGAGTAATAGATCAAACCTTGGGGACCATCTGTGTAAAGGCGTCTAAATCTAGGTATAACACCCTTCCCTATGAATTGGGTAACGTCCAACTCTTCTTCTGGTAGAACATAATCAGTGATTCTTCCAGGGATTCTGATTTTTCCGTCATCAAAGGAGACTATGGCAGACATAAAGGAACCTACATGAAGGAACTTGTTAGTGGGTTTACGAATGGCACTTCCACTGGCAAGAGTTCCCTTATCATAGAAATAGTCCACAAAATTCATTCGGCTCCTTCTGCCCTCGTTATTACAGAGAGATTTGGGTGGAAAATAAGTCCTCCCACAATCTGCACATCTTGAGGCTTGAATCCTGTAGTTAACAAGAATTTTTCTTCTTGTAATAGGCTCACTCATGAATATCCCTCACTAGGATATGAACAGTCGCTATTCCACCCGTCCCTCCAATGTTATGGCAAAGGGCCAAGTTTAGGTCCTTGTCCACTTGATTCTTACCGGCTTTTCCTCTCAACTGAATAAAACATTCATGAATTTGTCTTATCCCTGTGGCACCTACAGGATGACCATCAGCCTTAAGACCTCCACCTGAATTTACAATAAGTTCTTTGCCGTCTTTGATGTATGGTATATGCTTTGAACCTTTAAAGGATTCATAGCTCTCGTATATACCTTCCCAAGCTTTGCCATTTTCATAGTAACCAGAATCCTCTAAGAACATGGCCTCTTCAATGGTAAAACAGTCGTGAACTTCAGCGATTTCAATATCTTCTATACTTATGCCAGCCTCCCTCAAGGCTTTACCTACTGCAAGCCTTGTTGCTTTTATCCCCGTCATACTCTCTCTTGTGTAAAGAGAGATATCATCAGTAGCTTGTTGACCCGCAATCACATAAATCGGCGTATCTGTATATTTCTTCGCCAACTCGGGCTTTGTCAAAATTACAGCGGCAGCGCCATCGGAAACGGGTGAGCAATGAAGGAGCCTTATGGGATCTGCTATAAGTGGGGATTTAAAGACATCTTGTACAGTTATATCTCGTCGATATTGAGCGTATTCATTGTTAACAGCATGATGATGATTCTTACATGCGATCTGTGCCAAGGCTTCTATGCACCGTTGATCTCCAAAACCATAATCGTGAATGTATCTTGCCATCATAGATGCATACAAACCAGGGAAGGTGAAGCCTGAGTCGAATTCGTATGGGTCTGCAGCAAACATAAGATCATCTACGATTTTGCTTGACCTATCCGTCATCTTTTCAAATCCACCTACAAGAACTACATCATACATACCGGACTTTATGGCGATACAAGCGTTGTAAAAGGCAGAGCCACCGGAGGCACAAGCGGCTTCTGTGGTATTCATGGGAATATTGATGCCCAATTCTCTAGCCATGTGACCAGAAACCAAACCGAGTTTGTTGGTTGTCTGATAGAGGAAACTACCAAAGTAGCAAGCCTGAATGTCTCTTCTTCCTAATCCGAGGTCCACGGATTCCACAGCACTAACCCCTGCATCCATCATCAACTTCTCTGGATCTTTGTACCATTGCTCTCCAAAGGCGGTTCTGCCAGCGCCAATAATAGCAGCGTGGGGTTTGGCTTTCCAACCAGTTTTGATACTCATAATCAAAGACGAACCAATTATAACTTTTTAAGAGTTTCTAACCTAAAAGACTAATCGACATTAGTCGAAAATCTAAGGATTCCCTAATATTCGTTTAGTTATAATGTCTGTAATTAAATTGGTTATCAATCCAGCCATATTAGAACAGTAAATCCGTAAACAAGAGTTAAATTGAGGTGGTTTCAAAATATTTAAGTCTTTCTCTAAGAGAACTCATTGCAAAAATAGCTAAAGGACGCTTTGCTGATCCGTCGTGGAGGTGA
>JBNAWJ010000134.1:0-3856 GCA_049699795.1 Nitrososphaerales archaeon | reverse complement strand
AGTTCACGATGAGAAGTTTGCAGAAATAGTTAAACGCTTAGACACCCATGACCAAAAGTTTACAGAAATAATTAAACGCTTAGAAGTTCACGATGAGAAGTTTGCAGAAATAGTTAAACGCTTAGACACCCATGACCAAAAGTTTACAGAAATAATTAAACGCTTAGAAGTTCACGATGAGAAGTTTGCAGAAATAGTTAAACGCTTAGACACCCATGACCAAGAGCTGGTGAGGCTTAGGGAGGATATGCTTCGCGGTTTTGAGCGTATGGATAGACATTTAGGTGCGTTAGGTGCCAGGTGGGGTTTAATGGCTGAGGAAGCATTCAGGGAAGGCTTGAAAGGTTTCTTGGCGAAGGAGCTTAAGTTGAGTGTTAAGCGTTGGGTTCAGCGTGACGAGGATGGGATGGTTTATGGGTATCCTTCAATAGTTGAGATTGACCTATCAGTTTCGGATGAGAAAATAACTTTAATTGAAGTATCATCGCATGTTAGGTCTTCAGACGTGCTTTTATTCGTGAGAAAGACTCAATTCTACGAGAAAGCCACAGGTCGAAAACCCGACAGATTAATCATTGTTACGCCATACGCTGAAAAAGAAGCGTTTGAAGCCGCTAAAAGGTATGGAATAGAAATTTACACCAAAGTTTAACTCCCTCTCTTAATTTAACTCTTTCCTCCGCTCCTTTCTTGCTACAGTCTCATGGTCAAAAACTCACTTAATTCAAGTATTATGAATCCGTACTTTGATTCTTTTCTACGATTTGGTTCAACATATTCTCAATTCTTGATATTCTTTCTTCAATCTTTTTATCCATTATTAAATATCTTCTTGGATATGGTATTTCTATTCCATTGGCATCGAATTCTTTCTTAATTTGATACAACAAGTCACGAGCCATCATGAAAGCGGTTGGTTGGTCCTTGGCTCTGCTCAACAACCTAAGTAAAATGCCTGATTCTGCGAACTCCATTATAACTGCATTAGGTAAATTCCCTATAGGTAAGCAATCAGGGTGCCTTTTAGCAACATCCACCATGATCTTCATAGCCTTATCTATATCGGATTCGTAGCTTATCTGGACGAATACGGGTACGAGCATAGTTGGATCCTTTAGTGAGTAATTTATTATCACCTCATCATCCAAGATAGAATTGGGTATTATCATCCTTCTATTATCCCAAATTCTTATTACAGTATGGCGCAAGGTTATATCTTCGACGAATCCGAACTCTCCTTTTACCATCACAGCATCTCCTACGCGAATAGGACGTGTGATTGTAAGGTTCATTCCTGCAAACAAATTTCCGATCGTCTTCTGGGCTCCAAGCCCTACAACTATGGCAAGGAAACCAGCCCCTATTGCAAAAGACCAGATGATGCCTATCAAGCCTGGGAAAATTATAGTAAGAACAATGGTCGCACCAATTATATACACGAAGTATATTATGAGTCTATGAATTAATCTAAAGGTGGTTTCTCTGTCAGGGTTCTCACGTATTATTATTTTGATGCGACGCCCCATGTAATTATTGATAACAAAGCTTATCACAGACGTTGCAATTAATACTGCTATGACAGAGGTAACAACGTCCATATTCAATATGATCCAACTAGGAAGGGTTCCAGGATATCTGGCATCCCAATATCTCAGTGCAATCATTATACCAAATAAAACTATGAAAATCGCCAATGGACCCTTCACTATCATTGTAGCATAGTCATCTATTCTCGTCCTGGTCTTTCCAGCTATCTTTGCTATGTATCTGTTTATGAATCTGATTAGAGCTATGGCTATTATTATAGAACCTGTCAGGATCATAGCCGTGATAACCATATCTAGAACATCGAGGGCACTCAATTTTTACACCGATGAAAAGGTAATCCGCATATTATGTTTTAAAAATGTTGCTTAGCCTACTATTAAATCTACAAAATCAAATTTCTTTACATCTACAAGCCCATAGTCTGTAATCTTTAGCTCTGGTATCACAGGTAGTGCTAGAAAGGATAGAGTCATGAAAGGTGCATCAAGACTGCAGCCAAGCTTTGACACTTCTTCATACAGTTTCTTTAAGTTTACAACTATGTTTTCAGCCTTCCAAGTAGACATGAGACCACCCACAGGAAGCGGTACCTCCCCAAGAATTCTATTATCATTAACAGCAATAATTCCTCCTCTTATCTTTCTCAGCCTATTGACTGCTAAGCACATATCGTTATCATCGACTCCAACTACGATTATATTGTGAGAATCATGGGCTATGCTAGAAGCTATAGCACCTTTTTTAAGACCAAAACCCTTCACAAAGCCTTTCCCAATCCTCCCACTATTCTTATGCCTCTCTACAACACATATTTTCAGTATATCGTGCTCAGTATCTGATACGAGCTTTCCATCTTTAACTCCTAAATTATGCCTTAATTCTTTAGTGTGTATTTGATGCTCTACAACGCCAATGACCCTAACGGTAACAGAACCCTTCTCTCCAAAGTACTTTATTGTTAAATCTTCAGGATATATCTCTCTTAAATTGATGGTCTTCATTATGGATTTATTAGATAATTTTTCTTTAACTTCTTCTAAATACTGCCCATTTTTTGCAACTATCTTGCCATCTATCATGACCAAATCCGCATTAAAATCTTTAAGATTATCCACTACGACTAGGTCTGCGAACTTGCCTGGAGAGATTCCTCCTAAATGCTTAAGACCATAGTATTCAGCAGGGTTTAGTGTCACCATTCTAATCGCATCTATAGGGTCTAACCCACTACTGACAGCCTTTCTCAAGTTATGGTCCATATCTCCCTCAGCCAGCAAGTCTTCAACATGCTTATCATCTATTACTAACATAAAACGTCTTGAATTTTCTTTTGACACTATACCTATTAAATCTGATAGATTCTTCGATGCTGAGCCTTCTCTTATCATTACCCACATGCCAAGGGAGAGTTTCTCAAAAGCCTCTTCTTTTTCTGCCGATTCATGGTCAGATAAAATACCTGCTGAAATATAGTTGCAAAGGTCCAAGCCTTTAAGCCCAGGGGCATGACCATCAATGGGCATATCTTTACATGTATAAATCTTACCCATAACATCTTTGTTGCGAGATATTACGCCAGGAAAGTTCATCACTTCACCTAGACCGATTATTTTATCAAACCTTCTAAGCTTCTTGATTTCATCAACGCCTATGGTTGCTCCTGAGGTCTCAAGGTGAGTTGCTGGGACACAAGATGGTATCATAAAATAGACTTTTAATGAAACTCTTTTAGAATCTTTTATCATAAATTTTATGCCCTCGATGCCTTTTACGTTTGCTATCTCATGAGGGTCGGCTATAACGCAAGTAGTTCCTCTGGGAACGACTACTCTTGCATACTGACTAGGGATCATCATGGAGCTTTCTATATGTATATGGGCATCTATGTAGCCTGGCAGAATATACTTTGATCTCAAATCGATTCGCTCTTCCGATGGTATAGGGTTCTTACCTACATAATTGACAAACCCATCTTTTATGCCTATGTATGATTCATATATCATACCTGTATAGACATTGACTAAATTCCCACGTAAGACTGTATCAGCCAGAGGCTTCACTATATTCACAGTAAAAATTACCTATTTCTGCCTAAATAATATTATCGTCAAAGTAATGGATCATTTGACAGTTCAAGGCTTTTTGATGATTATGATAGATTTTCATTTGAGCATGAAAACACCTAGTTAACATGAAAACTTGCCTCTATCCATGCATGGAATTAAAGAAAGACATGTATTACAGTGGATTCATTAATGTTTAAAATCCTTACCAAAAAAAGTCAACCTTTAAATTGCTTAATGATGTT
>JBNAWJ010000133.1:0-3867 GCA_049699795.1 Nitrososphaerales archaeon | reverse complement strand
TGCTTTCGCCCTAGGAGCAGTTATAGGTGCAGCGTTAAAGGAAGATGAGGGGTAGCCTACCGAGTTCTAAGACTTTCTTTTAGCAGACTGAGCTACTTATTTTGTCTTAACTTTGACACTCTCCACGACTAAAGTCGGGAGATTCTAGCTTCTAAGGCTTTCATTGGTTGGTTGTTCATGGCCCTTTTAGGCTCCCACTTCATCCCATTCCACCTTAGAAGCAAGGAGCGTGCCACCGCCCCGTTAATGGCTTCCGCAGGAGGCTTAGCTCCCTGAGCAAGCCCTATATTCAATACACCTATTGTGTCTTTATTTGCTTCTAGCCCACAGTTTAAGCATTCTAAGAACCTTCCTTTGGTTGCTATATCTTCGGAGCCACAGTACGGGCATGTGCTCGATGTTTTATATTCGCTTACCTCGATGACTTTTATCCCATACTCCTCCGCCTTTTCCTTAAACCTTCTCAGGATATAGCCGAAGCTCCAGAAGTTGTTTATCATGACGTTTACTTTACTGCTATGATCGTTGTCTCTTATGCCCTTCAACCTTCCAAGCACTATTCTTGAGATTCCGAGCCTGTATGTGTCTTCAACAATTGCTTTTGAAACTCACTGTCCAAGTCCCCGCATCGTACTCAGCACATAGACCCTGCAACCCCACTGTTCCCCGGACACTATGTTATCTTGAGCCAAGCCGTTGGCGTTGTAGAAGTAAATCCCCATTCGGCAGTCGGTTACGGTGTTACCTATCGCTTTAGCGCTCTTGCCTGTCGGTGAAACATAATAATAGAACAATATTCCAGTGGACCATCATGTTTCTGGTTGATACGAAAGGTCGCTAATCGTGTTATAATTCACTATCGCCACAGCATCCCTTCCGACATGAACGCCATTCTGAACTTCATCTCCTGATGGCAAAGGTCCAGTAATCGTGTTGTGATGTATATTGACAGTAAGCTTGTCTCCCATAGCCTCAATGCCGTTCTTGTCGAAGTTCGTAATAGTACAACCCTTTACCATCATCGTATGATTGATCATGGACAAGTTAACCAAAATGCCAAAGCCTTATCTTAACAGTATCAGTATTTCCCAGAGAAAATATATATTGTGTTAGATGTGGGACTGAAGTTGGAATCAATTATCAACTTCTTTTTCACAGTAGAATGATAACTATGACTCTTCTTAAATGCAAGCATTATTACTTAACTTTATGTTTAGAAAAAGAATGGAGGAAGAGCCAAAACTATAGGGAAAAGGTCGTTGAACCTCCTGTCGAGTTTTTAGTGCATTGAACAATTATATTAAAAAGAAGGTAGATTAGAAACACGGGCTGTTTTGAAGCCAGACTTTGACGTTATAGTGGCTGGAGGAGGAGTATGCGGCTTAATAGCTGCTAGAGAGATAGCATCTTCAAACCTCAGAGTTTATGTTCTGGAAGAGGATTTTGAGATAGGCACCCCTGAAAGGTGTGCTGGTCTAATTAGCGTTAAAGCTCTATCATCCCTGGGCTTATTCCCGAGCAGAAAAATTGTGAACAATGAAATCAAAAGAGCGTTGATTCATTCTCCTCTAGGCTCAAAGGTTGAAGTCGAAGCTACAAATCAAAGGGTTATAGTGCTGAATAGGAGAGAGTTCGATAGAGAGCTGGCAAGAATTGCGGAAAGAGATGGAGCCTTTATAGATTTAGGGCAAAAAGTGTTAAGTGTTGAAAATGAAGATGGATTGGTGAAAGTAAAGACTGCAAAGTATGAGAGATCAGCTAGAATACTAGTAGATGCAAGAGGGCTTTCATCATTAAAGCCTGAACATGGAATTTTGCAGGCCGCTCAATATGATATTCAAGGTTCTTGGTTTGAAAAGGATAGAGTTGAGGTCTATCTTGATAATGAAGTCAATCCAGGGTTCTTTAAATGGTTGATTCCATTGAACCATGATACTGCTAGATTAGGAGTTGCAGGCTATAGTATAAACCCCTTTGAGCAACTTGATAAATTCGTAAAAGATCATAAGGCAAGAGTCATGAAAAAAGTGGCATCTCCTATATTCATAGGAGGAGCGTCAAAGAATTTTGTCCACAATAGCATACTCTATGTGGGGGATGCAGCAGGCCAGACAAAGCCTACAACTGGTGGAGGTATATTCACGGGAGGAACGGGCGCAGTATTGGCTGGGAGAGCGATTTCAGAAAGCTTGATTAATGATAATCTATCGGCCTTGAGAAATTATGAAGTAAATTGGAGAAGAATCTTTGGAAAAGAATTCACAGTTATGAGCCAAGCAAGAAAGATCTATGAAAGAATGGACAATAAGAAAATAGACAAAATGGTGAAGGTCTTGTCGTCTTCCAATATTCTTGATAAATTATCCAATAAAGCTGATTTTGACTATCACTCTATGGGAATATTTCAAATTCTATCTATGATAAAAGAGCATCCGTCCTTGGCTTTAGATTTGATAAAGTCAGGGCTTGGCGCTATGTTTGATCTGTTCAAGTCTTAGTCATTTAATTTTACGATATAGCCTTGTTCGCTCTTTCTTTCCACAGCATCCAAGCATTCATTAAGAATATTACCCGAGAAGTCCAATTTAAATTATAAGAGCAGAATCTCCATGCGTAGTATATTTCGACCTTCCATGCTACAGTCTTACCTCTAATCCGATTGAATCGGTGCTTGAAGTCGTGAATCAGCTAACGAGTAGGTTGTTTATTCTAAGGCAGCTTGTAAAAATACATGGGTAATTCCATTCTTTTTTACATCTTTGTCTATTAAGCTAAATCTCATATGTTAAGACTTAAGGTTTGATCAATTATGTGAGATGAATCCAAAGGCTGAAGATCTTAAAATGATCATAAATGAATTAAAAGAATATTATGCATTGATCGATTCATCAAGGATAGATTCTAATGCAGTTAGAAAGGCAATAAATATGGTAACTAAGAGAAGAAGACCAGGGAAGAAGCTGATTGCATTGGGTATGGGCTTGATAATCTTGCCTGAGCCTACAGTGTTGAGCGATGCTATAGGATTGTCTTTAGTGGCCTTTGGCAAAATCATGGAAAGAATGTATTCTTATATAGGAATAAAGGATGTAAGAGAAGAAGCATTAGATGCATTAGAAAGCGTCTCATCACTAAATTCTGAAATGATGATCGATTCACAGTGTTCATTTTTGTCATATTAAATGAAAAAGAGAGTATCCACCAAAATTATTCAGGCTAATATTTTAATAGCGCCGCATTAGACCATCACTGCAGGAATGGTTAAGCCAGATTTAGTGTTGCTACATCCACCAAGTGTATACGATTTTAGGAAAGAATCTGTAATATACGGTCCTATAAATGACGTTGTTCCACCCACTCCCATATTTGATATGTATCCTATAGGCTTTGTAAGCATCCTAGGATACTTAGAGAGGCATGGTTACAATGTAAGGATAATCAATTTAGCCTCGAAGATGCTGGAAAATCAGAAATTTGACCCTGAGGCTTTGATCAAAAGCCTTAACCCTAAAGCATTTGGAATAGATTTTCATTGGCTAGTTCATGCCCAAGGTAGTTTAGAGCTTGCAAAGATAATTAAAATGCACCATCCAAATACTCCAATTTTGTTAGGAGGTTTGTCTTCCACATATTTTCATGAAGAAATAATCGAAAATTATCCGCAGGTTGATTATGTTATTCGTGGCGATTCAACAGAGCAGCCTTTACTTCAATTAATGCAATGCATAGAGGAAAATAAATGTCCAAAAGATGTGCCAAATGTTACATGGAGAGATGATAAAAAGATATACGCTAATCCATTAACCTTTGTACCTGATAATTTGGATGATTTCGCCTTAGATGCTGGTAGTATAGTAAAAGCCTCCT
>JBNAWJ010000132.1:0-3932 GCA_049699795.1 Nitrososphaerales archaeon | reverse complement strand
GACACTAAGACTAAACGACTATCCGATAATTAAAGGTGAAGAGCCAAGATTTTTATAATAATAAAGCTATAAACTTGTGTAGGACTAATTTTGACAGGATTCATTAGAGTTGCTTCAGTTAAAGATGTATCTGAAGGAGAGATGATAGGAGTTAAGGTCAATGAGAAGGAAATTATGATAGCGAATTTGAGTGGAAGATTTTATGCTATAGGTAATCGTTGCACTCATATGAAATGTTTATTGTCCAAGGGTACTATTGAGGAAGGTAAAGTCATTTGTCCTTGCCATTTCGCTCGCTTTGACTTGAAAACTGGAGGAGGCTTCTGGGGAAGAGAAATAGGGGCAATACCATTAAAGCCTGTGCCAATTTATGAAGTCAAAGTCCAAGGAGAAGACATTTTGATAAAACCCGATTAATGCCAGAGTTCTAACATTTTGTTGATGAACTCATCCACAAACCTATGTTCCATTTCCTTACCTTTTAGTATCTGTCTTTCAGCATGCTCTAAGGCATTTTGAAGGGCATGTGAGAAGCCCCATCCATTGCTTATGCCTACGTACTGTCCTCCTTCGCTCTTAATCATGATTCGACAGTGAATAAATGGCAAGTTCCTCCACTTCTCTCTATGCTGCTTAAAGTAGACTGTGATTACACCTTCGCCTAGATGGTCCGAATACTTTCTAGCAAAGGACTCCATATCAGCCAGCATGCGCTCATGCTCTGTACTGTCGATGTTCATGCTGTTAAAAGAGAATTGGACTAAAAGTCTACTCTTGACCATTCTTATTCCTTGAGCTATCGCACTCAGTATGTCAGTTTTAGTTACGATGCCTGCTATCTTACCCTTATCCAAAACGATTAACGAAGCTATATTATGCTCGAGCATAAGTCGAACCGCATCCCTAAGTGTGGTATTTGGTGAGATGGTTATTACAGGCTTTGTCATGACGCCCTTGACAGGATTGCTTAAAGGTTTGGGTTTATCTCCAGCAAAGTCTCCAAACCTGATCTTATCTCTTGGTAGAACAACCTGTTCTACAATATCATGTATGCTGATAATTCCCACTAACTTATCGCCTCTAACTACAGGAAGTCTAGATACGCCTTCTTCTCTCATTAAACCCATGGCACTGGCTATGGAAGCTCTCTCTTCAATGACTTTAGGCTCCTTAGTCATTATATCCTTTACTGGTTTTAAGCCGAAATCTCCCTTAACAGCCTTCTCCAAAACATCTACATCTCCAACTAAACCGACAATATTATTATCTTCAATCACTGGAATGTGTTTGATATCATTCTCAATCATCAATATAACGGCTTTAATAGCATCATCTTTTGGATTCAGTTTAGGCGCAGGTCTATATACTGCCTTGACCTTCGTCTCTTTGGGATCAAGCCTTGACCTGATTATCATACGTTCAGTAATTACGCCTTTATAGCTGCCTTTAGAGTCCACAACTATGAGTGCTTCAGTAGGCTTAGCCTTACCTTCTTTGAACATACCTACGACCTTTGAGAGGAATTCGTCTTCTTTGACGACATTAAAGGTCCTAGACATAATATCCTCGGCTTTACCAAGTCTTTCAGTTATTTCCATAAAAATCAACCTAAGTAATGCTTACGTTATCTTTCCCTATCTAAATAATCTCATCTCTTTGATCATTTATATATCTTCCCATAACACCTAATCTAAAATTTAAATGAGTTCTCAAGAAATTATTATTAGGAAAGATGAATAAAGAGGGCTTAGAAAGAGAATTAGTAAAAAAACTAGAAGAAAAGAAAAAGGCTAGAAAGAGGAAGAGAGGACCATATAGAAAATCAGCCCCTATCCCCAAGATGAAGCCAAAAAAAGAAGTATCTTAACTTTGTTTTACCTTTCTCTTGCCTGGCTCAGTCAGAGCATAAGGATCAAGGATTTTATCAACCATGTCTCTAGGAAGCAGTTTTTTCTCTAATACAACTTCTCTTATAGTTTTGCCAGTAGCTATGGCTTCTTGAACTACCTTTGCAGTAGCTTCAAATCCAATGTATGGGTTTAACGCTAAAGCTAAACCAGGGCTACGTTCTACCATTTCTTTACATCTCTTTTCATTGGCAGTAATCCCTAATACTAGTCTTTCAGTAAATACATGAATAGAATTCTTCAGTATATCCAATGACTGTATCAAGTTAAAAGCGATTACAGGCATCATTACATTGAGCTCTAGTTGTCCTGCCTGTGAAGCAAGAGTTACGGTTAAATCGTTTCCTATTACTTGAAAGGCTACCATGTTCATCGCTTCTGCAATTACAGGATTTACTTTGCCTGGCATTATCGATGATCCTGGCTGGACTGAAGGTAGGTTTATTTCGTTTAATCCAGTAACGGGACCAGAGCTCATCAGCCTGATATCATTGGCAATTTTGATCATATCTATTGCCAAAGTTTTAAGAGCATTTGACAATTCTACAAAATCGCCCATGGATTGAGTTACAGCTATTAAATTCTTAGCGCTACGAAGTTTGAAACCAGTGTGAGCTTCTAATTTCTCCACAACAATTTTGACATATTCAGGGTCTGCATTCAAGCCTGTACCCACTGCCGTTGCTCCTATGTTCAAATCTTCTAAAGCTATAGACGCTCTCTCAATTCTCTCGATATTTTCAGAAATTATTGAAGCGTACGCATTGAAAACTTGACCTAATCGAATAGGCGCAGCATCCTCCAGATGAGTCCTTCCAGGCTTGATAATTCTGTTAAACTCTTTGGCTTTCTTCTCAAAAGCTTCCTCAAGATTCTTTAGCTCAGGGATTAATCTTCGAATCAAAGAAAGGCAAGAAATGCGCATTATAGTTGGAAATACATCATTCGTAGATTGGGCCATGTTCACGTGATCGTTAGGATGAACGATTTTATAATCTCCTTTTTTACCACCTAACATCTCTATGGCTCTATTGGCGATGACTTCGTTAGCGTTCATGTTATGCGATGTTCCTGCTCCTGCTTGAAATACATCCACCAAGAACTGATCATGAAATTTACCGTTTATTATCTCATCAGCAGCATTAATGATGGCTTTTGCAATTCTAGCGTCTAAATCTCCTATTATCATGTTTGCTTCAGCGCAAGCTTTCTTTACAATGGCAGTAGCTCTTATGAACTCTGGGTGAGCTTTTATCCCGCTTATAGGAAAATTCTCTATTGCCCTTAAAGTCTGAATTCCATAGTAAGCATCCTCAGGTATCTCTTTTTCGCCAAGATAATCCTTCTCTACCCTCTTTTTTTCCATGATAAAAATCGAAAGTATGTCACGTTTAACCTTTTTCACTTAGAAAAAAGGGATTGTCAAAATAACGAGTTTAAGCTTAGACAAAAATAGACCAAATTCTATCTCAAGGATTCATTATTGAATTTTTGTCTATTTTTATCCGCCTTATCTTGACAACCCCTAGAAAAAACCACTAGCACAACCAAGGCAGCAAGGAAGTCAGGCTTGATTTCCACTGCTTTAAGAATTTCTTCAAATGCCATTGCGATCTTGCTTTATGAACCTTTTAAAATAAATGAGAGAACTTTATGGGATAGATCGAACTTGCTCAAATCGATCTCAAATAGAGTTCCTCTTTCTGCTTTCTCAAAAGATGATCTATAATTTGATAACAATTCATCCATCTTGGCTAATCTTTCTAATGCCTGTCGATCTTTGCTTGCAGGGAAGTCGAAAGTTTTGAATATATTTGGGGCTATAAGTTTAGCTGATGCAAGCATTGCCCAGCATACATCTCTAATCTCCCATTGTGCTGCACTATCACATCTTTGGCTGAAGATATGTCTAAACTCTCTTGGATTCGCTGTTATGGTGATATTGGTTTTACTTGCAGATGGCACTATGAACCTTGCATCCTCTTTATGAAGACCTTTTTCTGAATACGCTTCATAAATCCGCTC
>JBNAWJ010000131.1:0-3966 GCA_049699795.1 Nitrososphaerales archaeon | reverse complement strand
AATTTATGGATTCTTCCTAAAGGATCATGAAATCCATCAAAGAGGTATTAGAAGAAATTTCAAGCCCTATCTCTCCCTTAGAAAGAATTAATATGGCTCTTAGACTCGAGAAACCTGATAGAGTTCCTATCGCTCCTGTTATAACTATCCATACACCACCTGATCTGAGAAAGGCTGAAGAGTATTTCGAGAAGATATTCATAGATTTGGGAGGATGTGATGGTTTTTTCTTCTGGCCTTTGACTTTGATGACTGGTAGAAGTTATACACCAGGCAAGCCTGGTGCCCCTGAAGCTGTAACTATCATGAAGGATTCAACGGGTTACGACGAACTCATGGAAGAGGGGTTTATGAGCTATCTCTCTCGAGTTTATAGAGAGCAAGACCTTGACGAAGATATAGAGAAAGCCTTGACTTATGCTGCAGAACAAACAAGGGCATTTGCTCAAAAATGGGAGGGAGAGAGAAAGGTGCCTCTTTATGCAGGGGCTTTGGGTATAGTGCCTTTCGGTTTTCTTGCCTACGCTAGAGGATTTACAGAAATTGTCAAGGACATCATAAGATACCCATGGAAGATCAACCGAACATGTGATACAATCGTAGATGAGATGACAAAACTCTTCATAAAGCTCTGTGAAATATCCAATGTGAGAAGGCTATGGCTGAGTTTTATAAACTCGACCCCTGAGACTGTAGGCCCTCCTAATTTCTCTTCATTCGTGTGGCCAACAGCAAGAATCATGATCGAGCAGCTAATAGATGCAAAGATCGTGCCTATATTGCAATTCGATGTTGATGCATCACCAGTGTTCAACTACCTTAAAGAACTCCCCAAGGGAGAGTGCATTCTTCATCTAGACAGTTCCACAGATATCATCAAAGCAAAAGAGAGCGTCGGGAACTATATGTGCGTCATGGGCAATGTATCATTCTTGAAATTAGCCACTGAAGAAGATGTCAAGGTCTACTGCAAGGATCTAATCAATCGAGTAGGCGAAAAAGGAGGTTTCATCCTAAGCTCCGATAATCCAATCGTTATGGATGAAGAGCCTATAGAAAAAGTGAAGGCCATCATAGATGTGAAGAAAAACATAAGAGATATGATTAAGCGTAGATCATAACATTGGGAGGGTAAAACTAATCACCATCATAGCATGATTTACTAACCGTTGTCGGATAGTTAACATTTTATCACCATCCGTTCCACCTCAGCCTTAAAGGCTTCATCAATGGCTTTCAGGGGCAACGGTAAAACACCCCACATCGGAAGTTTCACGGCTATGTTCCATGCGGCTACTATATGCCTGTCCGCTTGGAAGCCGCACCTCTTACATTTATAGACATGCCCATTCGGCTTATTTATTTCGCCACATATCGGGCATGTTTTAGAGGTGTTTTTAGCGTCAACGTATTCTGGTTTATAGCCTTGCTCTATTGCCTTATATGATATGAAGGACTGTAGTTTTCTGAATGGCATGTTATGAAGCCTCCTGTTCGTTTTCCTTCCATAGTTTATTCTCTCTCTTATATGCCTAAGGTTCTCCATAGCGGGTTGGAGGTTTTCTTCAGATATGATTTTAGCTATAATCTTTGATGCCCTATGAAGTATGTCGTTTATTCTTCTCTTTTCTCTTCCAGAGTATTTGGTTAATAATTTTGTTTTAATTTTTCCCGAGGTCTTGGTTTGAATACTTCTTCTCTTTTTAAAGTATCTGTCTCTAATGTATTTTGTCTCGCTAACATCTATCTTGATGAACCTAACTTTATTCAGCTTTACGATGGCTAAATCTATGCTTTTCTCATTGATGTCTATTCCGAGGACGCCTGAAGGCTCCTCCTTTCCTGTAACTTTTCTGAAGGTGATGTGGAGGAAGTATTTGTCGCCTTTCCTTACAAGCCTCGAACCTTTGACACTCCAACCACTAAACTTTCTAGAATGTTCATGTAATTCAAACGGTATTATGATATGCCCCTTATGTGTGGCTAGTTTAAGGCTACCCCAGTTGAACCAGAATAGATGTGTGTCATCCAAGAGTATTGTGTTCAGGTTTTCAACGCTTGGAGCTTTCACATTTCTTCTTTTCCTCGATAACCTTCTAAACGATTTAAATATCCCCAGAGCTTGTGTTATGGCTGTATAGATGTAATGTGAGGGGTGGAAGGAATATTTCGCTCTTAACTCCTCGTATATTGCTTCATGCAACCTCTTCCTCGAGGTTATTCCAATTACAATGGATTTATTAAGGCATTCCTTAACAATATTTTCATATGTTGAGAAGAGTTCTTCTAATATTGTCTTATGCTCTTCATTTGGGTTGAGCTTGAATTTGCAGGTCTCATTCAGCAATAAGTTGCTTGACACCTTCAACCACCTTCTCATACTTATGGCTTCTTAAACCATAGAGCTTTCCAGCGAAACTTGAAACCAGAGCAATTAAGTCTTCAACAAGCTCTTGGTATGCATCTTGCTCTTCACCATTAATAACCTCTATCCTAACTCCATGAGACAAGAAGTATTGCTCTAGGTATTTGAAACCGAACCTTGTAAGCCTATCTTTAAAAGCCACTAAGACAACTCCCGCCTCACGTTCCTCGACAATATCAAATAATTTATTCAGCGATTTCCTATTCTCATTAAGCCCGCTCGCAACATCCTCTAAAACACCGACAACTTCATAGCCTTTTGATTTAGCATACTCCAGTAAACTTTGTTTCTGTCTCTCTAAATCCCCCTTCTGGTCATGAGAAGAAACTCTACAATAAATGATGGCTTTTCCAGAAACATCAGCCTTTTCCAACCCTATCAACCGCTCAACTTCACTTTCAGGGACTCTTCGCCTTCCGCCAACCGTCCTAACGACTCTAATCTTCCCCTGCTTATCCCACTTCCTCAAAGTATTCGGATGGATACATAGTCTCTTACAAGCTTCTTGAAGTGTCAGTAATCGCTCTCGCATCGTATTAATTATTGTTAAGAAGGGTGATATAAAGTTAACTATTCAGAAACTATTAATGAACCCAAAGTGCAATAATATTTTTGCATTTCAGGTAAAATCAGAGCCGAAGAGCCATAGTTCGATAAGCATCATCAATAGCTGCAGATATCACTGCTTCCTTTGCCTTCCAAGCCCTAGGTGCAAAGGCAGATATGAGCAAGTCACCTTCGACAAGGGAAAACTCTTTACTCAATTTCCCAGCCAATGGAGGAAATAAGGCTGAGATGTCTTCATAGACTTTGGGGAGGATAAGTCTGCCCTTCTCGTAAGAGATCGTCATACATGCTGAAGCGCCAGCTCTCACAGCCTTGTCCCTTAGTGTTAATACATTGAAATTTTTTCTTTGTGGTACATGTGCGACTGCACAGCAACTATCCAAAGCCAAGAATTCAAAATCGAAGTTCTTGATACTTTTGATCTTGAGTTTTTCAAATATTTTTGATAAAAGATTCATGCCTGCCTCTGTTAGCAGTGCACCTTTTTTTGTAGCGTGAACAATACCTATGTTTGTAAAATAAGATAGAGCCCCCCTTATGATGCCTTCTGAAAGCTCTAGTTCCTTCACTATCTTATATCGACCCACAGGCCCTTTCTCCTTTATCAGGAGAAATAAAGTTACAATTTTGGGAAACTTGATCTTATGTTCATATATAAGACCATCGATAAAATCATCAAATCCAGAAGAATGAATAAGCATCTTTGGTCTCCTATGATATAGAATCACAGAAAAATAAACATAACGCTATTATTCCCTTGTTGTTAGTATAGCTATTGAGAGCATTCGAGATATAAGATTACCAATAAGACAAAGAACTAGAATAAATACAATTATGGTACTAAGCTCTCATTAGGTGTTCATGTCAAGAAAAACTCATTTTATGCTAAACTACCATTAACCAGATCAAGAATAATAAATATTGCTTTGTGGCTTAATTACTAATTTCGAATTTATTGTTCCATTGTAGTCCTT
>JBNAWJ010000130.1:0-4045 GCA_049699795.1 Nitrososphaerales archaeon | reverse complement strand
TTTCAAAAATAAGTTCTTTTTCAACATCTTTTAACCATGAAGTGATGATATCTTTGGATTGATCAAGAAATTTATCAATATATAAACCCATTGCCTTTTCGCCTTTCTTGATTATTGTTTTCCCCTTTTTAAAGCTTTTTACTGTTGTAATACCAGATAGCATCCTTATGTATTTGTCCTCGAGATGGCAGAAAAAAAGATTATTTTTAAAAGCATTTTCTATTTCTTTTCTTTGATCCATACTTTTATTATAGTTAACAGATTTTCCTGGTCAACAATTTTAAAGAAGCCGGGGCATTCCCCGGCTTCCAGAGTTAATTTGGATTTTAGAAGCCTTTACCGAGGGTCTCGAGAGTACCAAAAGGATCTTTAATTTCCTGTTCGGGCTTGAAGTTTAGTTTCTTCTCACCTCTGTTGTTTAGGTATTTGGTGAGTTCCAAGTCTATATTTACTGGTACAGGAACTTGAGCTTTACTCAAAGCTTCCCTTAGAACTATTTCTGATTTTTTAGCGTAACTCATAGCGTCTCCAAGCATTCTCATGGCCTCGGTTGGATTGTGGAAACCTATGGAATTTTCGGCGCCTATAAATACTACTCTGTAGAAGGCCTCTTCGTATAGGTCTTTAGCTTCATTATAGAGCTTTTCATCTATGGGCTTTCCATTCTCTTTAGCCTTATTGGCTATTTCAAAGAGCTTTGCTACTCTTGCTGTGGCGTAACCAGCTCTCAGAAGGAGTGTCATAGTTCTATCCTGGATTTCGAAAACTAGCTTCTTCAGTTGTTCTGGGTCTTGGGCATGACACTGTCTACAGGCGATCATGTCATTCTTAAGTGGACTCATGATATTATGGTCACTTGCCTTATGAGCTCCAACTCTTACGAAGGGCATATGACAATCTGCACAGGCAACTCCTGCTCTCCAGTGAGGGCTACTCTTATGGGCGTATAATTCAAATTCAGGGTGCCTTATGTAGGCGAGCTTGAATCCTGTAACTTCCTGTTTCCACTCTCTGTAGGAGGGATCACTCTTTAAAACTTTTATTATATTTTCTATAGTGATTTCTCCGAGTTTGCTACCTTGCCAGGGGAAGAATAAGCCTACAGATTTCATGTCCTTATCTTTTGGAATGACATAGGTGACATGACACTGGGCACATACAAGGCTTCTCATCAACTGGTGGTTTGGTTCTTTAACTCCTATTGCTTCAAGTGCTTTTCCAAGAGTAAAGCTTCTTGAAATTCTAAGGCTCATATCTTTTGGGTCATGACAGTCTATGCAAGCTACCCCTAGCTTTCTATGTTTTTCGGGTATCTTTGACCATACTTCTTTATAGGGTAGGCTGTAGTAGTCTTTACCCATGCTCTTTTCGAGATAGGGAGCATATGGGCTTTTACAAGTTAAGCAAACTCCTCCAGCTTTTAATCTTGCTGGGTCAATTTCTAGTTGGTCTATAAGCATATAGTAGTGTCCACGGGGCTCGTTATACTCAATGCCAAATCCCCATCCCTTGTAGAGGAGAGCCATGAAGGGATATTCTGAAAGTTTATCATAGATTTTCCCACCGTCGTATCCTCTTTTGTACTTACTTTTACCTTCTGGTCTAGGTTCTTTCGTTTTCAACCAGAGTTCGTATTCTACAGGATAGTTTTTACCCCATACTTCTGGATCGATCTCATTCTCCGCAATGGGTACTCTTTTTACTTCCTTTGGCTTTTCCGGTTTACAGCCGGGACTGAATATAAGTAGAGAAAGACCTAATGTGGCACATGTTAAAGTTTTGAATTTTTTCTTTAACATCATTTACACCTCCTCTTTTTATTGTTTAGTCAACATGAAACCGTTTGTTCTATGTGTGATTGTTCTGTGACAGTCCCAACAGTGAAAGTTACTATCTTCTCTAACATTTGCTACAAGTTCCCCATGACAACGCCTGCAGTTCTTTTCGATGACTTCTTTTGTACTTTGCGAAGCTCTTATATCTTCTGGGACTCTTCCAGAGTAGAAGGAAATTACATCCTTTATCCCGCTATGGGTTTTGAAATAGAAGTAATGAACAGCGTTATCGTGGGGCAAGTGACATTCTACACATTCTACGTTGGCATGTACTGCTCCTCTCTTTAGTTCAAAATACTCCTTCTCCATGACATGACACTTGATACAAAAGCTTGTTTTACTTGTTGAGCTCATGATTTTTGGTGTAGCAATTGCAAGTATAACAACTATTATGGCTAGTGCAGTTAATAGATTCTTTTTCATATACACCTCCACTATATTTTATTTTATTAAAAAGGGTTACTTGATAAAAATTCATTGATCTAGATCAATTTTTCTAAATTGATTTGAGTCAATGAATGCTTATTTTCTAGGTATAATTTTCAAAGTTAGCAAAAGTTAGCTTAGAAGGAGGTGCAACATGTTTTGCAATCAGTGTGAGCAGACTGCAAGGGGTTATGCCTGTGAGGCTATTGGGGTATGTGGAAAGACTCCAGAGACTGATGTTCTGCAGGATTTGTTGATTTACTATTGTGCTGGTATTTCCAAGGTTTCTCTTTTTGGAGAGAGACAGGGCAAGTACAATTCCGAAGTCGATGATTTCATAATGGAAGCTCTATTTTCCACTCTTACCAATGTGAACTTTGATTCTGATAGGTTTGTTGAGTATATTGAGAGGGCTTATAACATCAGGGAATCTCTTAAGAAAGAATATGGTTACAGTGATAATTCTCCTACCGTTAATGTCACGCCACCTTCTACAAAAGAGGCTTTATTAAAGCAAGCTGAGGAACTTGAGTTAAGACCCGAGATGTTCAAGGATGAGGGTGAGGATATTGCTTCCCTTAAGTTTACTATACTATACAGTTTGAAAGGAATTTCCGCCTATTTCTATCATGCTGCAAAACTCGGTGTCAGGAATGATGAAGTTGCAAGGGGATTGAAAGAATTACTTGTTGCCATTTTTGAGGATAAGAGCTCGTCCCTTAATGTATGGGTGCAAAGAGCTCTAGAAACTGGAAGACTTAATCTCCTTACTATGGAGGCTCTGGATAAGGCTAATACAGGTACTTTTGGCAACCCTGTTCCTACTGTGGTTCCACTTAGTGCTAAGAAGGGTAAGGCTATACTTGTTTCTGGGCACGACCTTAAGGATCTATACGAACTTTTAAAGCAGACTGAAGGTAAGGGAGTATACATCTATACTCATGGAGAGATGCTACCGGCTCATGGATATCCGGAATTGAAGAGGTTTAAGCATCTATACGGTCATTTCGGTACAGCATGGCAGAATCAGCAGAGAGAATTCCCCAATTTCCCTGGACCTATGTTATTTACTACAAATTGTCTTATGCCACCAAAACCTGAGTATAAGGATAGAGTTTTTACCTGTGGTCCTGTAGGTTATCCTGGAGTGAAGCATATAAGAGGTGAAGATTTTACTCCTGTTGTTGAAATGGCTCTTTCTATGGAAGGTTATAAAGAGGATATCCCTGGAAAAGAAGTTTTAACTGGTTTTGCTCACAATGCGGTACTATCGGTTGCTGATAAGGTTATAGAACTCGTCAAATCAGGTAAGATAAGACATTTCTTCCTTGTAGGTGGTTGTGATGGAGCCAAACCTGGTAGAAACTATTACACAAAATTCGTCGAATTGTTGCCAAAGGATACGGTGGTTTTGACCTTGGGTTGTGGTAAGTTCAGATTTTTTGATAAGGAGCTTGGTAGCATTGATGGAATTCCGAGATACCTTGATTGTGGTCAGTGCAACGATGCCTATTCAGCTATTCAGATTGCTCTGGCCCTTAGCAAGGCCTTTGGAGTTGGTGTGAATGAACTGCCACTTTCTCTCATCGTTTCCTGGTATGAGCAAAAGGCAGTAGCAATATTCCTCACACTTCTATACCTGAATATAAAGAATATAAGGTTGGGTCCATCTATGCCTGCTTTCCTGAGTAAGAATGTAACTGAGTTCATAGCTTCAAATTACAACCTGAAGCCCGTTGGTGATCCAGAGGCTGATATAAAGGAGATTCTGGGGTAGTTTATAG
>JBNAWJ010000129.1:0-4071 GCA_049699795.1 Nitrososphaerales archaeon | reverse complement strand
CAGTTTGTACTCAAGGGGAAATATCCTCGAATTCTTGACCTCATAAAAAGACCCTATTATCAGACCTTTGTCATAAAGATAATTTTCATAGTACTTTATGTCAGCCTCCCATGCCTCTATCACATTTCTTATGCTCTTTTCTGATGATGTTCCTCCTATGGCAAGGGGATCTGTAACAACTATCTTCGTCAAAATCACTTTGCTATCCCTCAGCAGATCTTTCTTCTCTTCTTGTATTAGATCGATGACATCTGATCTGCCCTTAAGGTCCTTAAGTTGTTCTATTGGCAATTTTGAATAGCAGTATGGCTTATGCCCTGTATCATCATACCAAAGACGAACCTTTTGAGCGTCAGAATCATAGAACTTTAATACAGCAACTTTGGCATCACCATCATAAACGGCTGAAACAAGAAGGGAAGGAGGAATGCTAGGGCTATGCTCTAAAAGCCTTTTCAATGTATTTTCATATTCGCTCAAAGCTCTCTACCAACATCCAACTGATTATCTAACAATGGTAAGATATATTAATTAAAAAAGTTAAGGGTAATCAATTTGAAGATAGAGTCTAACAAGTTGATCATAGGTCTTGGTTTGTTCTTTTTGATAACTGGTATCATATGGGTATCTTTTGCAGTCTTCCATGAAGGAACAATGCTGCTTATAGAGCCTGGCATAGCTAATCTCATCACCGGAGCTTTATTACTAATGAAATTTGGTAGAAAATACGTTAGAGCTTTGGTGATAGCCTCAGGCTTATATAGCTTCATAATATGCTCTTACCAATTCTATGCTGCTAGCAGCCTTTTGGGATTGGGCTTGACAGCCTTCGCTTTAGCCTCATTGATAGGTTATGGTCTAGGCTTACTGGCCTTTCTTTTTGTTGTAATAGCATCGTATGTGAATGCCAAGGCTTTCATCCCATCTACTAGCCAAAAGGAAGATAAGGAGCCAAAATAGACAGTCTTACTTCTTTACTTCAACCCTTATCTCTCTTATCAAGTTAATTCCTAGAGATGCAATCTTTCCTCCAGCCATCATGATAAAGAACATGAGCAGATACCATAATGAGGGAGATGAAAGATAATTTTAAGAAAATGTAACTAACTGGAAGTTTCCTTTCGATTCCTAATCGCTTTTTCTATTGAGTCCTTCATATCATGAAGATTGGCTATACTAGTTTTTTTGACTATATCTCGAAGGAAGAGCATCACATCGTGAAGGGCTTTTAGCCCTAAAGGAGTTATTATGTATCGCTTCTGCTGACCGCCCTTTGGTTGAGCTTCCCAACTACCTTTGATAAAACCTCGGAGTTCAAGTTCCTTCAGAATAGGGTAAAGTGTGCCTGGAGGTATTCTTACTCTATACTCCTGTCTCAGCTTATTAGCTATCTCTGCTCCATGCATTGAGATTTTACTGATAAGATTCAGTATGAGAGTCTTATTCAAGGACCTGTTTATTTCCTTAACTAATTCCTCCAAATTGCCCGCATATTATTACTAGAAAAAAGCTTATATGCTTATCTTTTTATCCATTATCGGAGTGTCGATTATGGAAAGGATTAGGAGAGTAGCTATAAGGATCAAATCGCAAATTCTAAGGATAGTTAAGCGATGGAGAAAACCCCCAGTAAGATTAAATAAAAAATTTGCCTAGGGGGAATTTTTTATTGTTAAGATAGTGCTTACTTCAGATCGAAGCCTAATGAGCGAGTATCGCCAATTGTCCTTGGGCGACTTTTTAAGTTGTGCACCAGCTGAAATTATTCCTCCTCCTGCCTTCTACTTTCTTTCCCCCTCAATCCCAAGTATTAACGGCGTTGCCTTACGTGCACCTTATGGATTAAGGAAATTAGAGGCAGCTCTTAAAATAGGATACAAACCAGAAGATATAGTTGTAGCTCATCCAGACTACATTCAGCATTTCATCAATTCTGATACAGAGATTGTAGGGATCAGCACGATGGATCCTTTTGGGCTTGGTCCTGCAAGCATGATGTTCACTCTAGGAGGGAGATGGACAGCATACTCTAAGAAGCTCTTCATAAATCTTGTCAAGAGAATCGATGATATTAGAAGTATTAAAGGCTTCAAGTTCAAGCTTGTTATAGGTGGCTCCGGAGCATGGCAATTCGAGTATAACGAAGATGTTATTAAAGAACTTAACATAGATAATGTTATTCATGGAGAACTTGACAGAGTTGCTTGTAATATATTTCAAAAGATTTTAGACGATTCTTCTCCAAGTATTATTCATATTCATGACTTCCCTAGTGTTGACGATATCCCGACCATAATTAACCCTAGTATACATGGCATAGTTGAGGTAATGAGAGGTTGTGGCAGAAACTGCGAATTTTGTGAACCTAATTTAAAGAGAGCACGTTATATACCTCTAGAGAAAATTCTCAATGAAGTCCGAGTCAACATAAGAGGAGGGAATGATAATGTTTGGGTTCAGAGTGATGACATCTTCCTCTATGAATTAGAAGACCACAAGAATTTTATGCCTAATAGCGATGCCATTTTGGAGCTCTTCACAAAAATTATGGCAGAGCATGGAGTGCATCAAAGTAACCCTACTCATGGCTCAATAGCTCCAGTAGTTGCAGATCCTCTACTAATAAAGCAATTATCAGTTGTTTTAAAATCTGGTCCTGAGAGATTTGTAGGTATACAACCGGGCATGGAGACTGGCTCATCTAAGCTCATAGCCAAATATATGCCTCGCAAAGCTCTTCCCTTTCAGCCTGAAGAGTGGGGTGACGTCGTTTTTGAAGCAACGAAGGTCTTTAATGAGAATTATTGGTTCCCTGCTTATACACTCATAATGGGTTTCCCAGAAGAGACAAGCGATGATATTTGGGATACAGTCAGACTTCTCGACCTTCTTGAGAGGGAAATTCCAAGGATAATGGGTGAAAAAGCCCACTTTATAGCAGTGCCCCTAAGCTTTGTTCCAACTGGAGTATTAAAGGATGAAGCTTTCTATTATGTTAACAATATGTTAGATGAGGCTAAGATCTGTCTGCTTTATCGATCATGGAGGCATACTGTTTATGAAATTGGCCGTTTACCTAAGTCAATTATTAAAGATCCTGTCTTGAGATTAATATTTGAGCTAACTGGAAGAACTGCATTGCACCTTCTAAAAAGATTCGCTATAAAAAAGGGCTACGATGTTGAAAAGGCCATGCAAGTTAATTATACTTAGTCAAATTAACCCCTAATGGTTATGTCTATACTTTGAACGTTTATTATTTCTTTCCATAGTTAAGCAAGTATCTGGTAGATTTAAAAAACAACATTGGAGCTTTTTGTTAACAAAATTTGCAGTAAGATACATCAGAGCTTTAGTCATAGCATCTGGGCTATATAGCCTCATAATATGCTCTTACCAATTCTATGCTGCTAGTAGTCTTTTGAGACTGGGCTTGACAACATTCACAGTTATTTCGTTTATAGGCTATACTATGGACTCATTGGCTTTCCTTTTCGTCGTAATAGTATCATATATAAATACTCAAGCTTTCGTTATATCTACTCAAACAGAAGATAAGAAGAGTGAAAATCGATAATTTTACTTCTTAATCTCAACCCTTATTTCTCTTATCAGGTTTATTCCTAATGATGCGATCTTTCCTCCAGCCATCATGATAAAGAACATGAGCAGATACCAGAAAATCATGGCAAAAATTTTATTCATTTCTTCACCATGTAAAATCAGCGTGGGCTCACCAGAAACAGTGATATAGATGTCAGGGAAGTTAAACAATCTTGGTGGAGTTGTAGTACCAGTAAAGACGTTAAACATAAAGTAAACAGAGATAAGTATCATCACAACCCCAACTATAAGAAGGATGTATCCGACAACTTTTTCATATTTTGACTCCATACTTCTCATTTTTCGAATGAGAGTAAAACATAAAAAAAGATTTTTGAAACGTATTTGGCTAAATGGTAAATTCTTTTTGAATTTTGATTTCCTAACTGCTTCTATTGAGCCTTTAACCTTTAAGAACTCATTGCAAAATTCTTAGGTAGATGACTATGCAGGCAAAATGAACGAACG
>JBNAWJ010000128.1:0-4121 GCA_049699795.1 Nitrososphaerales archaeon | reverse complement strand
AAGCACCTCATAGTAGAAGAGTAAAAGGAGCTTACTCATAATTCTTGACAGTATCGAGTGGGAATATTTGGGAGGGATAATCTTCTTTATCGGTCTATTCATAGGCATTCTAGGAGTTTTAGTTCATGAGGAAAAAACAAAGATTATGTTGAAGGCTTTAGGTTTATCCATAATAATTACAATGATTTTTATTGGTATAGCTTATGGTCTATACAAGCTTTTGTATCCACAATCTTACATAATGATAACTAGCATAGGTTTGATATTCTTCTTCATATTAGTATCAATAAGCCTATTTTGCTTTCTACAAAACGAAGATTGAAATATTATCGCCAGAGTCGAACCTTAAGGTCTTCTATCTTAAAGAAATCCTTGTCGTTGGATATCAATTCCTCTCCTCTCTTGATGGATATTGCCGCTATTAAAATGTCAAATTCTCCTATCATCTCCCCTTTTCTCCTTAGCTTTTGATAGATCATAGATGCCAATTCCACGGATGGCGAATCTAGTTCTAATATGGCGATGTTTGAGAGAAGGTCCTTTACTAGTCTGACATTTGCATCTGATTTTACCGAAATCGCAGCACCTTTTAATAGTTCATAAGCAGTTATGATTGTCGATCTAAGCTCCTCGCCCTTCCTTTCTAAAGTATTGATAAAAGACACTGCCTTTGGATCGCCCTTGATAAGGGACACAAGAATATCGGTATCTAGGCAGGCCAATTTATACCGCGATCTCTCTTGTAGCTGATACCATCCTCTCTTTCTTGATCGTATCAAAGACTTTATCGATATCTTCTTCACTCCATTTGCCTGCGAACGTGGTCAACGATACTCTTTTCTTCCTTTCTATCAATTTCATGATTACCTCTGAAAAGGATTCTCCCTCTTCCTTCCTTTCTTTAAGCATTTTATAGGCCTTATTTGAAAGTGATACAACTTTTGTCATATGTGTGCATATACATAAGTGCATATATAAGCATTATTTTAAGTGTACCCTCTCACATTAATACAGAACTCTTCATGTTCATTCCAACGCTGCATAGCAGCATTAACGCACTGCCTCACTGCAGACACTCTTTAAATTAAATCATTTTTCTAATAATAAAGAATTGAGCCAAGATAAAATCGAAAAGAATGCCATAGACATTATTCGTGAGGTATCCGAGCATATTGACAAGATGAACAGAATCATAAAAAGAACGAAAAGCGAGAAGAAGTTAATCAAATATGCAAGAATCCTTGCCTCACTTTATAGCACTCTGTTAAAAATTCTCAAAGAGATAGGAATAGAATCCCCATCCAAAAGCTTGGATGAACTACTGTCTGAATTAGAAATTCCTGAGAAGCAAGCCAAGAAATTATCAAAAATCTTGGAGGTTTATGATAAATGAGAGACTCAGTTCAAGATAAACTATCAGAATTGAAAAAAGGATGCCTTATAGAAGTATTGTGGATAGATGCCTGTATTACTCAAAACGTTAGAAATTTCACCAACAAGACTTTTGCAACTTATAAGAAATCTGTAGGAAGGTTCGTAAGCATAGCAAAAGATCATCGCTACCATGAACCTCATCTAATAATAAGCAATGAAATCACTGATGAGGAAATTCATGACATAACATCCTATCCCTTTAGGGATAATAATGAGATTCTTGTTGAGGGAGTTGGCAAAGACACAAAGGATGCTTTAAACATATTGAGCATGGCTGGATTAAATGAGGCATTTCTTTTCTTAAGGCATTATAAAGAATTGAGCAATGGTCAAAAATATCGCTATAAAATTGCAAAGATGCTCGATTCAAAAAAGAACACTTGGGTTATGGATGAGTTTTGTAGCACTTTGGATAGAATAACAGCAAAGGTAGTCTCTTATTGTGTTCAAAAGGTAGTAAGAAAGCAAGGCAAAACAGTATTAGTGGCTACGACTCATGATGATCTGCTTTATGATCTAAACCCCAATCATATTGAGAAGAGGTTTGGATATAATGTTCAAGTTAATTATTACAAGTATGAGCCAAGGGGTTGCAGCATTCTAAAAGACATTCTGATAGAAGAGGGCAGCGTAAAGGATTACAAAAAACTTGAGCATTTTCATTATAGAAGTTCATCACTAGCCTTCACAAAGAAGATTTATGTTGCAAAGATCAAGGATGAATTAGTAGGGATAATAGTCTACGGCTATCTTTACTTTCATCTTAAGGCTAGAAACTGTGCTCTTCCTCAATACAGTGGTAAAATCACTAAAGATAAGATGGCGATGATAAACAGAGACATTCTTAGGATATGGATGGTAATAGTCTTGCCAAAGTATAGGAGCATTGGCTTAGGTGTTAAATTGGTCAAAGAGACCCTTCCTTTAGTGAATGTTCCTTGTGTAGAGACTATTGCTATTATGGCAAAGTATAATCCATTCTTTGAAAAGGCTGGTATGATAAGAATAAACGTTCCAGAGACAGAGAGGGATAGATCATATAGAAAGAATCTTGAAAGGCTTGAGAATTTAGGCTTTAATCTAGATTTATTATCTTCGAAAGAGCATAACTTAATGATTATTGTGCTTTGTGGCTTAAATTTTTCCTCTCAACTCTTTTTAATCAATATCCTCTGCGAAGGTAGTACAGAAACAAAGTGCCAACCATCAGATAAATATCTCTCAAGCTCCTCTTCTCTAATTATTCTCTGAGGGTTATGCTTACCCTCTCTAAGCTTTTTAAGCTCACTCTCAAAAAGTTCAAGCTCCTCGTCCTTGCTCAACTCTCTTCCAAGCTCTTTCTCTTTAGCAACCTTAACTTCAAGCAAATCTATTCCAAGAAGGCTCTTAGCTATGCTCTTCAACGCTTCAACCTTAGCTTCTTTGATAACACTCGACTGCTCCAAAGGCTGGACTATCGTGCTTAAGAAAGGCTCACACTCCTTGTAGCACTTTCTCATATCCTCAATCATATCTGGAGGCAAAACTCCTTTATTCGTTGAGTATCTTGCTTCTATATCTCCTTTATGCCCCATCATGAACTGCAAATAAGGATGTGAAATCTTTCCTTTAGATTCAGCTATAATCATGTTTGTATCAAAGTATGCTCTGAGCACATACGGCCTCCAATCAAAACCTGCCTTCAAAATCGCTTCTTTAATGTCCCTAGTTACTAAAGTCGTCCTCAAAAAATCGTTCTTCTTAATTCCTCGAGGATCAAAGCCTAGAAGTGGTGAATCCTTAGTAAGCCTTTCTCCGAGCTTAATCCTTTCTTCCAAATACTCTTTGATGTAAGTAATTCCTTGCTCAGGTACAAAGGTGAAGTATTGATGCCTAGCCTTGCTCAAGCTTTTTCTTACTATAAGCATGGCTGGAATTTTAGAAAAGTCAACGCCATCCTCGCTTATCTCAGCTTCAGTAAAATCCCCAAGCCTTATTCCATCTGTACCAGTGTAGTTTCCCAAACTTTCAGGTCTTAACCCTGAGAATGCCATCAAAGCTACAGAAACTCTAGCCCTTGGCGTTGCTTTCCTGATAATCTTCTCAAGCTCTTCTTTGCTAGGCACTTTTTCGTTAGCTATCGTAGGCGTATCGTACTCGCCAGCTATGTTTACCTTAAGTTTAACGTTTAAGCTGTTGAAAGACAACCATGAGTGAAGAACCTTCTTAAATCTGACTAGGTAAGATCCTGCTTTACCCTGCTTCTCAAGCTTTCGAACAAAATCAGTAAAACCATCCCTAAAAGTCTTTGTTCTAGCGATCTTAAGTATATCCTTTGGTCTAGTGTTATTCATTTCACAATAAAGCCCTAACGTTCTAAGATAGACGGTAGCTGTAACTATGGATTTAGCCGCTAAGTTATCAAACCATCTCTTTACATCTTCATCTTGAAGAAGATCAAGATATTTTAGCTTCAAACATTGCCCCAGTTAAGAAGGTAAGAACTATATTTAAGAGTTATGGTATTCACTTAAAAATTTCAGTGGGCCAGGCAGGACTCGAACCTGCGACCTTCGCTGCGTAAGAGCGACATCCTAACCATGCTAGACTACTGGCCCTGATTTTCATCTTAAAGGGCTATTAATTAAATTTGCGATACTGTCAAGAATTATGAGTAAGCTCCTTTTACTCTTCTACTATGAGGTGCT
>JBNAWJ010000127.1:0-4137 GCA_049699795.1 Nitrososphaerales archaeon | reverse complement strand
AAGACCTAAAAAAGAGGAGACGCTCAAACAATAAAGAATTAAACCACAAAGCAATCTTAAATACTTTTTAGAGAACAAAAGTGAATTTATCTTACATAGTGTGACAGAAAAGTTTTCTTACCTGAAG
This sequence comes from Nitrososphaerales archaeon, assembly GCA_049699795.1. Lineage (GTDB taxonomy): Archaea > Thermoproteota > Nitrososphaeria > Nitrososphaerales > JACAEJ01 > JAVZMU01. The sequence goes on along the minus strand of JBNAWJ010000127.1, from coordinate 4,010 downwards.
GGACTTTCACCAACATCCTTGTAATACTCTAAGAGCACAGTGTTAGCCCTTCTGGCTACTCGCCTTTTTTCAAATTTTGAATAGACGATACGCAAGGTTCTGAGATCCCATTCCGTATCACATCTTGGGCACCTAGCAAGCTCACAGCCTCGGACACTATCTGGGCAACCTTGGCAGCTTATGGCTCTAGCCCATAATAGACTGAACTCAGCATTGCATTCAGGGCACTTTACAAGCCTTGCAGTCCTCCAAACCATGCCAGTAGGATCGATCTGACTCATGCAAGTAGGGGTCTCATAAAAGGATCTATGAACATCAAAGTCTTTTCTTGTTTCTTCATATCGCTTTCCTAGTTGAAAAGTTTTCATAACTGATCATTATTTATGATAAATATATTTAAAGCTATCTAAAAAAATAAAGGGGGAGCGCCTTACGCTCTCTTCTTTTCGAAGAGCGTTTCAGCTACAGCGACGGGCTTTGCTGCTATATCCTCTTCAATATAACTGTCTTGGCACTTAGGACATGTAAGAGTTGGAGCCATTCTAACGATGCCCATGTACTCCAGATCGTACTGTCCACGAACGGTTGGACAGTTATCCTTTGCACACCACCAGTCCTTTACCTCCTCTGGCATTGTATAGACTAGGTTCTTCATGCGCATCTTATGGCTGTAGACCTTCTTTATCACATACGCTGTGACTGGCTGTGTTCCTGGAGCAGCTGAAGCGTAAATAACATACAAAGTTATATTGTCCATGATCTTCTTCGTGAGGTTCTCGCCAGTAACTTTGTTGACGAGCTTTGTCTTCTTGTCTTCTGCATCATAGACTAACCTCTTGCACATATCAGCGGAGATGCCCTTTTGGGCTAGGGCATCTTCAACTTCTTTTGGAACTAAAACATCTATCATTACCATTTTTTCTCACCATGTCCCATACGTCCCATAATCTTTACACGCCTTTACCGCTGCTAGAGTGCAACCTGGGTTGGTGATCAATGGGGTCTCGCAAGTAGTTCCTAGTATGCATCCTCTAGGCGAGTCTCTTGCTTTGAGAAGTTGACTTTTGCTTTGTTCATATATGAAAGAGAAATTCGGTTCTATCATCCTCTTTCCATCTACTGTAGTGAGTAGAGTCATCCTATTACCAAATTCCTTCTTTAGTAGATCTCCTGGGAATACATCATCTCCATAATATCCTATATGTATGACTGTGAAAGGCGTTGTAATTACATCTCTCCACATTGGATAATCTCTTGAATGATCTCCACAGAGATGGTACCATAGCTGAGGACCACCGCCGCCTGCAAGTGCTCTTCTTACGAAATCTCTCTGGTGATCGAAGGAGAACTCCTTTACATATTTTGGTGGGAGCACAGTAGAGTTGGCTAAGACGCTGCCTATTACCATCATGTTGAATCCATACTTATCTGCTGTAAGAGATGCCCCACTTGCACTTGTATAGGCAAGAGCATCAAGAATCTTATGGCAAGCCTTAGGCTCTTTTCTAGTCCATATGATGAACTTCTCAGGTCCTACTAATTCTGCTGCCATCGAGAATAGACAGAAGACATTATGCATAGGTAGCATCATGTCAGGTATGTTGGCCTTTTCATAGTCAAAAGCTCTCCAATGTAATTCAGTAGTCTTGCATTTTTCTGGTTTCAAATCTTCCTTCTCAAACTTTTGTATTTTATCAGCATCTTCAGGGTTCTTTACAACCCTATCTCCCACTACTATCCATGGAAGTGTATTGGTCACTTGTAGCTTGACCCCATACTTCTCCAAGAATACGTTGGAGTAGAAGAAGTGGGCTACTGGTAGAAGGTCGAATAGTTCATTGAAGTATGCTACACAATGGACAGCAATCTCAGGAGATTCGTAGAAGTCTCTATTAGTAAAGCCTAGTAAGGTGGTTGCATGTGCCATGACTATTGGATCAAAGTCTATCCTATCCTTGAATACATCTACGAAAGGAGAAGCAAAGCGTGTCACAGAACCTGTGTGCCATTTCTTATGAGACTCAGTGTCATGTGATATGAAGTGTGAAGGTAGTTTGTCGAGAGGAACGGTTGGTTGATAGCTCATATTCTTTCGATAAGTTGATATGGATTCCTTTATATAAGACTTTTGAATTAACACTGTTATTGCTAGATCAGTTGTTTTAGCCTTTTCTTTGCATAAAAGTATGTTCTTCTGCTTATCAAGCCGTTTCGAAAGTCATCTTCAAGAACACTCGAAGCCAAAGTAGTCCCTTTTAATTCAAGATATTTTTGAATTTTGCTTTTTCTGCCAGGCTTGGAGTCCAACTTTTGTACAATGTTCAACGCTGGTTCCCTTTCGATTATGATGAGATTGTAAATCCTTTCGAGTATCATAGTGAAGGCTTTCTCTCCCAACCTTTCCAAAAGCCTTCGAAACATATACTCTAACTTTCTTTCCAAGTGCAAAAATATTTTTGCATCTATCTTATTAAACTTTGTTGTTTCTTGGCTCTCTAAAGGTCGAGGTCTTCTTGGCTCGTCTCATAACGTATATTTGGCATTACTATGAGCTTCTCTAAGTATGGATAATAGGGGTAGTGTGCTGAACGCTCGGTTGCCTTCAACCCTTCGACCAATTGCTCTGCAAATTCTGCAGGAAAGGAGAAGATCATCTCATTGTCTTGGACATACCCAAAGACTCTATCTCCTATACAAGGTATCTCCAGATTGGGTTTATTTTTAAGAATAGCCTTGGCAATGCTAGAGCAGACAGATGCCTGACCAACGGTACTGGCTTCTACACTCTCCCCAGTGTGATAAGCAGAGGCTATTATCAGCCTAAGTGCTTGAGCTGGAGATACATATGCTACTATTGCCTGAGGTTCAACAGATGTTGCATTAAGGGGTGCACACATAATAGCTTCGTACTTTTTCCCTTCTTTCCCGAGCGTGGCAACGGATTGTTGCAGTTTCAATGCAGCTTCTTTATCTTTTACAAAATCCATGTAAATAGACCCGTCAAGAAACCTTTCAGGAGTCTTTATTAATCCGAGGCACGCTGCCCCCCAAACACAGGCTATGTTCTCTCTAAAGGTATAGATGGCACTAGCATCCTTGCTATATCTTACTATAGGTATCATCTGGCAAATATTGGTCCTTCTCCCAACGTATTTGAGAGTTGTGAGATTATGTATGTCCTCTCTTCTCTTAAATAGCGTTATGGCAACTGGATTTGTTGACAAACATGTGTATTTTCTAATAGAGTCAGAGACTTCTTCCCACTTCAAATGGGGACACTTACTTGGACTAATGTCTATTCTTGTATTTTAATCTTTGGATATTAGTATGGCTATGTGGTAAAGGTTAAAATAAATAATGCCTTTATTCTTGGTTTGACATGCCTTCTTTGAACCCGTTCGAAGAATGGGTACACCAGCGCATCAGAGAGAAAATCAATTCAGACAAGGCTTTCCAAGGGCTCTCCAACAAGAAAGATTCAGATGAAATCACTAAGAGTGACCTTGAAAAATACAAGTTAAACAAGCTCAAGGAGATGGTTCGATATGTTTATGATAGAAGTATTTTCTACAGGAGACTTTTCGAAAAGAATAGAATAAAGCCTGAAGAAATAAATTCTTTTGAAGATTTTAGCAGAATTCCCTTTACAACAGCCAAAGATGTTTTAGATAATCCATACCTCTTTTTGTGCATAACACAAGACGGTATTCTAAGAGGATTTACAATAGAAGAAGCTAATGGAAAGTTCAGAAGGATTTTCTTCACAAAGGATGAGCTCTTAAATATAATAGACTCCATCTCTGCAGCTTTTAAGATGCTGGGAATAAGCGATAACGATATAGTTCAAATCGTTTTCCCTTTCGAGGCTCAATGGGGCTGTAACTACTTAGTTGAAGAGGCTGCAAGGTTGGCAGGAGGGGAAGTTGTTTCGACAGGATCGATAGACTTCGAAGAACAAATACAAAAGATCTTTGATATAAAGCCCAAGATGATAATTGGCTCCAATCCAT
>JBNAWJ010000126.1:0-4155 GCA_049699795.1 Nitrososphaerales archaeon | reverse complement strand
GTGTTTATAGGACTATACAACCTAGAGATAAAGCTGGGCTTATCTTGACAACCCCCATGATCGTCTTCTTTAATCACTCATATAGTCAATTAGATTTGTCGCTCATATTAAGCTGATGGTACATGGCTGTTCCTCGATGTTTGTGAGGTGGCTGATTGCTATGGCTGCGGCTCTTCTGGCTCTGTCCTCTTCTCTTGTGTTCCTTAGGAAGTTAGCGCTTAACTTGACAGTATCGAATACTCTAATAATAAGAATTATAAGACAGACAATTCTGAGTTAAAGGGGCGCGTCCCAATGGAGAGCCGCGCGTTATATTATAGCGAAATTGAAAGAATCGGTAGGAAAGAATTGGAAGAGTTGCAATTGAAGAAATTGAAAGCAACTTTGCAAGTTCTTTATGAAAAGAATCCATATTTTGGGAGAAAGCTTCGACAGGCTCAAGTTAAGCCCTCTGATATTAACAAGTTAGAAGATATTGCAAAGATACCTTTCACCACAAAGGACGATCTGAGGATCAATTATCCTATCGGTCTTCTCAACGTGGGGATTGAGAAAGTTGTGAGGTTTCATGTATCATCTGGTACAACTGGCGACCCAACAGTTGTAGCGTACACAGAATCTGATGTCGATAAATGGAGCGAATTGAATGCCAGATGCTTGACTATGATGGGAGTTAAGAGAGGAGACATAATTCAGATTGCTTATGGCTATGGTCTTTTCACAGGGGGCTTAGGAATTCACTATGGCGCTGAAAGATTGGGCGCTGCCATAGTTCCATCGAGTGCTGGAAACACGAAAAGGCAGATAAAGCTAATGAAGGATATGCATGTAACGGTGCTTGCTTGCACACCGTCCTACGCCTTATACTTAGCTGAGGCTGCGATTCAAGAGGGATTAAACCCCAAAGAAGATCTGAGCTTACGTGTTGGGGTCTTTGGTGCTGAACCTTGGTCCGAATCAGTCAGAAAAAGATTGATTAATCAGCTGTGCCCTGAGCCCTATGACATATATGGCTTAAGTGAGCTTTGTGGTCCTGGCGTTGCTGCCGAATGCCCTTTAAAGAATGGTCTGCACGTTTGGGCAGATCATTTCATACCAGAGGTCATAGATCCAAAGACTGGAGAAGTTTTAGGACCTGGAGAGGAAGGTGAGCTTGTATTTACGACTATTGACAAGGAGGCAATGCCGTTACTTCGATATAGGACTAGAGACGTCTCATGCCTAGACATAGAACCTTGTGCTTGTGGGAGGACTCATCCTAGAATTTCGCGAATAAAAGGTCGGGACGATGATATGCTGAAGATAAGGGGCGTTAACGTCTTCCCCAGTCAGATAGAGTATGTTTTGGAGAGGATGGAAGAGCTGGGTGATCAGTATCAGATCATTCTAACAAAATCAGGTCCTTTGGACGACTTAAAGGTGAAGGTAGAAGTCAAGTCTAGCGCAGTTTCAGACAAGCCTTGGGATATGGTCGAACTCAAGAAAAAGGTAGAAAGTGAAATTTACTCTGTTTTGAATCTGCACGTTGAGGTTGATCTAGTTGAACCTGGTTCTTTGCCTAGAAGCGAGGGGAAGGCAAAAAGGGTATTGGACTTAAGGAGGTTAACCTAATGCCAGTTACGCAAATTAGTGTATTCGTTGAAAATAAGCCTGGAAGGTTTGCTGAAATTGCCACTCGACTAGAGCATGTCAAGGTTAAGATACTTGCTTTTTGCATAGCTGACGCTGGAGACTTTGGCATCATTAGGCTCATAGTGAATAAACCTGAACTAGCTAGAAAAGCACTGGAGGGTTTCGCTGAGAGTATCATACAAGTGGTTGTAGTCCCAATAACAGAGCAAGTTAGCGTATCTAAGATTGCAAATCTCTTGGGGAGTAAAAAAGTGAATATCGATTATGCTTATACATCTGCAATACCAATAAACGGAAATCTAGCCTTAATTCTCCGTATAAACGATGTAGAAAGAACAGAGAAGATTTTGAAAGAGAACAGCATTGAGGTCTTAACACAAAAAGACTTTGAATAACTTAAGACGCTTTAACTATAGAACATCCGGAATCCCTAAAATTCTAGAGGCATTTCCTCCTAGAATTTTCTTTTTTCCCTCTTCTGGGATGGGAACTTTCTTGATCGCTTTTAACTCTTGATCCCAATCAAACCATGGGAAATCACTTCCATACATTACCCGATTAATACCTAGCAATTCAATCATCCCTTTTAGTTTAGATTCATCTAATTCGCTGTTAGTCGCAGAAGTATCAAAGTAAACATTCTTAAAGTCTAGGAGAGCGTCTATCCGATCCCACATTCTGTAGCCTCCAAGGTGAGCTAATATGATGGTGAAATCAGGGAATGAGGATAGAACCTCTACAAAGCTTTCAGGTGGCGCATATATTGGATCGATATGCTTACGTTCATCCCCTGCATGGAACAAAGCTGGCAATTTCAGCTCTACCATCTTCTCGTAAATCTTGAATAGTCTAGGTTCATCTGGACGAAAACATTGGGCAGTAGGCTGAAACTTCACGCCCTTTAAACCCATTTGGGCAATTCTCTCTAGCTCATCTGAAGGTTTATCCATGTCAGGATGTATAGTCCCAAAGCAATAAATTCTTGGTCTTTCTCTCTTTGCAACATCTGCGCCCCAATCGTTAAGGAGACGGACTTTTTTAGGCGAGTTTGCGTATATCTGGACTATGCTTACATCTACTAGAGTCTTTCCCATAACATCTAACAAGCTTCCTATAGTGCAAGGATAGACACTATCCACCTTATACTTCGCTCTAAGGGCTTCGATAACCTTTGGGGCTAAATCATCTGGAAAGGCATGAGTATGAACATCTATTATGGGAGTTTTCATTATTATCTTGGTCATAACTCAAACTTCTATTATAATAAAAATCTTGTCCTAAACAGAACTTTTAGGAATCATTAAATCTGGAATATGGATGAGAAAATAGATCAAGAATACTAATTAACTCGTCATTGCTTCTTTAAAATGAGTGGATATGGATTTCTTTGAAGTTTTAAGGAATAGGCATTCGATTCGTGCATTTAAGAAAAAAGATGTGGAGGAGGAGAAGATCAATATTATACTGGAGTCTGCTAACTTGGCACCATCTGCTGGCAATTTACAAGCTTATGAAATAGTCGTCATTAGGGATCAGGAACGAAAGCTAGCCCTTGCTGAAGCCGCCCTTAACCAAGATTTCATAGCTCAGGCTCCCCTTAACCTTGTTTTCTTCATTAACCCTAAAAGGTCTGCAAAAAGGTATGGGCAAAGAGGTATAAGGCTATACTGTTTACAAGATGCAACCATAGCGGCAGCTTACTCTCAACTTGCAGCCACAGCTTTAGGCTTAGGAAGTGTTTGGACAGGTGCTTTCTATGAAGAGCCTATCATGAAGCTTGCTGATGCAAAAGAGGATTTAATGCCGGTAGCCATAATATCCATAGGATATCCAGACGAAGAGCCTGAAGTTACTCCGCGCAGGAGAATCGAAGATTTCGTTCATGATGAATACATCTCCAATCCTTACAAACACAAACCATCGAGTTTGAGACTATCGAGACCGACATAGAGAGGAATCTGGATCATTGGCCATACTCGAAGCATGGGTATGGAAAACCATTGTTAACTCTATTAATGGCTTCTTCCACAAGAATGTCTGAAACATCGAGGGATTTGGAATGCCAATCGATACCCGCTATCAATGATTCTTCTCCATTCGCAGTTAACATGATGGCCCATAGAGGCTTACCATGAAACGGTTTGACTATCCTTGCATCTAATTTCAAACATCTCATAAAGCCCCTTCTCCCTTTCATAAAATATGAACAGTTTAGACAGAATCTTGAAAGCCAGATGAACTCTTTTACTCTTTGCCTGCCTTTTATCTGTTGAAGCAAGCGCACCGCTTCAGTCTTTATCATCTCCATCAATTCGTTGCGTCCTTCTTTCGTGTCAAGATAGTATTCTAAGTTCTTGCTAACCTCTTCTCTCCAATCCTTGTTCTCTTCTGCCCCTTTCTCCATCGATGTTCTAATTGGAACACTAGTATTTTTCTGTTCTGTTTCAGTTTTGAGTATAGGCTATAGAAAGTGATGCTGTCAAGAATTATGAGTCAGGTTCTGTTACTTATCTGCTATGAAGG
>JBNAWJ010000125.1:0-4170 GCA_049699795.1 Nitrososphaerales archaeon | reverse complement strand
CTTCGAAAAGAGAGGCAAGAAAGATAGCCCAAAATTACACCTTCTTTCTTGCTGAAGCACCTTTGATGCCTAGGATAGGAAAGATTTTTGGGCCTTACCTTGGCCCTAAGGGTAAGATGCCGTCTCCTCTTCCCCCTAATGCTCCTATAGAGAATATAATAGCAAGATACCGCTCAGCAACAAGGGTAAGGACAAAAAATCAACTCACTATCTCATGTAAGATAGGCGATGAGGGCATGAGCGATGATAAGATCGCTGAAAATTCACAAGCAGTTATAAGTGCCATTGAAAAGAAACTGCCATTGGGCTCGAAAAATATAAAGAACATAATGGTAAAGCTCACCATGAGCCCCATCGTTAAAGTTCCTGCTATAGAGGCGTAAAATTTGCAAGTCGCTTTGAAAAGTCCTAGAGTCAAGAAGGAAAGAGTAGTCCAGAGGATTCTATCCCTTACAAAAAATCATAAAACTATAGCCATATCAAAGCTCTACAAAGTTAGGGCAACTCAATTGATGGAATTGAGGAGGAAATTCAGAAAGGACATGGAGATAATAGTCGTTAAGAACAAAGTAGCATCCATAGCCCTTAAAAAGACCGATCTTGAAAAGGCTGAAGATTTCATCAAAGAAATTAAGGATCAAAGCGCTCTAATTTTTACAAACATGGATCCCTTCAAGCTTTACATGCTACTTGAGAAGAACAAGGTAAACTTACCTGCAAGACCGGGCGATATAGCAACTGAGGATGTAGTCATACCAGCAGGGAATACTGGGATGGCCCCTGGTCCAGTATTAAGCGAATTTAAGGAGGCTAAGATACCAACAAGGATAGATTCAGGGAGCATTTGGGTATCAAAGGATACTGTTGTAGCGAATAAAGGAGATCCAATCTCGCCAAAACTTGCTAGCTTGCTTTCTAGACTTGGAATAAAGCCTGTGAGGGCAGGGCTATCTGTATCAGTTGCATGGTATGATGGCTTAATCTTCCATGAGAAGGATATGAAGCTCGACATAGATGAATATGAGCATTCAATACAAGATGCCTATCTTAATGCCAAGGCTTTAGCCCTGGGAGTTAATTATCCTACAAAGGAAACTTTACCTTTGATCATAATCAGATATGAGACTGAAGCAAGATCTTTAGCAATAGCAGCGGGCTATCCCAGCAAGGATGTAATGGCAGACATTCTTGTAAAATGTAGCAACGAAGCCATGATTCTATATGACAAGTTAAAGGATAAAGGATACACTTAATCGATACACTAAGTGAATTTCTAAAGCTTCGATTTGCTACAATTAGCCGAAGAGGGCGGATAGACCTTCTAGGCTTTCTTCTTCCTTCTTCTCTTTTTTCTCCTCTTCCTTCTTCTCTAAAGGCTTTTCTTTTTCAGGAGGCGCTGCAGGGGTTGGAGCTACTGCAGGGGCTATTGTAGGAACGAAAGCACTCTTCAAGGCTTCGTCTATATTTATCTCGCCCAGAGCTGAAACTAAAGCCTTTACCTTTATTTCATCAGGTTCAACACCTGCTGCCTTTATTACCTTCTTTAGGTTCTCTTCGTCTACCTTCTTATCCAGTTTATGAAGCAGTAGAGCTGCATATACGTATTCCATGATGTTACACCACTTACATTATAAAAGCTGAATTTTTTAGTATTTAAAAATAGCGTTGATAAGCATCGGGATTGTCAAAATAACGAGTTTAAGCTTAGACAAAAATAGACCAAATTCTATCTCAAGGATTCATTATTGAATTTTTGTCTATTTTTATCCGCCTTATCTTGACAACCCCATAAGCATCTGTTATACAAGTGGTATCAATTTTACCTCTTCATTAGTAACTGAAATATTGTATAACGGTGTTTCTGGTCTAACCCCATAGATGAAGATTGCTCCGTCTATGTTCTTTAAAACAAAATGGCTATCACACATTTGTGAGACTTGATCTACAACCTTCTGCCCTCTCTTAGTTATAGAAATATACACATCTCCCCACTCCTTTATTGATGAGATGTTCATTGCAACGTTAAGCAATGTCTTACTATACCCTAATGAGTACTCGATGAAATCTGTAGACATTATGTGACAAATAGGTTGTTTTGCTCTTCCCGCAATTTTAGATCTTACTGCAAACCAAGACTCGAGGGTTTTATCTAAGTTTTTTAAATGAACAAAGAATCTATTTTCTGGAATAGGGCGCTCGTATATTGCCTTCTGAGCAATCATCACATTATTCACTTTATCGCCAACAATTTCCTGGAAACTATTAATGTGTTCTTCAACACCTAATCCTTCTAATGGGGTTATTATCAATCCTCTTCCAAGTAATAAAGTGTTAATCATTAAAGGAAAGATCAAAAGGTGTAAATGTTCATTACCCACTCCATGTTCCAAAGTGAACATCGTTGATGTGCTTAACTTATAACCACCACCCAAAATCTTATCAAGGTCTGGGATACCACTTGATATTCGGTCCTTACTAGGGTCTGGAATTGCCTTAAATTTCTCAAGATATATTGGTTTAAGGGGTGGAAAGTATTTAAAATGCTGTTCATACAGAGTAAAAGCGTAATTCTTCCTTTTCCTTTCAATGCCTCGAAGCTTGTTAATCGTAATTTCTCTTGCTGGTCGTCTTTCTAACAACCCGCTCCATATCGTTCCTTCTTTTGCCTCACCAAATACATCTATATCAGAAAGAGTTACTACTCCATCCACCAAATAGTCAAGAGAGGATAGGTCAGGATTCTCGCTAACAAGGACAATATTGGCATTCTTTTTGCTAATCAAATTCTCTAAAAGCTCTAACATTTTCTCTGCCTCTTCAGATCCTACCTCTTTAATGATACCTTCCCAGCTATCTACTATTATCAAAGGGTTGTTTAATTTTGTGATAAGATCATATACACGCTCAAATGGTAATGAATGCATTCCAATCTTTGCATCCATTATTGTAATGCCCTTTTTATTCACCAATAAAACATTCTCAGGCTTAATTGCATCCTTTAACCAAGAATGTGAGGCAAATAACCTTTCGGGCGTTACTCTTGTACTCAAATAGACTCCATTTCTACTTTCTTTAAAGTGATTCAACAACTCAAGACTTAAGACGGTCTTTCCAGTACCTGGTTTACCCTTGATTAAAAGAATGTTACTTTCTTGAGATAAAAAATTTATCAATTCTTTTGGAATATTATTTTTTGACAATTCTCCCATTATTTGTTTTAACTTATAAATAAAGAAATCGATAGCGTCCGGATAAGCCTCACCTCTTTATTATTTGATATTATATACTAAACAACCCTAGGAATATCTTGAGGTTATACGACCTCTCATATGATCTTTTGCACTCATTTTATGATTAGATACTATAGTCTTCTCCTTCAAGTACCTGAAGAATCTCTTTACACTGTTTCTCATACAGAACCTTTTATTCTTATACTCTAGTCTTTCAATACCCAAGGACCTTTATCGACAAGCACAAAAGGCTTCTTACATACTCTTATTAATTTCATCAAGAATATATGAGTTCAACTACATATTTGATACAATGTATCGCTAAGCTTCTTTATATCTACTGTAGACAGTCTTTCCTTTTACATTAAGCTTCGTCTATATGCATATATCCTCTCTTTTTGTTCTTTAGCTTCTTAGCAATGTCATGTAGACTTGCTTATTGGCTCTAAAGACTCAAAGCTTTAGCTTCATTAAAACAATTATGGTAGCACCTTTAACTCTTTGCTTTTTTATTATTGAAAGCAAGAGGATATCAAATATATTGAACATAGTAACGATAATCCCTATCAGATAAAGATTTATCTGGATACTATATAGAAATCGCCTTTTCACCCAATATACTCCACAACTTTTTTGGTGGATTTAATTCAGATATTAGCAAAGATCTTCCCTCAAATTTTGTGCATGGATATTCCCCTTTTCTTCTTAATGGTATTCTCTCAATCTCCTCTTTAGTTAAATAACCCACTATAGCGCCTTTTCCTATGATCCCATTATCTTTCGCTTCAATTTCAAGTATCTTAACCCCAACTGCATAATCGCATTTTTTCCACTTTCTCTCGGGCATGATGAAGTTTTTTACTATATTTCTCCCTTCACTAGGCGGTTTATAGTAATCTGGAGGGATATGCACAATCTCCAAGGTTATTATCCCTCCATC
>JBNAWJ010000124.1:0-4193 GCA_049699795.1 Nitrososphaerales archaeon | reverse complement strand
CACCTCATAGTAGAAGAGTAAAAGGAGCTTACTCATAATTCTTGACAGTATCGAATATCTTAGAGTAAAATATAAAAGTAAGAAAAATCGGCAATTATAATATAGGTGATCTAGATGTCTACAACAGCAATTCCGGCAGTTACGTCAAGTGGGCAGCCGATACTTATCCTTAAAGAAGGATCCACGCAAACTCGTGGTAGAGACGCTCAAAGGAACAACATAATGGCGGCTAAGCTGATATCAGAGATAGTAAGGTCTTCCTTAGGACCAAGGGGCATGGATAAGATGCTCGTAGATACCCTAGGCGATGTTACTATAACCAACGACGGAGCCACCATATTGAAGGAAATCGATGTTCAGCATCCATCTGCAAAGATGATGGTTGAAATTGCCAAGACCACTGATAATGAAGTCGGAGACGGAACAACCTCGGCAGTAGTCCTTGCAGGAGCTCTTTTAGAAAGAGCGGAGGAGCTTATCAATAAGGATGTCCATCCAGCAGTTATAGTAGATGGCTACAGAAAAGCTGCTGATCAGGCTTTGAAGATTCTTGAAAAGATAGCAGTAAAAATCCCTCCTGAGCAAAAGGATTGGTTGATCAAGATAGCTAAGACTAGCATGGAGACAAAGATGGTTTCTCAAGAAAGCGGAATTTTGGCAGAGCGTGTAGTCGACGCCCTTCTTCAGGTCGCTGAAAAGTCAGATGGAGCATACAAGGTTGACATAGATGATGTTAAGGTAGAGAAAAAGGCAGGTGCATCTTTGGCTGAGACCCAGCTCATAAAAGGTCTAGTGTTGGATAAAGAGGTTGTCCATGCAGGAATGCCTAAGAAAATCAAGAATGCGAAAATAGCCCTTATAAATGCCCCTCTTGAAATAGAAAAGACAGAATTCGACGCCAAGATTAACATAAACAATCCTGAGCAGATAAAGCTATTCTTGGAAGAAGAAAACCGTATGCTAAAGAGTATGGTGGATAGAATCGTTGAAGTAGGGGCCAATGTTCTCGTCTGTCAAAAAGGTATTGACGATATAGCTCAGCACTATCTGGCAAAGGCAGGAATAATGGCTGTTAGAAGGGCGAAGCAGAGTGATATGGACAAGCTGGCAAAGGCTAGCGGAGGTAGGGTCGTAACAAACCTTGAAGATTTATCAGCCAATGATCTGGGATTTGCCGAGACAGTTGAGGAAAGAAAGATAGAAGAAGACAAATGGGTTTTTATCGAGGGATGCAAGAATCCGAAGGCTGTAACAATATTGATAAGAGGTGGAACTCAGAGGATCGTTGATGAGGCAGAGAGATCGGTACACGATGCCCTCTGCGTAACAAGGGATGTTATGCAAAAACCAGCCATAGTAGCAGGCGGTGGAGCTCCCGAAGCTCAGATCGCTCATGAACTAAGGGAATGGTCTCACACTCTTTCTGGAAGAGAGCAATTAGCTGTTCAAAAATTTGCAGAGTCCATGGAAGTAATACCACTCACACTTGCTGAGAACGCAGGGCTCGATCCTATAGATGTTCAAGTGGAGTTAAGGTCAAAGCATGGCCAAGGCATGGTCTGGGCTGGCATCGGAATCTTTGACGGAGGAGTCATAGATACCTACGAAAAGGGTATCTTCGAGCCATTGGCTGTAAAGGAGCAGATTATAAAGTCAGCCACAGAAGCCGCTTGCATGATACTTAGAATCGATGACGTCATAGCTGCTGGCAAGATGAAGGAGACGGGAGGAAAGCCAGGCAAGGGCGCAGAAGAAGCGACACCTCCTAGTAGTGAAGAAGACTAATCCCAAACCCTTCCAAATTTTTTATTCCTAGCTTTTATGCTACAAAACAATTATCTATTGGTGTTTATTATGCTTTAGACAAGTCTCTAAATCTGGTGTAAAATTTGCAAAAACATGACATTATAATTGTAGGTGCCGGCACTGCTGGATGTCTCGCAGGGATAGCCAGTGCTGAACATAGTTCGAAAGTTTTGATGCTTGATTGCAAAGACTTCAAGGAAATAGGTAAGAAAGTCTGTGGTGATGCTATAGGGGCTCATCATTTTAAGAATGTCAAGCTAAAGACTCCTCCGAATAACGTTGTGAGAAGTAAGTTTAGTGCGATAGTTGTCTGCTCTCCATCAGGCAAACATGTGTATAAGGTTGAAGGAGAGGGCTACGCTTTAAATAGATATGAATTTGGTCGTTGGCTTTTAGATCAAGCTCTAGATAAAGGTGTAGAATTAAAACCAAATACAAAGGTAACATCTCCCATTATAGAAAAAGATAGGGTTGTAGGAGTTAAAGCTTTGAATAATAAGACTGGAGAAGTTCAATCTTTCTCATGCAAAGTTGTTATAGATGCTAGTGGCTGGACAGGAGCTATAAGAAGAGCATTGCCTGAATTTCCTGGTCTTGTAAGGGAACCAGAGTGGGCAGACTTTGATATATGCTATAGAGAGGTAAGGAAGTTAAGGAATAGTGTGAATGATTCAGGTCTGGCTAAGATTTACGTGGATGCAAGGATCGCGCCGGGGGGCTATTGGTGGTTTTTTCCTCAAGGCGAAGATTTGGTGAATATAGGAATAGGAGTTCAAGGAGGCCGTGGAAACGACCCTAAAAATCTTTTTAAAGAAAATCTCTCAAATCTTCCAATCCTTAAAGATTCAGAAGTTATAGATGCAGGCGGTGGGGCTGTACCGACTCGAAGGTCTCTCCACTCTTTAGTGGCTTTTGGGGCTATATTTGCTGGAGATTCTGGCTTTACAGCAAATCCCATAAGCGGTGGTGGCATAGGGCCATCTATGATAGCAGGGAAAATAGCAGGAAATGTCGCTGCACAGAGCTTGAACGAAGAAAACCCTAAAAAGACTTTGTGGAAAGTTAACAAAGAATACGTCAAATCTTATGGAATGAAGGCTGCTGGTTTAGAGATCTTTAAAATCTTCCTACAAGAGTTAAGTAATGATGATTTGGAGTTTGGCATGGAGAAGAAATTGATAACAGAAGCAGATTTGACAAGGCTCGGCAATGGCAAGGATTTATCGATAAGAGAGAAAGCTGTAAGGATAATAAGAGGAATAAGAAGACCCAGCGTTCTTATGCACTTAGCAACAACTGCTAGCTATATGAGAAAAGTTAGGGAGCTTTATGAGAATTATCCCGACGAAGAAGGTTATGAGGATTGGTCAAGATCTGTTTATGATCTGTTTTCTGATTTTAAGAGAAAGATTAAGCCTAGTTGATGCTAAACGTAGTCTTCTTTCTTACGCCAATTCTATTGTTGGTACGTTTGATCGTTAAGTTCCAGGATTAGCGCTTTCTTTTAATTTCTTCCTCGATCTTGACCTTGTAGAATTGTTAGACCTTGTTTTACGTGATCTTTTTGCTTTCGATTCAGGCTGAGCAGGTTGAATGTTTTGGGAGAGTGTATCTTCATGTTGAACGAGCTGGACATTTTCAGACTGCGTGCTTTCGGGCTGAATGGCTAAAGGCTGTATAGAATCGTTTTGATTAGTTGGAATAATCTGAGAGGGTATATTCTCAGGCTGAGTAACTAATGGTAGTATAGGATCGCTTTGAGTCAATTCATGCATAACAGGAATATCTTGAGATGGCGTATTTTCATTCTGATTTACTATGGGCTGTGCAGTGTCGTTACAAAGTTGTTCTTCATGAGCAACTTCCAATGTCTGTATTAGCTTCTCTACTTTTGAATCTTGTTCTTTGTTCTCTTCAATTACTCTTTGAGAACCAACTTCACTTACTAGTGGTGCAATTGGTGAGGGTGATGGATGTTCGATTTCTACCTTGGGAGAAGGGACCGGGCTACTCTCACCTACAGATGGCGCAATAGGCAAACTTGATGTTCTAAACAACCAGCCTTTTATTTTACCTAGTATTCCCATTTCAAGGGAGAATGATATTAGAATAATATGTAATGAATGGTCAACTTCTTTAAACAATTATGTTAAATCACAACAAATGTGAACCCTCTGTTTTTGGTGAATTATGTATTGGTTTTTACTATAATAACTTAGTCATCATATTAGAGCTTGTCTCACCACATATGCTCTTCCTATGATTCAGAATTCAACGGCACAATAGCGAAACTAGGGAATGTCTTTTTTGTTTCGTCAACATTAGAATAGGTATTTTTAAATACAATTATGAATATATTTGTCTAGATTTGTGGAAAAGAATTCAAA
>JBNAWJ010000123.1:0-4215 GCA_049699795.1 Nitrososphaerales archaeon | reverse complement strand
AGTTATTGGTGATAAGTATTCTGTCACATTTAAAGGTGTTAGCGTCACAATTTGGTATACATTGATGATCATCAAATTTTAAGATTTTATGGATTTATATGCCAATGTAGAGCCTTTGAGCCAAAAATCTAGGTAAGCCAGCCTTTACGATCTTATTTGCCGCAGATTCTATGTCATATTCTACCAATTTATGCTCAACTTTTACATTGCCATTATCAATAGTTAATATTGCATAGCATGCTCTAGGATCTCTAGACCGTGGCTGACCGATGCTTCCAGGGTTGAATATGATTCCTTTATCAGATTTGTATAAGAATGGTATATGAGTGTGCCCTAAGCCTATCACATTAACATTATTGTTTGATAAGTAATAATCGAATAGACCCTCATGAGTATCTGGCAATACATACTCAAATATAGGATCATTAGGGCTGCCATGAACAAATAGAATCCTAATAGTGTTTACTTTTAACTCTATCTTTTCTGGCAGTTTCTTTATAAAGTCAAAATTTTCTCGCTTTAAGTTTGAGCGAGTCCAGAATACGGCTCTTTGAGCGTCTGGATTGAACCATGAAGCATCTCCTGTCACAACTGCATACTCATGATTTCCCATGACGCACTTAACATTATTTTCTCTAAACCACTCTACAACTTCATTAGGGTTTGCACCATATCCTATCAAATCCCCCAGACAGTAAATAGACTTCTTGCAAAGATGCTTCATAATAGCGTTGAGGGCATCAAGATTGCCGTGAATATCAGATACTATAGCCAATTCTTGCATAGCATTATCAATATGCTTTAAGAATTCGATCAATAAAACCTTATAAGAAGATTAGTTCATGCTAAAATTATTGTGGTGAATATGGTACTAGGTGATTACAAAATTCTCCAATCATAGAAGAGAAACTCTCTTTAATGGGTAAAATCATCCTAATGGTTCGGGAAAGATGAGCAAAGAATCGTCAAAGCACCTTCAAGAGCCTTTATACCCTGTGTATGAGCCTAAAAAGATAGAGGATAAAGTAAGAAGTTATTGGAAAGAGGTTAATATAAAAAAGATAATTCTAGAGGGATTAAAAAATAAACCTCTAATAGGCTATGTGGAAGGCCCCCCAACTCTTAATGGCGACCCTCATATAGGTCATATCAGAGGAAGGGTGATCAAAGACCTTTGGTATAGGCAACTAGTAATGAAAGGACTGAATGTGACCTTTAGAGCAGGATGGGATACCCAAGGTTTACCAGTTGAACTTCAGGCTGAAAAGGAACTTGGACTTAAAGGAAATAAAGCTGAGAACATAAAAGCTGTTGGTGAAGAGGCTATAATAAGAGCGTGTAAGAGCCTCATCAAGAAATATTACAAATCATGGTACAAAGCTGATGAACTCTTAGGCATGTCTATGGATTATGACAAAGCCTACTGGACATACAAGGATGATTACATAGAAAGAGAGTGGAAATATTTGGAGAAAGCTTGGAAGAAGGGTCTATTGGGAGAAGGTTATCGTGTAGTTGCCTATTGCCCGAGTTGCCAAACATCTTTGAGTCAGAGCGAAGTAGCCCTTGGCTATGAGTTAGTTGAAGACCCTTCCCTTTACTTTAAGATGAAGCTAAGGGATGAAGACGCTTACATAACGCTATGGACAACCATGCCCTTTACAATAGTAACAGACGAGATGGTGGCAGTCAAGCCTGATGCTGATTATGCCTACATTAAGGTTAAAGATGAAACTTGGATAATAGGAGAAAAGAGAATTTTATCTCTAATGAAGGAGTTAGGCATAGAAAATTATGAAATCCTGAAGGTTGTAAAAGGATACGAATTAGAAGGAAAAAAGTATGTTCATCCTTTAGAAGATTTGATACCCCAACAATCCTTGCTGGATAAAGAGGATTCTGTTCATGAAATAATTGCTGAAGACTTCGTCGATATAAATACAGGATCTGGTCTCATTCACATCTCTCCTGCAAATGGAGAAGAAGATTTTCATGCTGCCATGAGAAGGAATGTCAAAATCTTTAACCCTATAGATGATAAAGCATGCTTTACAAAAGATGCTGGAATATTCGAAGGGATTTTTGTTCGTGATGCTGATGCCAAAATCGTTGATTTGTTAAAAAAAAGAGAGATGTTATTAAAGATCAGTACAATAGAGCATGAGTATCCGACGTGCTGGCGATCACATCACAAATTAGTCTGGTTAGCAAGAAGAGAGTACTTTTATTGGGTAGATAAGCTTGGAGATCTAGCAGTTAAAGCTGCTGAAAATGTTGAATATTTTTTTGATCCTCCAAAAAACAGATTTCTAGAGATAATAAAGGAAAAGGTTCCTTGGTGCATATCAAGAGAAAGACTATGGGGTACACCGTTGCCAATATGGGTATGTAGCGAATGCAACGAAAAGATACCGGCCTTCAGCAAGAAAGATATAATTGAAAAAGCTATCGATCTTCATGATCAAGACTTTGAGTTGCATCGTCCTTGGTTGGATAGAATCGCTTTAAAATGCACAAAGTGTGGAGGAAAAGCTTACCGTGAACCATTCGTGTTGGATACTTGGCACAATAGTGGTGCAGCACCTTATGCATCCTTTACTGATGATGAATATGAAAGTTTGGTGCCAGTTGAATTTTTGACAGAAGGAATAGATCAGACAAGAGGATGGGCTTACACTTTATTGATAGAGAATGTAATCTTTACCGGAAAGGCAAAAGCACCCTACAAAGCCTTCCTTTTTACTGGCCATGTCTTAGATGAGAGAGGTAGAAAGATGAGCAAGAGTTTGGGAAATGTTATAGATGCAATAAGTGTATTGGAATCTGAATCAGCAGACATCCTTCGCTTTTACTTAATCTGGAGGAATAACCCATTAGACGCCCTTAACTTCAGCCTTAAAGAAATGAACTCAAGACCATACCAAGTGCTAAGCACTCTATATCATATGCACGTTTACTTTCAGCAGAATAGTTCTTATGATGGTTACGATCCGGCAGTCAATACGCTAAGTTGGGCTTTGAATAATAAATTGTTAAAACCTCAAGAATTTTGGCTTCTTTCGAATCTTCAAAGCCTTATCGATAATGTCTCCAATGGTTATAAGAACTGCAGGTTTAATGAAGCTGCCAGGGATATAGAGAATTTCATAATAGAAATCCTAAGCCAAAGATATATACCCATGACAAGAAGTGAGATATGGGATGACAGCAAGGAAACTCTTAACAGAAGGCTTGCCATCTACTCTGTCCTCGATCACGTTCTAATAAACTTAGACATTTTGCTTCACCCAATATCTCCATATTTAACCGAATTCTTATACCAAAATTTTGGCACTAGTCGTGAAAAAAAGAAAGTAACCATACTACTTGAGAATTGGCCTAAACCGAATTCTGATTTAATGAATAAGCAACTTGAATCAGAGTTTGAACTAGTGGACGATTTGACATCTTTAGCCAATAGCGCAAGAATGAAGGCAAAATTAAAGAGGAGATGGCCTTTGAGGAAAGCAACATTTCTAATGCCTAAAGAGAAGATCGAGAAAGTTGAAAAGCATAAAGAGCTATTAAAAGAGCTTATAAACGTTAAGGATATCATCTTAACCGAAAGTCTAAAAGAGGCAGAAATCGTACCAATCATAGAGCCAAAGCACGCTATTCTAGGTCCAAAGCTAAAAAAGAAGATGCCAAATCTCATAAAATGGCTTAAGTCCAATGATTCTTTCGAGATCTATGATCAAATAAGTGGAAAAGGCTTCATCGAAATAAAGATTGATGATGAATCTTTCAAAATCATGAAGGACGAATTGGAGATAAGTTATTCTTCAGATGAAAAGCATCTGACTTTGGAGAGAAATGACATAGTAGTATCGTTAGATATAGAAAGAGATAGAGATCTCATAGTTGATGGGTTAATAAGAGATTTAGCAAGAAGGATGCAGAACCTTAGAAAAGAAAGAGGATATAATCCTACAGATATCATTGATGGGGCTTACATAGCAAGTTCGGATGATGAACTTCTAGATCATGTAAAGTCGAGGTTAAACGATTTAGCCTTCTTAGCAAGAGTGAAGAAGGTTCATATATTAAAAGAACCCCTTGAGGGTGTGCACTGGGTGGATATAGAGATAGACGGTAGAAAAATAAAGATATCTGTAGAATAGATAGGGTGGGGCAAAATTTATCCTCGCCCTTGACTTCTTTTGCTTACCTTGTCCG
>JBNAWJ010000122.1:0-4293 GCA_049699795.1 Nitrososphaerales archaeon | reverse complement strand
AAGACTAAAACAGAGAAGACGCTCAAACAATAAAGAATTAAGCCACAAAGCTTAAACGATCCATTTCTTAGGCATTTTTATATGATGGCATTAAAAATATATTTGTACTTTTAGGGAATAGAAGATTTGAACTCGGCTTGAGCGAAAAAAGTTTGCCCATAAAGATTGCTTGGGGGATAACAGGCGCCGGGGACTATCTAACTGAAATTTTTCAAGTCATGAAGAAGATAACTGAAAGAGGGGATGTAAAGGTACAAGCATTCTTGTCTAAATCGGCTGTTATGGTCGTAAAATGGTATAAACTATGGAATGAATTGGAAAAGATATCGCCAAGGATCATGGTGGAAGAAAGTGCAAATGTCCCTTTCATAGCTGGTCCACTTCAAACTGGAAAGTTCAAACTTCTTTTAGTGGCTCCAGCAACTGGTAACACTGTAGCAAAAATAGTCAATGGAATAGCAGACACACTGGTAACCAACGCAGTTGCACAAGCTCATAAGGGCAATTTACCCATATACATACTCCCTGTGGATCAAGAGACAGAAACTAGGAAAAGAACGACGGTTCTACCTACAGGGGAGAAGCTCGATTTGTCGATGAGGGATGTAGATATGATGAACTTTAGAAAGCTTAAAGCTATGAGAGGAATAACTGTCATAACTAGCCCTTATGAGATAGAGGAGATAATAAGAAAGGAAACTCAATCTGAATCTACTTAAATGTTATAATATGTAATCTCAAGGGATTGTCAAAATAACGAGTTTAAGCTTAGACAAAAATAGACCAAATTCTATCTCAAGGATTCATTATTGATTTTTGTCTATTTTTATCCGCCTTATCTTGACAACCCCTAATCTCAATTCCAAAATCCATATTAAAGACTTTATTTATTGCTAGTTTATGAAGGCTTGCTTACTTATTAAGACACAACCAGCCAAATATAATCAAGTAACCAAAAAAGTAAAAGAAATCAAGGGCATAAAAGTTGCCTTTTCAGTCCTAGGAAGAACAGATGTAGTGGCAAATGTAGAAGTTGCAAGCTTGAAGGAGCTTAGCGCTTTGGCATTGAAGATAGGTAGCATAGATGGCGTATCTGCTACTGAAACCCTCATAGGTTTGGAGGCATGATGTTATGATAAATGGTTTAATTCTCATAAAGGCTACAGCCGCAACTTCTCCTAGCATATTGAAGGAGGCAAAAGGGATGAAAGAGGTAAAGGATGCATACATGGTCTTTGGGCGCTTTGATATAGTGGTCTTCCTAGAGGCTGAAGACTTCCCAAGGCTCAAGGACTTAGCGAAAAAGATATCATCAATAAAGGGCATAAAGAGCACTGAGACTCTCCCTCAGGGAGACTAACCTTTTTTATTGTTCTACCATAAGTTTTTTACTATAACCAATCTGCATATTGGATCATATAGAGTTGCTAAGGTGCTAAAGGTTGTCAAGGCTTGAGCAAGTTCAAGAAATGATTCCCGAGAAGAATTGGCATGCAATGGAGATTGACGATTTACTGCAGACGCTGCGCACCAGTAAGGAGAAAGGATTATCTGATGTTGAAGCTAAGTCTAGATTTGCCATATATGGTCCAAATGAGCTTTTGGCAGAGAAAAGAATCTCACCGGTAAAGATTTTCCTCAAACAATTCGCGAACATACTTTTAGGCATTCTATTGATCGCTACAGCCATTTCAGCGCTTTTGGGAGAAATCATTGATGCATTAGTCATATTTGTTATAGTATTATTTGTCGTCATCTTGGGCTTTGTACAAGAATACAGGGCCGAAAGAACTCTCGAATCGTTGAAGAAGATGCTGAGCCCAACATGTACAGTAATAAGAGATGGCAATGAAAAGGAGATACTTGCAAAAGAATTAGTTCCTGGTGACATAGTTGTTCTAAAAGATGGAGACAAAGTACCTGCCGACATAAGATTGGTCGAGGCAGTGAGCCTTCAAGTAGATGAAGCATCCTTAACGGGTGAATCAACCCCTGTTATGAAGACGTTAAAGGTTTTGCCAGAAAAAACTCCAGTAATGGATAGAACTAACATGGTATTTTCTGGAACTACGATTACTTATGGCAAGGGGAAGGGAATCGTTATTGCATCAGGGATGAGAACTGAGTTTGGAAAGATTGCCAAGGAAGTCACAGCAGTAACAGAGGAGAGATCGCCTCTTGAAAGGCGAATGAGCGAAATAGGTAGAAAGCTCGGATTAATAGCATTAGTGATAATTTCGATAATAACTGTGGTGGAAGTAGCAGAAGAGTATTTGATGTTTGGGTTTATCAGCCTTGGCTTCTTTATTGAAGTCTTTTTGTTTGGTATTGCATTAGCTGTTGCTGCTGTTCCTGAAGCACTACCAGCCATTGTGACTGGAAGCTTAGCCATAAGTATGCGCATTATGGCGAAGAGGAACGCTTTGGTAAGAAGGATGCCTGTCGTTGAGACCTTAGGCTCTACTCAGATAATATGCTCTGACAAAACGGGTACGCTAACGAAGGGAGAGATGACTGTGAGGCAAGTGTATGCCGATGGTAAAAAATTGGAGGTTACTGGCTCTGGCTACGATCCGAAAGGTGAGATACTTCATAATGGGAAGCCTGCTGATCTTAGCTTGAAGGAAGCTTTAACAAGGCTTGCCAAGGCTGCTCTTCTCTGTAACGATGCAAGGCTGGAGGTAGATGATAGCAAATGGACGGTAAAGGGCGATCCTACTGAGGGTGCCTTGATTGTACTGGCCAAGAAGACAAGCCTGAAGCAAGATGAAGTTAGAGGGCTTTACCCTAGAGTGGCGGAGGTGCCCTTCAGCTCTGAGCGAAAATTTATGACAACAGTCCATTCTTCTCAAGAAGGTGTTCACGTTGCCTATATGAAGGGAGCCCCAGAAATAGTCTTGCAGCGTTGTAACTATCTCTTTGAGAATGGGCAAATAAGAGAGATGAGTGAGGAAGATAGAAAATTCATTTTGACGATTAACGAGGAGATGGCTGGAAATGCCCTGAGGACTTTGGGGATAGCTGAGAGAACGTTGCCTGAAGGTCTAGATCTATCAGACAGTGAGCGTCTGGAAACAGATTTTACATTTCTAGGACTAGTGGGTATGATCGATCCTCCAAGGGAGGAGGCTGTGAAGGCAGTTGAAGTGGCCAAGCAAGTCGGCATGACGTCCATAATGATTACAGGGGATCATAAGCTCACAGCCGTAGCCATAGCCAGAGAGATGGGCATATACAAAGAAGGCGACCTTGTCTTGACAGGTGAGGAGCTCGAGCGATTAAAAGAAGAAGAATTTGAGAAGATTGTTGAGAAGACGACTGTCTATGCTCGAGTCTCCCCCTTCCATAAGCTGAGAATAGTGGAAGCATGGAAGAAGAAAGGCCGTGTAGTGGCTATGACAGGGGATGGTGTAAACGATGCTCCAGCCTTAAAGCGCTCGGACATAGGCATTGCCATGGGCGTCACAGGGACAGATGTCACGAAGGAAGCCTCAGACCTGGTCTTGGCAGACGATAACTTCGCTACAATAGTGAAAGCCATAGAGCTTGGAAGATGGATCTATGACAACATAAAGAAGTACTTAGCATACCTTCTCCAAGCCAACCTTGTGGAGATTGCTGTGATGAGCATAGGTGCCTTGTTCATATTGCGCCTTATGGGATTGTATGGAGAGGCTGCACTGCCACTTCTTCCTGCACAGATTCTTTACATAAACTTAGCAACAGATGGCCTTCCAGCTTTGGCCTTAGGCTTCAGTCCAGCTGACCCAGACCTAATGAAAAGACCTCCAAGGCCAAAGGACGAGCCTGTCTTCACGAGAGACCTAGTTTTATTCCTTGCAAGGGCTTTGCTCGTCGAAACTCCGATTCTTACACTTGCTTTCATGAGTGGCTTGCCTTATGGAATGGATGCTGCCAGAACAAGGCTATTCCTCATGTTTATCTTCGTCGAACTTGCTATCGCGATAAACTGTCGCTCATTAGTCTATACAGTAAACAAGGTGAAACCCCACAAATGGCTTTTGCTAGCCGTATTTTGGGAGAGCTTTCTTATCATTACACTAATACATATACCAGGAGTAAGAGAAGCCTTGCATATACTCTACCCTACATTTGAAGATATAGTATGGGTAGCAGGAGGCATAATGGCAACTTTCATAAGTATAGAAGGCCTCAAACACTTCGCTCTAATGGGAAGGTAAGCAAAGTGGAACACGAACATTCAGAGTTGCTATGTTGAAGGCTCTGTAGAAAACCTCTCTGAATAAGCTCATTATTCCTAGTATTACAGCT
>JBNAWJ010000121.1:0-4374 GCA_049699795.1 Nitrososphaerales archaeon | reverse complement strand
TATCTTCACGCTCTCCGAACTCTAAGGCACCTGTTGGGCAAGTTTGTACACAAGCAGGCTCTAAACCCTCTCTTATACGATCAGGGCACATGGTACACTTGTAAACTTTATTGGTTACTAGGTCGTATCTTGGAATCTTGAACGGACATACAGCAACACAGTACTTGCAACCTATGCATACATCCACGTTTATCACTACTGGTCCTTCTTCATATTTTGTTATGGCGCCCACTGGGCATACATTTCTACAGGTAGGATTAAGGCAGTGCATGCACCTCTCTTGGGCAAATCTCCACTTGAAATCTTCCCCTTCACCTGTACCAACGAACTTAACCAGTACCCATGTTCTAGAGGTAAGATCAGGTGGATTTGTCCATTCAGTGCCCTTCTCTGCACTTAATGTAGTATTTTCAGCCTTAAGTTCCCACCATCTCTTACAAGCTACTTGGCATGCATGACATGCTATGCACCTTGTCGAATCAAATTTTATTGCTTTAGCCATTTTTTACACCTCAATTAAAGTGCTTTCTCCACCTTACACAAACAGGCTTTGTACTCTGGTATGTGGGCACTAACATCGACGGCATCTACTGTTAATACATTTGCGCTTGCTCCAGTGCTAAGACCTCTGAATCCCCAGTGCCAAGGCATTGCAACTTCATGAATAGTCTTTCCATTTATGGTTAAAGGCTGAATCCTCTCTGTTACTATACACTTCATTCTTTCGCCTTCAGGTTTTCTCGCAGTCTTCACTATTACATAATCGCCACTTTTCACACCTATTATCGAAGCCAAGGCATGGCTTATCTCTACAAACATCTCGGGTTGGCACTCTATGAGCCAGGGCTGATTTCTTGTCATTCCACCAGCCTGCATATGCTCTGCCAATCTAAAAGTCGTAAGAACGTAAGGATACTCTTCTGGAGTACCTGTAGTAACTGGTTCATAGTAGGTATAGTAGCTTCCCCACATTGTTGGGTACTCTGATGCTAATTCAGTATCTGGACTCTCCAAAGGCTCATTATGTAATGGCATCCCTTGACTAAGTGGGTTCTTAGATGGTTTAGTAGGATCGTACAGAGGTTCTGACCATATGGCTGCTTTATCCAAACCCAGCCATACATTTTCGTTCATGGCGAACCATGCGAAGAAGGTCTTAACTCCTGGGTTCGTTTCGTTTATATTATAGAGAATCCTTTGATTGTCCATCCAGCTCCATGCCCAATTCTTAAAGTAACCATACTGTTCATCTTGAGCATCCACAGGTCTAATATCCCTCCTTTTGGGCATTATGCCATCTATATCTGGTCTTGATACTGGATCGTATGAATTTCTGTAAAGGACATTGGCAGCGCTTTGGAATAGAGTTGTAGTACCGACTGTTATGCTTTTAGCTCCTATCTCTTTATAGACAGATTCAGCGTCTCTTCCAAATCTAGAAGGCCATGCAGCATCAGGGTTTGTTGGTAAATCAACTCCGCCTATGGTCCTCTTAACAATTACACCGTTCTCTTCACCATACTTCTCCGATGGGAGCTTTATTCCAGCTTTCTTTAATACGAATCTTATTCTCTCAAATAACTCTGTTACATAGGTTAGCTCATCTTTACATTCTCCTGGTGGATCGACTGCCTTCCAACGCCATTGAATCCATCTTCCTGTATTAGTAATGCTCCCAGATCTCTCAACCTGTGTTGATCCAGGTAGTAATATATCTGCATACCATGCTGTTTCTGTCTCAAAGATTTCATTCACAACCAAAAATAGACCTTCCTTTGCTAAGGCTTGTCTTACAAGACTGGCATTAGGCATAGATACAGCTGGATTTTCACCGTTGCATATCAAAACCTTGATTTCACCATTTAATATCTTCTTGAACAATTTGACGATAGGATTCCCAAAACCTACAGGTAAATCACACACAATAGGCTCGTTGTCAGGGTCTACGCCTGGCCATGTTCCTACATATATTCCCCAGTGATACTCAAGTGCATTCCATGTTGGAAAATGTCTATTATAGTACCTTTGCTCAAACTTAGTATAAGACGGATCATCATCATTAGCCTTAACTGCTACTGCATCATAGGAACCGCCACGCTTCACGGGATCAAAGTTCTTCCACTTCTGATAATTCCTTATAATTTGCTCAAAAGTCTTCGTAATCGATCCAGTTGGAGTGTACCACTTTATTGTCCTTGGAGGCTCACGATAACCCATCATTATGTGCATAAGCATGTTCATATCTGTAGAGCCTTGAACGTTGCTTATCCCTCTTAGGGCGTTGATTCCTCCTCCTGGCACTCCTATATTCCCTAGTAATAATTGTAAGATTGCTTGAGCCCTAATAGCTTGAGTTGCATTTGTATGTTGAGTGGTGCCCATGGCATAATAAATGTTGCCTGGCCTATTGTTAGGGTCTGTGAAAGTATCAGCAACAAGTAAGAATTTATCTATCGGCATTCCGGTGATTCTGGAGACTTCTTCTGGCGTATATTTGGCAACAAGAGCCTTTAGCCTATTGAGTATGGAGTTGGGATCGTCAAGACCAACAAGATTGCCATTAAGGTCATATGGAGCATTTGTTCTATTTTCAACGAACGTTCTGTCTATACGCTCTGGTTTTTCATAGAGCAAATAGCGAATCATGCCTAAGAATATAGCAGCTTCTGAGCCAGATCTATATCTGACATAGATATCTGCTTTAGCAGTGGTTCTGTTATACCTTGGGTCAAGGTGTATAATTATGGCATTGTTATTTTCTTTCGCTCTTATCACCCATCTAAATTCCATTGTATGTGATTCAGCAGGGTTGCTCATGATAAGGAAGCATTTCGAGTTCTTTGCATCAACTATATGGTTTGTCATAGCACCGAAGCCAAAGGTATTTGCTAATGCTACTACTGTTGAAGCATGGCATTTTCTTGCTTGATGCTCTATGTTATTTGAGCCTATTAAAGCCATAAATTTTCTGGCTAGATAGCACTCTTCATTATTCCAATAAGATGATCCAAGCCATGCTACAGGCGAGTCTTTACCCACATAGTAGTAATCATCCTTTCCAGTGGTAGTGTTTGTACGCTTGTAGGGAACGTTTGTTAAGGCCTCTTTTACCTTTGAGGCTATTATAGAGTATGCTTCATCCCACGAGATTCGAACCCATCCTGGGTCTTCATTCTCACCTTTGTTCGGATTAGTTCTCTTCATTGGATACAAAAGGCGACGATCGCTGTTTACTACTTGTAGGTAAGCTGTAGGCTTGCTACATAAAGCTCCCTCATTTATAGGATGATAGGGATCACCCTCTATTTCCACGACTTTTCCTCTTGCTGAATAGTCTCTCTCTAGATTCTTGGCGTAGATGTCTCCCTCTCTTAAATCAGCAGAACTCCCTTCTAATGATGTTACTAGGAGACCACAGCCTCCAGCACAATATGCGCAAATGCTCGGAGTCTTTCTCCCTATTTTGTAGTTCAACATCCTCCCTCTTTTAGGTAATACTGTTATCGAGGTGCCTTTAACCCCTGGCACCATTCCCAAAGCAATTGTTGCAACGGTCGCTGCACCACCAAGTTTCAAGAAGTCTCTTCTGCTCATATTGATCGATCTCTCATCTTTTGAAGAATTTAGATGACTTGATAACTCCGTTCACCATCATATAGCGCTATATTTTTCTATATATAAGTTTTAATTGATAAGTTCAATTTCCAAGTCTATCCTCATTTTCCAAAAGATGATCTAAAAATGCGCTAATCCTTGTCTTTTAACTCATATCAAGAAATTTACCGAATTTCTTAATTTCTTGCATAATAACATCAATAACTTTGGGAAAGGCTTTTTTCACTTCATTAGAAAGGCTCAGAGAGCAATCTAAGGATTTTACTTCTATGCCTATCAGAACTATTTCATGAGGCATCTTATAAGCATCGGTTAGATTCGCCAATTTAAGTGTTGATATAAGGTCAAATTGATGGAGAGAGACGAATGAAAGTAGCCTATCTTCCATTTGAAGCATGTCATCCATTGTGTATAGGTATATTGTACCTGGCTCTCCTCTAGAGTAGACGGCATCTATGATTATTGCTTTACGTGCACTATCCATGGCTTCAAGTACTGCTATCCCGCTCGTCCCGCAATCGAATATGGCAACATATGATGGCAGAATCATATGTTGAAGCTCATTTACTATATGAACTCCAACCCCTTCATCAGAGCACAAGATGTTACCTACTCCTATGACCACTAGTGGTGGTTTATTCTTAGATTTCAAAGTCTAATCTAAACA
Organism: Nitrososphaerales archaeon; assembly: GCA_049699795.1. GTDB lineage: Archaea > Thermoproteota > Nitrososphaeria > Nitrososphaerales > JACAEJ01 > JAVZMU01. The sequence goes on along the minus strand of JBNAWJ010000121.1, from coordinate 92 downwards.
TTTTGCTCTTAACATGATAAACTTATCTGCTAGGCTCAGTTATGCGAAAATGTTGGATTAAATCCAACTCCTCTAATAATTACAAAAATAAA
>JBNAWJ010000120.1:0-4642 GCA_049699795.1 Nitrososphaerales archaeon | reverse complement strand
ACCACATCGCTGAGCCTCTTCAGGATGGTCCTTAAGGTATCTCACCAGCCCTCTTAATTGCAAAAAGCAAAAAAGTCAGCATTATAATGATGGATGATATGAGGGCTTTCCTTGCTTTGGATGTAAAAGACGATAGGACTATCAGACTTATCGAAGATGTTCAAAAAAAGCTGATACAAACAGGGGCAGATTTGAAGCTTGTTGAGACCAATAATCTTCACTTCACTTTAAAGTTCTTTGGAGAGATAAACGATGTCTTAGCCATGAAGATAAAAAGCTCATTGGAGAATTTAAAATTCAAGCCATTGCACATTGTCTACAAAGGGATGGGAGTCTTTCCAAGTCCACAAAGAATTTCTGTCATCTGGGTTGGAGTTGATAAGAGTTGCACTGATGATTTGCTCAAAGTAGCAAATGGTGTGGAGGAGAGATTAAAAGGCATTACAAGCATAGATGAAAGAGGCTTTCAACCTCATTTAACAATATCTAGAGTGAAGAGTGGAAGGAACAAGGATAAATTATTAGCCTTGATAAAGGAGCATGAAAATCAAGATTTTGGAGAAGAAATGATAACATCTATGAAGTTAAAGAAGAGTGATCTAACACCAAAGGGTCCTATCTATAGTGATGTTTACACCTTCCCCTTTGAGATGGAATGAAATGAATGATTTGAACAAAGTGATAAAAGAAGCATTAAAGTTAGTGGAACCATCAAAGGAAGAAATAGATCATGTCAAAGCTTTAGCATCTATAGCCTTTGAAAAGGTCTCAAAAATAGCATCGGATAGCGAGTTTAAACCAAGCGTAATTTTGGGTGGATCATATGCAAAAGGAACTTGGCTAAAAGGAGAGGCTGATATTGATATATTTGTAAAATTTCCAAAAGAATTGGAAAAAGAAGAACTTGAGAAGCATGGCTTAGATATAGCTTTGAAATCTATGAAGGATTACAATCCTATTCTTAGATACTCTGAGCATCCATATGTTGAAGCTTGTATTGAGGATGTTAAAATCAACGTCGTTCCTTGCTATGATGTGAAGAAAGGCGAGTGGAAGAGCGCAGCAGACAGATCACCATATCATACTGAATTCATGATAAAAGTTTTGAACGATGATCTCCGAAGAGAAGTGAGAATTCTAAAAAAGTTCATGAAAGGAATAGGAGTTTATGGCGCAGAAATTGCTACACAAGGCTTTAGTGGATATGTTTGTGAAGTTTTAGCAATAAAGTATGGATCCTTTTTATCAACATTAAAATCAGCTTCAAAATGGATAGAAAGAGAGTTGATAAGCCTTGATAAAGTGGATGAAGAGTTCAAGAAACTATTCCCTCAGGCTGGAATAATAATCCTTGACCCTGTAGATCGTAAAAGAAATCTAGGAACTGCGATATCACAGAAGAGGCTTGCAGAGTTCATTCTAGCATCAAGATTTTTCTTAGAGAAACCAAGTATGGATTATTTCATAAGCAAGAAGGATTATTCATTGAAAAAACTTGAGAAGAGCGATTTGTTAGAAAATATTGTAATATTAAAGTTCAAGCATAGTAAAAGAGGCATAGACATACTCTGGGGTCAGTTGAAGAGAAGCCTTAACCATATTTTAAAGCAACTTGCCATTAATGATTTCAAAGTCATAAGAGCCAATTGTGCTACCGATGAAATGGAGAATAGTGCCTTTATCTTCTTGATGGAGAGGATTGATCAGCCTAGCATAGACATAAAGATAGGTCCAAAAGTATTCAGGCATGATGATTCGAAGAAGTTCATAGACAAGAACATGAAAACATCTAAAATTATTTGGCTAGGGGATGATGCAAGGCTATATTCTATGATAGAGAGAAGAGTTAAGAGTTTAAATGATTTCTTTTACAATTTAACACATGCTCCTAAAGGAGGTTCAGGGATAGCACCAGGGCTTATCGATGATCTAACTAATACTTATGAAGTTTATATTGGAAAGGACAATTTTAAAATTGCTTCATCTTTTCCATGGTTAGCAAGAGAATTAGTTAAGATAGTAAGCTCAGATAAAATATTGAGATAATGTCAAGTTAAGACAGTAAGCTACATACTTTCTTTATATGAGTTAGCGCTTAACTTGACAGTATCAATATTGACTGAGTAAGATTAATTATATGATCATAATAGCAAATTTTCATGGCTTTAGATATTCTCCAAAGGGAACCTGACTACCTAATACCTTTGACTATGGAAAGACTAGTGCCTATCATAAGAGAATTTGAACTAAAAAACCCAAAAAGGAATATAAATTTCCGCTCAAGATGAAAAAGTTGTACAGGGGTGTCGAAGACACTGTAGATGATGTTCTATTCTGGGACGAAAACGAGAATTTATTATACATAGAAGCCATTGCGGCCTTCAAAGATACATCGGAGTTCATCAAGTTCCGAAACAACCTTCCAATTAAACTTCGGGTCACTGAATTTCCATGCCCCGTATGTGAATGTAAATAATGGATGCCCAAAAATGTGGACGCAAAAACAGTTAAGGATAAAAAAGGCAGAATTTGGAAATGTTTCTCAATTTTCTTTGTTTGCAAAGCATGCTTTAATGAGGGAAGAATAACAAAGCGGGCCATAAGAATGCAAGGTATCAAATATGCTTTGATCAAAGTTGGAAGAGGTCTGAAAGATTTTTTAGATCGTTTAAAGAAGATAGAAATAAATGAGAATTTAGAGAAACAAACAGGATCAGCTATCATTGAGGTTGGGCAACAAAAAGTGAGACTGAAAAGATGTCCATTACTATAGTTATCTAAAGTTTTGGTGGTAAAATCCTAATAAGGCATCCAATCAATAGAGGTGGGCTTCGACTACATCTGAGAACATAAAGGTAAAAAATATTTAGAAAGCCCGAGTTACGAACACATGCGGGGGTCGTCGTCTAGCTTGGTCTAGGATTCCAAAGATTCTAAATCTGAAGAACCCTGGGGCGGTGGCGATCGTGGGTTCAAATCCCACCGACCCCACCTTATTTATGATGGAAGGATTATTCTCGCTCTTGAGCCTTTTAAGAGTAACATTTAAGTGAAGTGTTTATTTGATTTGTTATCTTAATTGCACAAAGCCATACCCACTGAATTTACACTTACACCTGAAAGGACAGCTTAAGAGAATATATGAAACGTTAAGGCTTCCAGATGTAGTGAGAAAGAGTCTTCGATCTGATGATATTCTAATATTCTACAAATGGTACACAGATTCTCTTGTAACGGAGAAATTCATGGCAGTGGTTGTGAAGGTATTGAACGGAAAAGGTCTTATATTAACAGCGTATTATACAAATGGATTAAAGCCAGGTGAATCGATCTGGGAAAAGCAAGAAGTGAAGTGAGAGTCTGGTTCGACCCTGAGGGAGATCTCTTAGAGGTTACTCTAAAAAGTGGTAAAGGTTTCTTCAAGCATCTAGAAGATGATGCTCTAATAAGGGTAAATGAAAAGGGAGAAGTCTTGGGCTTCATGATACTTAACGTAACAAAAAGAGAGAATAAGAAACCATTAGCCATAGTAACTTGAAAAAATTATGCTTTCTATAAAGACTAAAGCGATTCTTTTTGTTCCATTGATAGTCTTTGCTGTTATGATAACCTTTTTCACTCTTGGATACCTATTGGCTATAATTCTTGAAATACCGTTGAGCTTTGGTTTTACAATTCCAATTCGCTTGTTTGGTTTAATTTTTCTTGCCTTTACATTATTCTTCTTTGCTTGGTTCTTCAAATATAGGAAGCCAATTGATGTTCTAATCTCAACGTATGTAACCTTCTCAAAAGTTATGAGGAAAAATTCTTTACAAAAACTCTCAGGAAGGACTGAACCTCTAATTGTTCAAGGTCCATACCGCTATGTTAGGCATCCATTGTATCTTGGAGTAGTATTGTTTGTGCTTGGACTGTTTCTAATTTTGGATTATAGTTTTCTATTAATTTCAGCAATACTTTTGATATTATGGTTCAACTTTGTTGTTGCTAGTTTTGAAGAAAAAGAACTCAAGGCTATATTTAGAGAACAATACGATAAGTATTCAAAGGAAGTTCCTAAGATGATTCCTTTTACTAAACGAAGAAAGAAATAAAAAATAATAATCCAGTAAGAGGATAAGGAAGGCTATATAAGAACAGCATACTTGATTAATGATAAGAGAAAGAAAAGGAGGTATAGAATTACGATCCCTGAGACAATTTTAGATTTGGACATTAAGAAGATACTATCAAGCATTGAAAAAATGTATAGTATAAAGTTGCCAAGGAGAGTGATAGCTTTGGACTATGGTAAAAGAGGAGACCTTTACATTAGGTTCAAGTATGTTGATAAGCCAATAGGCGAGCCTACAGAAGATGGTTTTGTGATATTCTTCTATGATGATGGCAAAGATATAGTTGCTTTAGAGATACTGGATTTGAACAAAATAATATGATTTAAAATGGGAATGAATATTCAAAGCAAGTGCCAGAATTATTCCTTTTTACTAAAAGGGACAAGAAATAGACAAAAATAATCTATGCTTTCTTTCCTACCTTCGAAGAGTCTTCTATACTTGCGTTCTAAGCCTTCTGATTTCTTGTAAGGCTCTTCACCTTTAATTATCGGATAGTCGTTTAGTCTTAGTGTCGTTATATG
>JBNAWJ010000119.1:0-4645 GCA_049699795.1 Nitrososphaerales archaeon | reverse complement strand
GACTAAAACAGAGAAGACGCTCAAACAATAAAGAATTAAGCCACAAAGCTTAATTTTCTATAAAGGATTTAAACCAATTCATCAAAGATCATGCTATGGTAACAGCAGGAAAGGTCTTTGTAGTTAAGGAAGAAATTGATATTGATACAATAGCATCAAAACTCAAGGACTTTAAGACTGAAGAAATTCAAAAGTTCGATGATCGAGAACTAAAGCTGATAACAGAGATAAGCGATATGAAGATGGTCACAGATGCTCTTCAAGGAAGATATTCACAAGACCAAGTCATCACAATATATCATAGAGGAGAAAGCATACCAACAGTCAAAACCATAGAAGCTCCCTTCATCTTTTCTGAATATGAAGGTAGAGTATTGCTAACTGTATTGGAGAAGAAGATGCAAGCGAATAGCATTGCGAATCAGATCAGCAAGATATTGTTCTTGACTACTGGGCATATAGTAGAAGCAAGAATTGCTCCAGATGTAATGAGGAGATTTCATGAGCAGAACTTCGAGGATACAAAAGTAGTATTCTTTGATGATGTTGATATTCCCAACGTCAATAAATTGTCTCTTTATGGATCGGGCTTGGCAGACACAACGCTATACAACGATTATTGTAGCCATGGTAATGTATGGTACATTGTGATAAAGCCAAAGAAGTATGGATTTATAGTAGGAGTAACAAGAGATGGAGTGGTTACAATATTCAGTAGAGTAGAGAAGGATGACTTCATAAACTACGTAATAAACGAGATATATCCTTTGATCTCTTAACTCTTTTCCTTTTGTGATTTCAATTCATCCAAAATCTTCTTTAAGTAAGGTGCTTCTTCGTATCCATGAATATACTTTGAGATTATCTCATAAACTTCATCTGGTCTGCGAACTCCAAACAAAACGTAAGAACTTCTCCCTCTAGGGATAGAGACAGTTCTTCCTCCACTCACTGCAACGCCTCCACCAACCCCTTTCTTTGAGGCAACGCCCATGCCAGCAGTAACAGCCGCCAAGTCTTGTCCCAAGCCAAAGCCTGATGCAGTTATTGGAAATATAGTGCCATAGTTGAAGATACGACCGAGAATCCCTTTTGTAAGGGCAAGATCGTTAATTTTGCCATAAGTCAATTCACGCCTCTTGTATGATAAGAATCTCAGTTCAGAGATTATTCGCTGATTGGTAATATAGAAAAAATGTCCTCTCCGATAGAACTCTGTTAGGATTAAACCGATAATGCTTGCAATAATGGATGGAATCTGCATGTAATATGATGGCACATCATAGGATAAGACTATGGCTACTCCTGTAATGACCAAGATCAAAGCAAAAAAGAACCATCTCCATGTGATTTTTAATATCGCTATAGCAAGAAAAGGTACTACAATGAGAGCACCCCAAAGCAATGTGAAAAGTTGATCTTTTAATAGACTTAGCAGAGAGATGCCTTCTAACCATGCTAGAATCTGCCCTCTATAAAAAACGAAGATTAGGCTTACGATCAACAAATATAAGAATATTGCAAAAAAGTCCACGAATGCAAGGGGATGAGGTCTTAGAGATTTTACAAGTTCTTCATCCTCATTAAGTTTTAGAGTTTTAGATTTTTCCATCTTGATCAAAGAGCATTTACATCGATTTAAATCTTTATTCTTTATAGCTAACTACGTACTACTTCATAATCCTCTTCACTCTTAACTCCTAGATCGAGTTCTATGGCTCTTCTTATCTGTGCATAATCCCAAGGCTCTCTCTTCAGGTTATTGCCCTCAAAGCTCTTTATGATCTTTATACCCTCTACATCTATTGCAATTCTATCACCACTGGCAAGAATCAATCCAGGTTCTCTAACATCTCCATTGAAAGGGTCTCCAGTTATGAAGCACTTTCTCCCATCCATTATTATCAAATCTGGGTGGAATAGGCTTGCAAGCTCTGCTATTTTGTTCTCTCTCTTCCCCATGTGTATCCAAGGGCGCTGAGTCTTTTTTATGGCTCCCATGGTCAGCTTTATACTCATGGTGAACTTTGCCAAGAAATGAGTTTTGAGGCAAGGTAGGAAGATCAATCTGTCTACTTCATTTATGATCTTTGGTATGCTTGCTTTTTTTAAGTATTTACCGTTCGGCACATCAACTTCTATCCATTCATGATCATCAAAGGAATATACTTCAGCATCAGTCTCCTTTGCAACCTCCATCAATCCTCTAGCCTTAAGAGTACTCATCGTATTCAAGGTCATCATCGATGATTCTCCTACTATTACTTTATATGCTCCATTCCCATACACTAACTCAATTACTGCCTTGACAAACTCTGAGTCTGATGATGCTGGGTAAAGATCTGCTGAGTTGTAATTGGGTTTTAAAAGAACTTTTTTACCCTTTAAATCTAAGCTATCCCAGCCACCTATCAACTCTACAGCCCTTTCTATGCTATCTTTAAGGCTATCTTCTGCTTTCACTATGCTCACAAGAACCTTATCATCCTTTGTAAATACGTTCCTACCCATGAATATTCATACTCAAAACTCAATTTTAAGGTTAACTACTATTTTCTAAACTTGAGAATCTTTTTACCTATGTCTCTTATATTATAATTTGATTATGTTAAAGATAGTCCCTGACGAGCCTGCATTGATATTAGAAACTCCTTCAGATAAGATTCTCATAATATCTGATCTGCACTTAGGCTTTGAGAAAGCGTTATCGTCGAAAGGGATAAACATACCATCTCAAACTCAAAAGATTCTTGACAAGTTAAAATCCATAATTGAAAAATTCTCACCCGATAGGATAATAATCTTAGGCGATGTAAAGCATGGAACTTTGAAGATAGTGCCTCAAGAATGGTTTGATGTTCCTCAATTCTTCTACAAAATCAAGGATTTGGTCAAATCTGTTGAAATAATTAGGGGAAATCATGATGGGGGCTTGAAAGCATTATTACCTAAAGGAATAAAAATCCACTCTTCGAGAGGCACATCCATCTTAGATGATAAAGAAACCTATGCCCTTATGCACGGTCATGCATGGCCTTATCCTAATCTCTTGAATTGTGATGTATTGATAATGGGTCATAATCATCTTATCATAGAGTTTAGAGAGCATGGTTTTAGGATGGTAGAGCCTGTCTGGGTCATGGCAAGATGGGACAGGAAAAAAGTTGCTAAATCCTTTCTTAAGTATTCAGGTTTAAAGATTAATGATGATCCTATTGCATCCTTTAAAGATGCTTTTGGTTTTAGCATCGGAAATCCGAGGATAATAATCATGCCCAATTTCAATCCCTTGCTAGGAGGGAATGCTATAAACGTAAATGATGCTGCTCTTCTAGGACCTTTACTAAGTTCAAGATGCATAAAATTAAATGAGTCAGAAATTTATCTATTAGATGGTAGCTACCTTGGGCATCTGTCTAATTTAATCTCATAATTAAATTATCCTAAATAACTGCCAACTATAGGTATTTTTTCTCTACACTTAGGGCATCTTTTATCAGAATTTATAGAATACTTGACTATGGATAATCCATATCTCTTTATTAATAATTCATTACAGTTATGGCAATAAGTGTTCTCAAATCTATGACCAGGGACATTTCCTACGTATACATACTGTAATCCTTCCTTTTTAGCAATCTCATGAGCCTTTTCTAAAGTGCTTATGGGTGTTGCTGCTCTATCCACCATCTTATATGCTGGATAGAAACGAGTAAAGTGCAATGGAGTACTCTCACCTGCTTCTTTTATATGATTTTGAACCAGTTCTCTTATGTTAGATTCATCATCATTAACTCCAGGTATTACCAAATTCACAACCTCTACATGCAAGCCCATCTTCTTAGCCTCGCTCACATCTCTCCACACTATCTCAACTTTTGCTGCACAAAATTTCCTTACAGCATCAGAATTGCCTTTCACATCGAATTTTATGGCATCCATCCCAGCATCTTTTAAAGCCTTCAGTGCTTCTAATGTCATGTAACCGTTTGAGACGTAATTAGCATACATATTCAATTTTCTTGCTAATGGAAACACATCTATAGCATACTCAAACAATAGAGTAGGCTCGTTGAAGGAGAAGGATACTCCTTGGCATCCTTCTGATACTGCTAAATTTACAAAATCCTCAGGGCTTATGTAATTGGCTTTGTATGGTTCAGGATGATACTTACTTATATCATAATTCTGACACCATGGGCATGTAAAATTACAACTCCATGTTCCTATCGTTAAGGCATAACTGCCAGGATAATAGTGAAAGAAAGGCTTCTTCTCTATAGGGTTTGAGGATATAGATGATATATCTCCATAAACTAATGTGTATAGTTTGCCATCTATATTGGCTCTAGTCTTACAAAAGCCCAATCCATTTAAAGGGATATGACATCTTCTCTCACAAAGATCACAACGAATTCTATCCCCTTTCTTAGTGTATAATGAACTCTCTCTTACGCATCTATACTTCAAAATTTCTCCGTCTATTTTGATTTCAGTCTTCATGTTTTAAAACGGTTACGATAGAATTTTAGCTTAATCGATATATATTGTTTCTGAATGCATATATACCATATTCTATGATCAATTAAGGAACTAAACTTTGGCAAATTTAACTGTTATCTTTTAGGATATATTTTTCATGCGT
>JBNAWJ010000118.1:0-4650 GCA_049699795.1 Nitrososphaerales archaeon | reverse complement strand
CCCCCTGTTAGAGTCGTAACTTCAAACCAAGGATGGTTTAAGAGAAGGTATAGGTAATTCTGTCCTATCATTCCAGTTGCTCCAAGAATTGCAGTCTTGATTCTTTTCATGTTCATTCACCCTTCAATGCCCTTCTAAGCAAGGTAAGAACTTTTTCTATTTCTTTATTTGAAATAAATATTTTGATAGAAGAGCTTATGGTGACGAGACCGTAAATGTTTATACCTTGATCAGCCAGAGGTGTTATGAATCTTTGTATTATTCCTGGGTTGGTCTCCAACTGCCTTCCCTTAATCGACACCATGGACAAGTCCTCAAAGGAGCTTACTGCCTTTCCTATCCTCTTCTCCACCATCAATTTGTGCAAGTTGTTAAGGAGTTTTCTACCATTTGATATATAAAGAATCGAGGATTTTTCATCAGAAGTAATAGATACTATGTCGCCCCCAGATCTTTGAACCTCATATGCCAACAAAGCCAATGATTGAGGATTCGAGGCCTCAGTACCTACTATAGTAACCATTGTAACAGGTTTATCGTAACACTCTATCTCGTATCCAAGAGAGCCTTTGCCGATCAAAGTCCCGCCTGATGTTAGGCTCTTATTTTCAAGGCTAATTACTCTTATTATCAAATCATCCTTTTTGTACCTGAGAGCCTTGGCTTGAAGAATCTTCGCCCCTCCTGCGGTCAAGATATAGGCTTCCTCTGGATCTAGTATATCAATTGGGACTGAGCCCTCAACTTTCGATGGGTCTGCTGATAGAACGCTGCCTACATCTTTAACAAGGACAACCTCCTTTGCATTTAAACAACTACCTAATAGTACAGCGGTTGTATCGCTCCCTCCCCTTCCCATAGTGGTTACTTTGTCCGTTTTGCTCTTGCCAATAAAACCACATATTACAGGTATCTTGCCTGATTCTATTATGGGGATCAGTTTTTCTTCTATAGCTCTTGAAGTTTCATCTAGTAATGGATTAGCATCACCATGCTTGTCATCAGTAATTATGGGCCAATGGGGAGATTCTGTATCTATTAAGTAGGGATTTAGACCTTTTGAAGCAAGAGCGGCAGACATGATGCGAGCGCTGGTCTTCTCACCCATAGCCAAAATCTCATCTAGGTAAGATAAAGATACATCTGGTGCTACTTTGTTGGTTAAATTGAGAAGTTCATCTGTTTGACCCTTAAGCGCTGAGACAACTAGCACGAGCCTTGAACCTTTTTCCACTTCGGATTTTATCATATCTGCGGCCTTTTTCAGATTCTCCTCATTCATGAGAACGGAACCGCCGAATTTCACCACAATTATGGGCTTTTCCAAGATGAAAACCTCTTTAGTAATAGAAGTTAAAGGAAAAGTGCCTAGTCTTAGAAGTAGGCGAAGAATTCATCGGAATTATACGTGATCCAGCTCGGCAAATAAAGTCAATCGCCTCTTATCTTAAATGACGGCAATTAGAAGCTCGCATATATATAAATTTTTATTCACCCTCCAAAATGGTGGCTTTTTTCAATTCATTTGCATAATTCCTTATGCTGTTTAGCATATTATCTTCATCATACTCATTTTTCTGAATTATTTCTACAAAAGCACTCCCCACTATAGCCCCATCTGCTCCTGCCTCTATGATGCTCCTGACTTGATATGGTTGAGAAATGCCAAAGCCTACTGCAAGAGGTGTCTCACCCTTAATGTAAGGTATTATTTTTTCTATAAGGCGAATAGTTGATCTTTTAAGTGTCTTTCTAGCCCCAGTTACACCAAAAAGAGATACAATGTAGAGAAAGCCTGAAGTATACTTGATAATTTTCTTCAACCTAACAATGCTCGTGGAAGGAGAGGCAAGAAATATTGTATCAATGCCATGTTTATCGGCCATAAATTTATAATCTTGAGCTTCTTCCACTGGTAAATCTGGCACGATTATACCATTGACTTTGCTCTTCTTTGCTTCACCAAAAAAATTCTCCAAACCTATTCTGAAGATGATGTTGTAGTAAGTAAGTACAACGACGGGTATGTTGTGATGATCCTTGATTTGATTGGCTATTTCTAAAACTCTTACAGGAGTTGTCCCAGATTTTAAAGCCCTCAAATTTGCTGCTTGAATTGTTGGACCATCTGCTATTGGATCTGAAAAGGGGATTCCTAGCTCTAATATGTCCACTCCACCTTCTATTAACGCTTCAGCTATCTTTGGTGTAAGATCGAGTCTAGGGTCTCCTCCCATTATATAGCCAATAAGGGCTCCCTCACCCCTATCATTAAGCCTTCTAAAAGTTTCCTTTATATTCATTAGATATTCACTTTAAGATAGTCTGCTACAACTTGCACATCTTTATCTCCACGACCAGATAAAGTTACAACTATCAAATCATCCTTTTTCATGCTTCCAGCCAATTCTATGGCAAAGGCTAAAGAATGGGAAGGCTCTAAAGCTGGAATTATACCCTCAGTTTTGGATAGTTCAATAAAAGCCTTAACAGCTTCATCATCAGTTATGCTCACGTAATTTGCTCTACCCATAGCTTTTAAGAATGAATGTTCAGGTCCAACGCCAGGGTAATCAAGACCAGCAGATATGCTATGAGTTGTACTAATTTGACCATGCTCATCTTGAAGAAGATATGTAAGCATGCCATGTAAGATTCCTTCATCTCCAGCACAAAGAGAAGCTGCATGCTTCCCTGATTCTATACCATGCCCTCCTGCTTCAACACCATATAATTTGACATTACGCTCATCTAAGAATGGATAAAAGGTACCCATGGCATTGCTCCCTCCTCCTACACAAGCAATTAAGGCATCTGGCAATCTGTTCTCTTTCTCCATTATCTGTGATTCGATCTCTTTTCCTATTACACTCTGAAAGTCTCTAACTATCATAGGATAAGGGTGAGGACCTACAACAGAGCCTATGAGATAATAAGTTGTCTTAACATTCGTTACCCAGTCTCTAAGAGCTTCATTTATTGCATCCTTTAGCGTTCTTGATCCAGACTCAACTGGGTGGACTTTAGCACCCAATAAATTCATACGGAATACATTTAATTTTTGGCGCTCAATATCTTCTTTTCCCATGTATATCTCAGCTTTTAAACCAAGAACTGCACACGCCATGGCTGTTGCTACACCGTGCTGACCAGCTCCAGTTTCAGCTATTACTCTAGTCTTTCTCATCTTCTTTGCCATTAGAGCTTGACCTAAAGTGTTGTTTATCTTATGGGCTCCTCCATGTAATAGATCTTCTCTTTTAAGGTAGATCTTTGCTCCTCCTACTTTTTTTGTTAAATTTTTGGCAAAATATAGTGGAGTAGGTCTGCCAGCATACTCTGATAGATAATAGTCAAGTTCTTTTTTGAATTCTTGATCATTCTTTAGCTTTAAATATGCTTTTTCTAAATCAAGAACAGCGCTCATTAAAGTCTCTGGCACAAAGCGTCCACCATACTTACCGTATTTCCCATCTATAGGATATTGATACTTTGTATTTTCCTTCAATTCTTAACCCTCTTAGCATTAACTACAAAATTTAACATCTTATCATAATCCTTTATGCCTGGGGAAGACTCAACACCACTACTAACATCTACTGCAAATGGTCTGACTATACGTATTGCCTCTTCAACGTTATCTGGATTTAAGCCGCCTGCTAAAATCAATGGCTTTGGACTTATTGCTTTCCTTATTTCTTTACAAATTCTGAGGTTGTTAACAACCCCTGTTCCTCCATACTTTCCCTCTTCATAAGAATCGACAAGAATAATATCAAAACTTTTCGCTTCATTTAAAATAAATTTCAATGAATGATTCGATTTTAATGATATTGCTCTTATTACGCTTATATCATTTAAAGCACCTAGTAAGTGATTATCATTAATATCTCCATGAATTTGAATGTATTCAGGCTTTAACTCTTTTTTTATTTCAATTATATGATCAAAATCGTTAGTAATAGTTACTGCTACTTTACTTATGAAAACAGGAACTTTTCTCATCAATTCTTTAGCTTTATCTATGCTTATACTTCTTGGCGATGAACTTACATCTATCACAAATCCTAGAGCATCAGCTCCAGCAATTATTGAATTCTTGAGATCTTTCTCATTGGTTATACCACATATTTTAACTCTTACCATATTACATAGCCTCTACAAATTCATGAACTTTAGCTTCGACATCATTTGTAGTCATTATGGCTTTACCTATTAGAAAAGCATGAACACCAAAACTACGCAAAATCTTTACATCGCTAGGAATACTAATCCCACTTTCACTTACTATTATTCTCCCTTTGTTGCTTATCTTGCTCAATATCCTTTTTGTTACTTCAAGATCAACATTTAAATTCCTTAAATTCCTGTTGTTTATTCCTATTATGTCTGCTTTGGTTTGAAGAGATGAGAGAAATTCAGCCTCATCATGGACTTCGAGTAAAACCTCAATACTCTTTGATTTTGCCATTTCGATCATCTCGTTTAGGTCTATCTCACTAAATTTGCGATCGAATATGGACTTTATAAGAAGGATAGCATCAGCACCAATCTTATCGGCAGCCTCTATCTGAATTGGATTTATTATGAAATCCTTAGCTTTGTGGCTTAATTTTAATCTTTCGCTTCATTAATCTTTTGTTTTATGGA
>JBNAWJ010000117.1:0-4692 GCA_049699795.1 Nitrososphaerales archaeon | reverse complement strand
ACAAAGCCCGTTATTACTGGAGCCTTCACAAAAGATGGAGTTCGTGACATGAAGAAAATGCTAGCAATTGCAATAGGTGAAGAGAGTCTCTTCAAGAAGCCAATGGCAATATTTGACGTGCGCCCACATTCACCTCTGGTTTGGAGTGAAGTTGCTTCTCAGAACCTTATAGATTGCTCCAGATTCATGATTCCTGTTGAGACAGTGCCAATGCCATTAGCTGGAGCCTTAAGTCCTGCAACTTTAGCCGGTACACTCGTTCAACATACTGCAGAAGCTCTAAGTGAGATAGTTTTATCTCAATCGACTAATCCTAAGGCTCCTGTGATCTATGGAAGTTCGGCTTCTATTTTGATATGAGGTTTGGCACTACACCCATGGGCGCTATCGAGAGCATGATGATTCAATGCTGTTCATCTGAAATTGGTAAGTATCTGGGCTTGCCTGTTCATGCCTATTTGGGCTTGAGTGATTCTAAAACAATAGATGCTCAGTCTGGTTTCGAGTCTGGCATCGGTATAGTCATGGGCACTTTGGCAGGAATTAACGTAATATCAGGTCCTGGAATGCTTGACTTTGAGAGCTGTCAAAGCTTTGAGAAACTCGTCATAGACAATGAAATCTGCGGTCAAGCCATAAGGCTCAGCAAAGGCATAAATTTCTCAAATGGAACATTGGCTATAGACCTAATAAAAACCATAGCTCATGAAGGAAACTTTTTGACGAGTAAGCATACTCTAAACTGGTTCAAGAAGGAGCAGCACATCCCTTCATCGGTTTTGGACAGAAAGACAAGGTTAGATCGAAAATACAAGCCAGAAAGCATCTGTAAAAGAGCTATATTACATGCAAAAAAGCTTTTGTCTGAACATAGAGTAGAGCAACTTGATCCAGATATTGAGAGAAAGCTGGACAATTTTATGAAGAATTGCTTTGTGACTTAATTCCGACTTTTCGTAGGCTATGTTCCGATTTTCGCCCTCATGCGTGAACTATCTTTTCGAAACTCTTACTCTAAAGGACTACAATGGAACAATAAATTCGAAATTAGTAATTAAGCCACAAAGCATGAAGAATAAGATTAAAAGGCAGGTCCTTAGGTTTCCCTACTTACCAATAGGTCTAAGACCAATTGATGCCATCTTGGACCTACGTCTCTAACTATTCTTGCTTCCAATATTTCATAATTCAATCTTAATCTCTCTTCAACTTCTTTCACAGCCTTCTTAATTGGGTCTTCGTTTTTAGAGGTGTGAACGTGTGTGTAGTAATGGATTACACCCCTTGGCTTCAGAGCTAACAAAGCAACATCAAAGTAATCAATGGCCTTCTCTGGCAATGGCATCAAAACCCTATCAGCGATTCCCCTTAGAGAATCTTTGATTATCGATTTTGCATCTCCCAGCAAAGGAATTACTCTATCGAAAACCTTGTTCAGTTTTATATTTTCTAGCATTAAATCATAGGCATCTGGGTTAATGTCTATACTATATATTGTTGAGTCTGGTTGATGCTTTGCTATTACAATTGAGAAGGAACCTATACCAGCGAACATATTCACTATGGTTTCTCCGCGTTCTACTTTTTTCGCTATTCTAATCCTCTCTGTTGATAGCCTTGGAGAGAAGTAGACTTTGGCAAGATCGACCTTGAATATGCATGAATACTCTTTGTATAATGTTAATGTCTTATCCTCTCCTAGTATATGCTCCAGCTCTCTCGTTCTGTAGTCTCCCGATACTGGAGTGACCTGCCTCAAAACCGTCTTTACTGGTTTCATGTTATCCATTATCGCCTTGGCTATTATGAACTTCTTGTCCAAAAGAGCATCAGGGATTTTTATTACAGCTATATCCCCAATTATATCAAAGCTTCCATATAGTTGCTTGATCTCATCGATTGTCAAGATATTCTCTAAAGCCTTCTTCAGCATCTTCGCCAATTACAGCACCTGTTCTTATGATCTAAGATATCTTTCTTGCTAGACAACTATCGTGTCAGCTATGCGATCAGTGTATTTTTGACGTGGGTCACCTTTAGTAGCTAACCCTCCTATTATATTCAAAAGCAAAAATATCCAGTAGATCTTGCTGATGTTTCTTATGAAGGCTTTCTCTAAGTTAGGGATTTGACCATTCAACGTTATTACTCTTAAATTCATGATTCTCTTGCCTAAAGTATAGCCATATACCGATTCAGTTATGGTGAAGTAGAAGATGAATATCAACCCCATTGCAAAGGGAAATTGAAGCCAGTTCCATGGAGAAGTCCAAAAATAAGGCCAACC
The DNA here is from genome assembly GCA_049699795.1 of Nitrososphaerales archaeon. Taxonomy (GTDB): domain Archaea; phylum Thermoproteota; class Nitrososphaeria; order Nitrososphaerales; family JACAEJ01; genus JAVZMU01. The sequence goes on along the minus strand of JBNAWJ010000117.1, from coordinate 2,405 downwards.
AGCAGTGAATAGAACTGGAAGGAAAAGAATTGCTGTCAATACCCAAGCAATTGCGCCCACTATGACACTATCGATGATTATTGCTACGATCCTTCTTATCCAGTGATCCTGAAGGCTGGCTTCGTAACCTATCCTCTCAAGGCCTGTCCTCTCGACCCGCTCAGGTCCTGATGTCTGCGCGCCACATTTAGGGCAGAACCTTGCCCCCTCAGGTAACTCGTTTCCACACCTCCAACAATAAGGCAACTTGACACACCAATATTACAATCGATTGAACTTTAATTAATATATAATCCTATGTTTAGGGAATTGTCAAAATCACAACGTTCGACTTATACTTTACCATACTTATCGATAAAAAGGATCTCTTTCAGCTCTTTTCGAGTCTTTCTTAAGCTGCTCTTTAGACAGGATTCTGCTGGATAACCTATCGAAATTATTGACAATAACCGCTTTTCCTTTGGTATGTCAAGCATCTCTTTCACTTTCTCCTCGTAGACAGAGCCATAAGAGCCTATCCAGCATGCACCTAAGCCTAAGACATGAGTCGCCAAAAGCATGTTCTGAGTTGCAATAGCTCAATCTTCAACGGGATGGTTCGATGCTTCAGCAAGAAATCCTCCATTCGTTGTAGCGTCAGCAACATTCTTTTTCACTTGTTCATCCTTTAATAGTATAAAGTTCCAAGGCTGGCTATTGCCTGCTGACGGAGCCCACCTACCAGCCTCGAGGATTTCCAATATTAATACTTCTGGGATAGGACCTTTTCTATACTTTCTAATGCTTCTTCTATTCTTTATTGCCTCGAGTAAGTCCATCTAATTCACCGTAGATATACACAAACAAGACGAATTTTTACCATATCATAATAAAAAATAAATAAGTTTTAAACATTAAGATAGAGCTCACATCTTAGAGAACATCACCATTTATTTCTTAGTCTTACCAAATTACTACTATGGGACTTATAACTATGAAGAACAGATGGATTTACACAATCTTTTTGACTATAGTTCTGACAATCCAAGTTCCAATTTCTGGAGCTCAAACTCAGCCTTCCATTGATCTTCAAGGTCTAACTTGGAATCATACAACCATTACTGTGCTGATAGTTCCTCAGAGCCAACAGTCTTGGTGGAATCCATCTTATCTTAACTCTACCCTTCGTGCCGTAAATGTATGGAACAACGCAATCTTGAATTTCTCATCCTATAGTTCTCAGTTCTCTTACCTGTCTCAGATCAGGCTGGTTTCTTCGGTAAGTCAAACACTCGAATCTGGTTTTGATATATACATAACTTGGCAGGAGGAGTATGCTGGCACGAACACCTTAGGAACATCACAAGCAATTTATGAACCGCCGTGCACGATCATAAACAATACGATAACTTTGGGAGCTAAGACAAAAACATACGTTCTAAACGAAGTGGACATGCAAAACATTGCCATTCATGAATTAGGCCATGCGCTAGGCTTGGGTCATAGCGATTACGCTAATGATATAATGTATCCACAATACACGCCTAGAGGAAACGTGATCGCTCTTTCTACATTGGATCTTTACGGAGTATCTGTAGTCTTTGAGTGGCTTTCTCATTATCCTTACACACCAAACATATGCCCATCAAAATCTTCGATTTCATTGCCATTCTACGTTCAATATGAATATATGCCCATATCCTACGAAAATTTACCGCCTCAAACCCCTCCTCCATACAAGACTCTTCTAGATTTGATTCTAGGGTTGATAAGCCCCCCTTATGTAATCATTCTCTTGCTTTTATTGACCATATCTCTGATTATTTTGTCAGTGGTCATTTGGAGAGCTATGAATACTAAAGAAACTTCAGAGGACGATACCCTGGTCTTATGAGAACCAAAATGAGTGACAAGATTACTTCTTTAACTTATGAAAAAAGAAAATAGATGATAGATTCTAAATAAACATATTAAAAATATATATATCCTAGTAGACCATACTTAGTTGAGATAAAGATGGCGAAGTTTAAGTGCCTGATTTGTGGAGAAATCTTCGATACAGATTCTGAAGAAACCAAGCTTCATATGCAAATGAGACATGAGATGGGTCTTTTTGAGGCTATGTGGCTACAGAAAGTGGAAAGAGTAAAAGAGGGATAAGAATAGTTCGGAGAAGCAAGTTCTCCCAAAATTTTTTATCGTGATGCCACTAGATCAATTAAACTTTTAATAATGCAGAAGGTAAGTTAATTTAATGCTTGGAGGTTACAAAGGTAGGATTCTTAGAGTGAACTTGACAGACTTGAAAGTGTCTGTCGAACCACTAAAAGAAGATCATGTAAAGAAATTCTTAGGTGGAACAGGAATTGCTGCAAAGATTCTATACGATGAATTAGATCCTCACGTAGACCCATTAAGCCCTTGGA
>JBNAWJ010000116.1:0-4786 GCA_049699795.1 Nitrososphaerales archaeon | reverse complement strand
GGCACGGTGATACACCCTTATTGATAAGGAGGAAGATGGTCGAAGATCCTCCTGACGTTCTCATAACTACTCCTGAGACTTTAGGCGTGTTGTTGGTTGGGAAAAGGCTTAAACTTCATCTAAAGAGCGTTGAGTGGATAATAGTGGATGAACTTCACGAGCTAATAGGAAATGAGAGAGGTTCTCATCTAACCATAAGCTTGGAGAGGGTTGAGGCTTTGTCAAATGAGAAGGTAAAAAGAATAGGATTGTCTGCAACTTTAGGCAATCTTAGCATTGCTGCAAAATTTCTATCAGGGGTTGGTAGAAAGTGCGCTGTATTAGTGGATAATTCTATAAGAGATTACGACATAAAATGTAACTATGTTGATGGCTCATTTCTACAAGTTGCTGACTTCATCTTAGACTATTTCAAAAAGATGAATGAAGGGAATAAAACAATCCTCATCTTCACAAACACAAGGGATGAGGCTGAGTTCATTGGTGCTATATTAAAGGCAAAGACTCCAGATATTCCTGTTGAAGTTCATCATGGTTCTTTATCGAAAGAGGTTCGCGAATCTACTGAAATCAAGCTTAGAAGCGGAGAAGCCGGGATAGTGGTTTGCACATCATCTTTAGAATTAGGTCTAGATATAGGAAGTGTAGACCTTGTAGTTCAGATAGGCTCTCCTAGACAAAGTGTGAAGTTGATGCAGAGGGTAGGTAGGAGTAGGCATAAACTAAGCGAGACTGCTTTAGGAATGATAGTCACAAATCATTTTGATGATGAGTTAGAAGGAATCGCTCTAATAAATCGAGTTAAGGAAAGATGGCTAGAGGATAGCGAATTACATGAAAGAGCTTTGGATGTTTTGGCTCATCATCTTGTCGGATTGTCTTTAGATAATTCCTTTTCATTAAAGGATGCTCTTCAAATTTTCAAAAGAGCATACCCGTTTAGAGACATTGATATAGAAGATTTGGATTCTTGCTTAAAAATCCTAAAAGATCAAAGAATAGTAAATTACGATGGAGAAATTGTAAGAAGAAGTAAGAGAAGTTATGATTATTACTATGAGAATTTGTCAACGATACCAGATGTGCAACAGTTCGAAGTTATAGATTTAACTTCAAATAAAACTATAGGAAGGCTTGATCACTTCTTTGTAGGAGAGTATGGCGAGCCAGGAAAGACCTTCGTTCTAAAAGGTTCTTCATGGAGGATATTATCTATAGACGATGAAAAGATGGAGGTTCATGTAGAGCCTATATCCAAGGATTTAGCAACCATACCTTACTGGACTGGCGAATTGATCCCTGTAGATTTGGATACTGCAAAAGAGGTTGGAAAAATTAGAAGGCAGATAATCAATGATGAATTAAAGGTTAACGAGAAGCAAAAACAGAGATTATTGAACTCTAAAAATATCTTAGGTGTAATTCCTGATGAGAATGCGATAGTAATAGAGAAGAAAAAAGCATCCAATGTTATTGTAGTCCATGCCTGCTTTGGCTCAAAGGTAAATCAGACTCTGGCTGCAATACTATCTGCTTTGATTTCTTCTACAGGCTATCCCATTGAATCTAGATCCGATCCTTATAGAATTCTAATATCATCCTTTGGAAGATTAGAGGTTAAAAATATCATAGATGCTTTGAACGATGAATTCGAGATTGAAGATGTGCTGTCTGCTTCTATAATAGGGACTCATCCTTTGAATTGGAAGACATGGCATGTAGCAAAAAAGTTTGGCGTAATCAGCAAAGACGCTCAGTATGATAGAAGGGCATCCCGCTTAATACAAGATGTATACGCAAATACAGCCTTATACAAAGAAGTGTTAAGAGAGCTATTCTTAGAAAAATATAGCATAAAAGCAACAAAAGAGATTCTTTCAAAGATTAGAAATGGCAAGATAAGAGTGATTCAAAAAGAAGTAGATGAATTCTCGCCCTTAGCCAAGCCCATATTAGAATATTCTTCAAGTTCTGTAACCCTTTCCACAAGTGCTGACAAAGCAATCATCGATCTTGTAGAAGAGAGATTGAGGAACACAAGGCATAGATTGATATGCATGAATTGTGCTTGGGAGAGCATCATAAAAACAAAAGATGCTGGAGATGCTATCATCTGCCCTTTGTGCAAGTCTCGTTTAATCACTACTACATATTTATCAGATGATGAGTTACACAAGATAATAACTAGAAAGATAAAGGGAAAGAAGTTAAAAGATGATGAAGAAGTAAGATTTAGGAAGGCTTGGAAAGTCTCTTCCCTTATACAGAACTTTGGAAATAAAGCTCTCCTTGTGCTTTCAGGATATGGTGTTGGTCCTGATACTGCTGCAAGAATTTTGAGAAATGTTGCTAGTTTTGATCAATTAGTAAAAGAAATCTATATGGCTGAGAAGACCTTTGTGAGAACAAGAGGCTTTTGGGATTACTAATCTAGAATTTCAAATCTTTATCAACAATTCCATGTTAAGTCTTTTTTGTTTCTCATTAAGTCGAGAAAGCTTAAGTATTCTATTAATTTGATCGTATCGTGGTGAATATATTGGAGTATGAAATCAAGTACAGACCATCTTACTCTCTCCTAGAAATTCGCCTTGAACCTAATGAAACTATAACAGGAGAAGCTGGAGCGATGACATACATGAGCCCTAACATAGAGGCAAAGACTCATATGAGAGAGAAGGGAATCTTGGGAACTTTAGGTCTAAAAATCTTAGGGCAACAATCCTTCTTTGTGAACGATTATACTGCTCGAGGCACAAAAGGCAAGATAGGCTTGGTATCCGCTCCTTTGGGCGATATTGAGTGCATTCAGGTCAGACCAGGGAGAGGTCTCATAATTCAGAAGGCATCTTACATAGCCTCGACAAAAGATGTAGAGTTAGATGTAAAATGGCAGGGTTTCGTAAAAGGACTCTTTGGGCAAGGACTGTTCATGATAAAAGTTAGCGGTTATGGCGATCTATTCATAAATACTTTTGGGGCTCTTGACACTCATACTTTATCTCCTGGAGAGACTCTGATCGTTGATAACTTCCATCTTGTAGCCTTCACTGATTCCTGTAGCTATACCGTGAAGAAGTTTGGAGGCTTAAAGGAAACTATACTTGGAGGGGAAGGTTTAGTAACAGAGATAACTGGTCCAGGCGATGTATTTATACAGACAAAAAATCTTAGAGAGTTCGTCGAATGGTTATGGACTTTGCTTGAGCCAATGGTTAGTAGGGCAAGATGATAACAATTAACGAGTAATTTTCTCAATAGACGAATAGGGTCTCATAATAAAAACTGGCTCATTGTTTCCTGACATTTGAGGTATTATAGCATTTATTCTTAATTTTTCTCCTGGTGAAATTCCTTCCAGAAGAATTGTTAAATCTCTCCAAGCAATTATTTTTCTCTCTCCAGTCTCATCTCCTACCATTATTTCTGCTTTTTTGATGATGGAACCATCCTTTGTTGCCACATCTTTTATGCTAGCATGAGATAATGCTATGGCTTCGATGAAGACTGGATGATCTATATTCCTCGTGTCTTTAATCTTTAATAACAATGATTGTACTTTAGGGTATATTGGGTCGTCCAAAGTCTTTGTTACTATTGATTTTTCATCGTCACAAACAATCTTTGAGTTAATGATCTCTTTTGGGTAGCAAGTTATCAAGTTATCAGGCTTGATGGACAATAGCTTATTGTAAGCACCATCTTTTGCTAATAGCGTATAGAACCTCTTCACAGAATCTATCAATAAAGCCGATGAACTTTTTTCTTGAGTAGGGCCTATTGATAGTAACCTAAAAGTCATAGGAGAGGCTTTGTGAATTATCTTCTTGGAGATGACCTCAAGTGAGGTGCCTGCATCACCATGCAACTCTATCTCACCATAAGATAGCATTTTTGCTCTTACATTAATCAGACGCACGATGGAACCTATCTGTAAACTCTCTACAGCCTTTGATTCGCTATCCCATATGGCAACACGAACTGCTTGGTCACTCTCTATATCGCTTATGTAAAAATGAATGACAGAACCTTGGCTACCATCTTTCCTTGTGAACTGAGATGATTTTGGCTCGGTCTTTATCGAACCACGAACAGAAAGGTAAGAGGTTGGAGATTTTATGGACGAAACATCCTTCGTCACTTCCTCTATAGTAGGGAATTTTCTTATCAGTTCTTGATCGTTCACAACTTCTATGCTTCCTTTCAATCCTAAATGTAATACAGGGCGCCCGTCTAAGCCTGCTTTAACGTAGCCTTTTATTATCCTCACAACAGTGTTTGGGTTTATGTTAAGAGAATCTATTAAAGTGGCTTTTTCATCCCATAATGTAGCCTTTATGAAATCATCTTTGTCAAATAGAATGATCTTTCTGTAGAAGCCTTGAGATCCATCCTTCCTTGTATAATTCTGAACAGGATATATGCTCAAAACACGAGATATTATTGTTATTTCGTTAGCTCCAACGTAGAGATTCTTTAAAGTTAGATCTGAAGTCATCATATACTCCAAAGTTATGCCCAGGTCTGAAGCTACAAGGAAGAGCGCGCCCATATCTGTTAGGTATCCTGCCCCTACCTTTTTCTTCTTCTCATCTATCAGCTTCAATAGGGCACTCTTATCTACGCTTGAGCGCTTTTGCAACTCATCGAAGAGCTTATCGAATTCTGCCAATTCTTCCTGAATTAGTTAAACCGTTCATTTATTTAAGTTAAAAGTTATGTCCCAATTTGGGGACGTGGCAACTTAAGCTCACCTTCTTAAGTGGTTGTAGTATAGGGTGAATAG
>JBNAWJ010000115.1:0-4928 GCA_049699795.1 Nitrososphaerales archaeon | reverse complement strand
AGACCCTTCATAGCAGATAAGTAACAGAACCTGACTCATAATTCTTGACAGCATCTGATAATCTTACGCTAACTTAATTAACAAGATGGTTAATACATATTGGAATTTTCTGCGCATCCAGGAGAGCTTGCTTTTCAAGGAGATTTATTAGTCTGGATAAATGAAATCATAAAGGCTGAGAATCTACCTTTTGATGGTGCATCTCAAGAATTCATAATGAAAGGGCAAGAAAGACCAGACATATTATTATGGAAGAATAAGAGGGTTTGGTGGGGGAGGCGCCTAAAAGCTAAATGCCCAATAGAACGTCAGGGAAGCTAAGGTCGACCACATTAAGCTTCAAAAAATAGGAAGGTTGCCCTTCTTTTCTGCCTCAAGAATGGTTGATTTCTTTATTTAGCCGATTATAATTTCGTTACCGTGATTCCAGTTTCTGTACAAGTATGGTCTTATATAACTGCCTTCAGGTCAAGACGTTAGCAAAGTTATTTGATGAACTGGCTCCTATTATAAACGAGATAAGATAGTGAAGTAGCGGAGATCATCAAAATGCCAGAAGAGATGGTCAAGGCAACTAAGAATTTAGCAAAATTGCTTAGCGACATTTATTTAAGCATCTTTCAACAATTCACTCATGTAAATTGGGTGTAGATTTAGGAGAGATAATTCAAAGAAAAAGAATATCTTTGGATGATTTATCAGGCAAAACACTTGCCATAGATGCCTACAACGCTCTTTATCAATTCTTAGCAGTAATTAGAGGAGAGAAAGGAGAACCGTTGATGGATAGGAATAGAAGAATTACTAGCCATCTCAGCGGATTATTTTATCGAACCATAAATCTATTGGAGAAAGGGATGAAAGTAGTCTATGTCTTCGATGGAGAGCCTCCAGAGTTAAAAGAAGCAGAGATTGAAAGAAGGAAGACGATAAAGAAAGAAGCCATCATTAAGTATGAGGAAGCGATAAGATTTGGGAGAATGGAAGAGGCTAAAAAGTATGCCCAGATGACCTCTCAACTAAAGGATATGATGGTAGAAGATGCGAAAAGATTGTTAAATTATATGGGTATTGCTTGGGTTCAGGCTCCATCTGAAGGTGAAGCACAGGCATCATACATGGCAGAAAAGGGATATGTTTGGACAGCAGTTTCTCAGGATCATGATTCACTATTGTTTGGTTCTCCTAGGCTCGTTAGAAATTTGACGATATCTGGTAGGAGAAAGCTTCCTGGAAAGGATGAATACATCGAGATAGAGCCTGAGCTTGTTGATTTGAATCAAGTCCTAAATAATTTAGGTGTAACAAGAGAGCAACTCGTTGATATTGGTATTCTTATTGGTACTGATTTTAATCCAGACGGCTTTAAGGGAATAGGTCCAGTAAAGGCTTTGAAGCTCATCAAGAATTATGGCAGACTTGAAAATATTACTGAATTGAGAGAGCAGTTGAAGAGCATTGACTATCAATCTATAAGAGAAATATTTCTCAAGCCCAAAGTTACAGATTCTTTCGAGTTAAGATGGAAACAGATGGATATTGATGCTATAGTCGATTTCTTATGTAATGAAAGAGATTTTTCTGAGACAAGAGTTAGAAATGCTTTAGCAAGGATAGAATCATTGGAAAAGAAAAAGTCTGAATCTTTGGAAAGATGGTTTTCTTGAAGGATTATTCAATTTTAAGAAAGAATATGGTTGAAGCATTGGTAAGAGTAGGAATAATAAAATCTAAAGAGGTTGAGAGGGCTTTTCTTAAAGTTCCTCGTGAAGAGTTTGTATGGTATAATATGAAGCATCTAGCCTATGAAGATACTCCATTACCTTTAGGAAATACTGGACAAACTATATCAGCCCCTCACATGGTTGCAATAATGTTAGAAGAGCTCGAACTTAGAAAAGGGTTAAGAGTTTTAGAAATAGGGGCTGGAAGTGGATATAGCGCTGCTCTTATGGCTGAAATAGTTCAACCTACTAATAGCAACGAGAACAAAGGTCATGTAATAAGCATTGAAAGAGTTAAAGATCTGATAAACTTTGCAAAAGAAAATCTGAAAAGGACTGGATATTCAGATAGAGTATCCATAGTATTCGGAGATGGTACTTTAGGTTATCCTGAGAGAAAAGAAGAAATGCTTTATGATAGAATTGTTATTACAGCCGCTGCCCCTCACATACCAAGATACTTGAAAGCTCAGATAAAGGAAAATGGTATAATCCTAGCACCAATAGGAAATACTTTTATGCAAACTTTAGTAAAAGCCAGAAAGCGTAAAGGAGATTTAGAATTTCATGAAGTATGTGGTTGTATGTTCGTCCCTTTGATAGGAGAAGATGGCTTCAGACCCTAAGATTCAACTGATATTACCATCTCGCCTTTAGTGTTAATATTTTTTAGCATTAGGATCATTTCTCTTGGAATATCTATGGCTGCTTTATCTGATCTTATAGCCAAAGTTCTAGGGCAAACGTAGTTACTCTTTCTTACTACTATATCCTTCTCATCAGTCAATAATAGTGATGGGTGCCCTATTGCATTGACTTCAAAAGAGTATTGACCTACATGAATACTTATCTTGACAGGAATGTTATTAGTCATGAGCCCTTTTAATTCATCATTTAAATCCTTGCAAGATTTATTTGCTTTAACTCCTATTATGCAGTCTCCTCTTATAGATACTTTTTCTTCTTTTGTTATTTCAAAAGTAGTCTTATGAGTAGCCTTTATCAAAGGATGCCCGAAGAACTCTACAGAATCTATTATCTTCATTTTTATTATTTCCTTGCTTCAGATATAAGCTCAGTCAAGGCTGAAAAAGCAGCGCCAACATCCTCCATCTTGACTATGATTATAGTATCTGTAAAGCAACTGGTAGTATCATCGATGTTTATCTGTCTTCTGGAGAGTTGACTATAAAAAGTCGCTATACACCCTGGTGTCTTCGCTATTTCTTCTGGGCTCCTCACTATTATGGCTGCAAGGTTCGTCTTTTCCTCTAAAACATCTTCCTTTTTGAAGAGTGAGCGAATTTCATGGAATAGTTTCTGATCGAAAACTAAGGTTATGGCTGATATGCTCTCAGAAACTTGAAGGAATTCTTCTTGATACTCTGCCAAAAGATTTCTCATCGTAAGAAGGTTCTTTCTCGTCTTTTCTATAGATAATTTAACAACATCTGTTCTTACGTTTATTGTGCTCTTTGATATTACTCCTTTTACGTTCTCAAAAAACCTGCCATGAAATCCTTTTGCTCTTTTGACAGCGGTGATTATGCTTTGAAGTTTTACTTCTCTTTGCGCCATCTCTTCAACTTTCGGCTTTATCATCCTTGCAATAGCACTAAAATTGCCGTAATCTCTTCTAAGAGCATCTTGAAGGGCTACATCGTTCTCTATGATCTTATTGACGATCTTCGATACCGATCCTTCTCCTTTTGCACTTTGATGGATAATGACTTTATCTTTTCCTCTTTTCTCGACATGATCAATTTTGGTCATTTTGAACTGATAATGATCAAATTAGACCAAAAAATATAAAAGCTTTTTGGACAAAAATTGTCCTATCTTTATGGACTGGAATATGCATCGATATAAGGGTTTAACCATGGAGGTTAATGAAACTGACTGATAAGATTGTATTGGCATACTCTGGTGGACTGGATACGTCAGTATGCATAAAATGGCTCAAAGAGAAGTTCATGGCTGATGTAATAACAGTAACAGTGGATGTTGGTCAGAAGGAAAATCTAGAAGAGATTGGCAAAAGGGCTGAGGAGATAGGAGCTGTAAAGCACTATCTGATAGATGCAAAGGAAGAGTTTGTGAGAGATTACATATTCCCATCTATAAAAGCTAATGCATTATATGAATCAAAGTATCCATTGAGCACTTCTCTCTCAAGACCTCTTATAGCTTCTAAGCTAGTTGAGGTAGCTGAAAAAGAGGGGGCTTTTGCAGTGGCTCATGGTTGCACTGGCAAAGGCAATGATCAAGTAAGGTTCGAGGTTACGATAAAGGCCCTGAATCCAAAGCTCAAAGTGATGGCGCCAGCTCGTGAATGGAACTTTAGCCGTGAACAAGAGATAAAGTATGCAAAAGAACATGGGATAAAGATCGAGCCAAAAAAATCTGTGTTCAGCATTGATCAGAACTTGTGGGGAAGGTCCATCGAGTGCGGTCCAATAGAAGATCCTGAAGTGGAGCCACCTTTAGAAGCCTTCGAGTGGATAAAGCCATTGAATGAAGCACCAGAAGAAGCAAGTTATGTTAGCATTGGCTTTGAGAAAGGAGTCCCGATCACTATAAATGGTGAGGAGAAGAAGCCAGTAGAACTTGTATCGCATCTTAATCAAATAGCTGGGATGAATGGAGTAGGGATAATAGACCATATGGAGGATAGATTGATAGGGATAAAGTCTCGTGAAGTTTACGAGTGCCCTGCTGCTCTATGCCTTATCGAAGCTCATAAGGATCTTGAAAAGCTCGTACTGACTCGTCACGAATTGTTCTTTAAAGAAATCGCAGATTCACAGTGGGCATGGCTTGTATACTCAGGCTTATGGCTAGACCCTTTGAAAAAAGATCTTGATGCCTTCATTAATTCGACTCAAGAGAGAGCCAGTGGAAACGTGAAGATAAAGCTCTACAAAGGCAACTATAGAGTTGTTGGAAGGTCTTCACCTTATTCATTGTATGATATGAATCTTGCAACCTATGGTATATCTTCAAAATTCGATCAGTCATTAGCCCAAGGGTTCATAGAGCTTTGGGGATTACCGACTCGTGTAGCCCATTCGATACTTTCTAAGATGAAAAAAGAGTGAATCGATCATGGATATACTAAGAGGAAAAAGATTATCAGATCTCTCTTCCGATGCTGCAGACTACACTTCATCGATAGATAGTGATAAGTTTCTCATATCATCAGTG
>JBNAWJ010000114.1:0-4990 GCA_049699795.1 Nitrososphaerales archaeon | reverse complement strand
TTATAATTGTCGCGAAAGGTTTTGACGATCTGCTGAGCTTCATCCTTTCTTAAAAGACCATGATCCACGAAGATGCAAGTGAGATTTTCTCCTATCGCCTTGTGGATAAGAACAGCGGTTGTGGATGAGTCTACGCCACCACTTAAAGCGCAAAGAACTTTTTCATTTCCTACTTTATCTTTTATTTCAGATACAGTCTTCTCAATGAATGACTCCATCTTCCATACAGGCTTACATTCACATATATTAAAGACGAAATTCTTGAGAATATTGATGCCTCTTTCTGTATGAACAACTTCGGGATGAAATTGAAGGCCGAAAATTTTGTTATTTTTATTTCTCATGGCTGCAGTAGGACAGTTTTCTGAGTTCGCTATAACATCGAAGCCTTTTGGAAGACTATCAACGTAATCTCCATGGCTCATCCAAACTATAATTTTATCACCGAATCCTTGAAAAAGGTCAGATTTGTCTTCAATGATAAGTTCAGTCTTCCCATACTCTCTTTTCTCACCTTGCTTCACAGATCCACCTAGAGCATGAGCAATAGCCTGCATGCCATAGCATATGCCAAGAATAGGTATTCCTAAATCGAAGATTTTTCTATCGCATAGAGGAGCATCCTTTTCATAAACGCTGGCAGGACCTCCTGACAGGATTATTCCCTTAGGCCTTATTGAGACTAATTCTTTTGCAGAAACATCGAAAGGAAATATTTCAGATTTAACTTCAAATTCTCTTATACGTCTAGCTATGAGATGTGTATATTGACTCCCAAAGTCCAATATGGCTATTGAATCTTCTGTCATTATCATCACTATTTTCCAAACACTAAGATAAGAGCATTTATCTGTGCATTTGTGGTCAACTTTATACTTATAAATACAAAATAAATCTAAATACTTGGAATTGGAGCGGGCCAAATACAAGGTCATTATCTGTGATAGTTTTGCTGAAAAGGGAATAGAAAGGCTATCATCACAATTCGATGTGACATACTTGCCAAAGATAAATAGTCAGGAATTATTGAACAAAATCCACGAGTACGATATAGTTATTGTCAGAGGAAGGACAAAGATAACTAAAGAAGTAATCACAAAAGGAGAAAATCTCAAAATAATAGGGAGAGCTGGTATAGGGCTTGATAATATAGATTTGAAATCCGCTGAATCTAAGGGAATAAAGGTTTTCAATACTCCCGAATCCTCTACAAACGCTGTTGCTGAGCTAACTATGGGACTTATGATAGATCTTGCTCGAGGAATTTCAAAAGGAGACTTTGGTATGAAGCATGGCAATTGGCTCAAGGATGAGCTGATGGGTTTTGAACTGAAGGGAAGGACCTTGGGGATAATAGGCATGGGTAGAATAGGGACTCAGGTTGCAAGACTGGCAAAAGCCTTTGGAATGAAAATTCTTGTCTATGATATCATCGAGTTAGACAAAGAAATCCTTAATGAGGTTGGGGCAAAGGTCGTATCCTTGGATGAACTACTATCCTCTTCAGATTTTGTATCCTTACATGTTACTTTGACCGATGAAACTTACCATATGATAGATGAAGAGAAGTTGAGCAAGATGAAGAAAGGAGCATACTTGATCAACACGGCAAGAGGTCCGGTTGTAGACGAGAAAGCCCTTTTGAAAGCCCTCCAGAGTGGATTAATAAAGGGTGCTGCTCTTGATGTATTTGAGATAGAACCGCCAAGCTCTGACGAACTAGTCAAGCTTAATAGCGTTATAGCAACCCCTCACATAGGAGCACAGACAAGAGAAGCTCAAGACCTAGCAGCAACTTTGTTGGTTGAGAAGATAATAGAAGCTTTGTCAAAAAAGGATTGAAATGAGATCATTTTTTGGGCAGAGAGGGAAAAGAATTCTGCTAGTTCTGATAATCATCACATCGTTTCTTGTTACAACTATTATCTTATATTATGGCGTAAAAGCTTCGATTCTAAACTTGGAGGGAATCGTTGGGACCGTTAAAGGCATGGGCTATGCCGGGGCATTTGTATCTGGTTTCCTTGCAACAAGCACTCTATTCCTGTCAGTATTTCCATCGTATATAATAGTGCCATTTTTAGGCGTTTTTCTTAACCCGTTGCTAGTTGGCATACTTGCTGGGTTGGGCGCAGGATTAGGACAGTACCTTCATTACTACGTTGGAGTTGGAGGAAGGTATGTTTTGTCTGAGAAGAGAAGAGAAAGTCTAGCCAAGTGGCGCCTTAGATTAGAGAAGTATGGTTTATGGCTCATAATACTATTTGCCATGACTCCCTTGACTCCTGACGATCTGATCTGGATACCTCTTGGGCTTATAGGATACCCAAAGATGAAAGCTCTACTTGCTGCCATAACTGGAAAAATAATCTTGAACTTGTTTTATGCTTATGCCGGATATTATGGATGGCCTTTAATAGAAGATATATTAAATAGCATTTTTCTTTAAACCTAGAAAAAGGTTTATCAATGATCAAGGATGGGCTGATTTCATCATGTATAAGTATATTAACGAATTTTGGCAAAAGATTTGGAAGGAAAAGCCAGAGAGCATAAAAGAAAGAGCTATAGCATGGAGGAAAGAACCAGCTATAGTTAGAGTTGAAAAGCCATCTAGAATAGATAAAGCGAGAAGGTTGGGATACAAAGCAAAGCAAGGCTACATAGTAGTTCGTGTTAGAGTTGGGAGGGGAGGGATGAGAAAAAGCAGACCAAAGGCAGGTAGAAGGCCAAAACATCTTGGGACTGTGAAGATAAAGGCTAATGTTAACTATCGTGAAGTGGCAGAAAGAAGGATATCTGAGAGATATCCTAACCTAAAGGTTCTTAATTCATACTTTTTATACAAAGATGGTAAGTATGCTTGGTACGAAGTGATTTTAGTGGACCCCAACCATCCAGTCATAGCAAGTGAGTTCAAAAGTTTCAAGACCTGATAAAATGTCATCTAAACCTTCATCGAATAAATGCAGAATAGAATCCGTTTAAAACATCTTTAATGGACTGAATGAGGGGGTATTTGATCCTCGAAGGCGTTTCCAATTTGTTTAACCTATTGACTCTAAAATATATTGGAGGATGAGGATCTAAACCAAGCCAGCTTTGAATCCTATAGTTAGACCGTCTTTCAGATTGTAGCCTTCTGAAACCTATCTTGCTCAAAGCTTCGGCCAAGACTTTAGGTTGCCCTATCTTTATGGCAGAGAAAAGGTCGGCCCTTGCCTCAAAGAATTTTGCTATGAAGTATATGGCGCTAAGAGCTATTATAAGGTAAAGGAAGGGGAAGAAAAGAAAGAAAGGTAAGAATAAAGTTATTCGAAGCAAGTACTCAGCAGTTGTTAAGCCAAACAAGATAAGAGGGTCTCTGCCTTCTAAATGGCCCAATTCATGACCTATTACGCTCAATATCTCATCTTCCTCCAACTGAACGAGTAGCCCCGTTGTTATCATGATAGTTCCATGGGATGGACTCGGCCCTGTCGCTGCTGCGTTTGGCACCATTGTGTTTAAGATCACTATCTTAGGCATGGGAAGGTTGAACTTTTCAGTTGTTCTTTTTACTATGTCATGAACGTTAATTATCTTTATTGATATTCTCTCAGGTTCACATTTTATCCCATACTTAGAGAATACCTCTTTAACTAGCTCGCAGTCAGGTTCCTTCCCAACACCAAAACTTTTCTCAAAAATCTCTCTTTTTATCTTGTAGAAATCTTTTCCATGCTTATTCTGAAATTCCTTATACTCTTCTACTGGCAAATGAAACTGCAAAAGGTAGACATTTGGATTTTTTGAATCTATCTTCCATATCCCTGTTCTTGCCATAATCTTGTCAGAAAATAAAACTATAACGAATTGGAAGACTATTACGAAAATTATTGCGTATATGCCTATAATAAAGAAAAGAAAGATGCTGGCTCCTATGAGGATTATATAGAATAAGAGCATCGTTTCTGTGAAGAGTCTATCAACGGTTTTCTTTCCCGTCGAAGGTATCTTTTCAGATACAACTTTCTCTCCTTTGACCCATGCAAAATAGAGAGTAGTCCTTCTTATTTTTTCCTCAAAAAGTTCAAGATTTATTATCAAATCTTCTTTCAAATTATCGATTGCATCCTGGGGAAGAGTATCATCGGCAGTTATCTTTACTTGAATGGGATTTCCAACCTTTATCTCGATATTCATATATGATTTCCACTCAGGCTTAGAGTATGTGAAAAAGAGAAAGTATTCATTATCAATGGCATCTTTTCTTACGTTTTGAAAAAATTCTTGATGTGAGAGGATATAATTTTGGTACATGAACTCTAATAAGTCGTTAAAGTATGCAGGCGTGACTTCAGTGTATATTGTAAAAATTTCGGTCTTCAAACCTCAGGCTCTTCATAATAATGTATCTTCTGAAATAAAAGGTTAGATCGATCTATTCATAGCAAAGGAAGATGACCAGTGACTTTGTCTATCAACTCAGAAAATGATGGACCTATCCCTAATGCTGTAGGAGTATCAGGAGAAATTTCTGTAAGACCTTTATCGACTATCAATGCACAAGGTAGCTTCAGTCTTTTGGCCTTCTTCTCTAAATCAAGAAGTTCCTCTAAAGATTTGACTTTGAGAATGACTTTCTTTGCTCCTTCTTTGCCCCATTCTTTCCAATATCCATCCTTCCTTCTCCTTGCTTTCTCATAGGCTTCTAAGCATGCATGACAAGCTTGGGCTGCCATCTTACCAGGGCTCATATTCAAATCTGCTCTAACCACTATTACCATCTTAAAATCAAAACAAATAGACATTTTTTACCTACTAAGATTTCTTATAGAGCCTTTTATTTTTAATTTTTGCAGAATACATTTGAAATTTAAGACTTTTTAACTCTTAATAATAATTTATCTTGGGCGGGGGTTCCCAAGCCAGGTCAAAGATAGGGTTACGATCAAAGGGGGAGGACTTAAGATCCTCTGGCGTAGGCCTCCGTGGGTTCAAATCCCAC
>JBNAWJ010000113.1:0-5048 GCA_049699795.1 Nitrososphaerales archaeon | reverse complement strand
TAGTTCTGTCAACATCTTTTGTATAAGCCTTTTCAGGCGGGGCGTATATTACTATCTGATAATCTCCTTCCAAAATCTCTCTTTTCTCTATTATCCGATTAATGTTATCAGTTGCAACCAATCCTCCAAAATAAGATGCGCAAGCATCGTCAAAAGCTCCAGTTATGGTTACGCCTGCCTTTATGGAAGCATCTACACCTAAATTTATTATCCTTAAATCGTCTAAATTCGTCTTTAAAGCAGCCAAAGTTGCCAACACTATTGCGTTTGAAGCAACGCTCGAGCTTTTGAGACCTTTTCCAATGGGAATATCAGACTTTGTAGTAACTCTTGCCCCATAGCTCTTATAGCCTAAATTATTCAAAACTTCTTTTACAGCATATTTGGCTAAGATCTTATCTTCTTCATTATTGCTACCAATGATCTTCACATCTATTTGATCAGAATTCTCTATCAATTCTACCTCAGCTTCTGTCTTTAACTGAGCCCCAAGGGCAGCACCATTACCAGTTGCAATAGCGTTCACTATAGATATAGCGCCGAAAGCTATTCCTTTTCCTCTCACAAAATCACCCTAGAGCTTTAAGAACTGCTCTTCTCATTATATCAACAGGTGCATCTATTCCTGTCCAAAGCTTAAAAGAAGCAGCCCCTTGTCCTACAAACATTTCATACCCAGGGATGACCTTTGCACCCATCTTTTCAGCATCTCTAATCAGCTTTGTCTTCTTAGGATTATAGACTGCATCGAAGACTACCATATCTTTCTTTATCAATTCTTGTGGAACAATGCTCTCATCTAAATTTGGATAAGTGCCTATAGGAGTTGCATTTATGAGGATATCTACAGAGTTTACAGCTTTCTTTAGAGAGTTCATGCTAAGCTCCTCTAAATTATAATTCATCTTCAGCTTCTTACTCAAATCCTCTGCCATTAACTTTGCCTTATCAAAAGTGCGATTCATAATAATAATCTCTTTACAGCCTTTCGAAACTAGTGCCACTATGTATGCTCTAGCAGCTCCCCCAGCCCCTATCAACAAAGCTTTCAAACCCTTTAAAGAATGAACCTTTGATTCTAATGCAGATATAATTCCGTTTACATCTGTATTGTAACCAATAAGTTCATCATCAACATTAACTACAGTGTTCACAGCACCAACCAAAGATGCATCTTCATTAATTCTATCAAGAAGATTCAAAATGGCAACTTTATGAGGCATTGTGACATTGAAGCCTTTAACCTTCAAAGCCCTTAGACCTTCTACAGCTTCCTTCAAACGAGAAGTATCAACATCGAAGGCAAGGTAGACATAATCAAGACTTTTAGCTCTAAAGGCTTCATTATGCATTATTGGTGACAAGGATTTATCTACTGGATGACCTATTACACAACATAGACGAGTTTTATTGCTAATAATACAATTTGAGTATCTCATAAAGCTCTCTTAACTCCTTAACCATGATCTGAGCTGGTGCAGTAGACAAGCCTGGTAATGAAGCGTATGTAAAAGGACTACCAAGGATTGGACAAAGAATCCTTGATATCTGCCCTTTATCACCCATACAAAAAGCAATTAGTTTATTAGGTCTCGAATTCTTATACAAATTTAAAATCGAGATATTATCAGAAAAATCTTTAGCCATTGTAACGATCTTTACTATGTCTCCAAGAGGTTTAGCTTTATCAAAAGTGCTTTTAAGGAATTGGAAAGAAGGAGTATCTTCAAAGTTATGCCAAGACAAAATTATCGAAACTTTTGAATTCTTTATCGAACTCAAAAGCTCAGGATTATTTCGGGCAAGGCTTAACTCGATATCCATGTAAGCAGGTTTAAACTTTGAGAGATTCAATAACACTTTTTGTCTTTCTTCTTCACTACCTTTGAACTCTCCACCCTCGCTTTTGGCTCTGCATGTTAATATGCATCTGTCAATGCGCTCTTTTATGGCCTCTTTCATGATTGAAAAGTTTATTTGTGATAAATAATCTACTCTTATCTCAACTAGATCTGAACCAAGATCGAGAGCTTCTTTAATCTTCTCATTAAGCTTTCCTATGTTTCTAACGCCTATAGATGTGCATATCTTTAATCTTCTTTTGAGCATTTTGGAATTATCTACTTTTCTATTATATGCTCATCTACTTGAATACCGAAGTGTCTACCGCTAGGTGCATGGGCATAAGCCAACACCTCATCCTCGGGCTTTATTTCTGTGGCAGAAATCAACTTATTGTTCCTACCAACTAACCTTATCGTTTCTGCGTTTTGAACCAATATGCTCGCTATTCTTCCATTGTATGTTGCTTTTATCAAGCGCAAGGGTCTCCTTTCTATCTTCGCTCTTCCTACAATGGCTGATTTAGCGATGCCTTGGCTGTTCACAATCAAGACTTCATCTCCTGCTTCGATTTCGGATAGATATTTTGTTTTTGCATCTGGCAAAAGTATGTAACTATGAACTGCTCCAGCGTTGACACGAAAAGGTCTCGGGGAAGTGAACTCAGAGCCTATTGTCTCACTATGAATAAGAAAGAATAAGTCAGATTGACTACCTACTAATGCTCCATCGCCAATCTCTAACATTGATGCAGTATCGATGCAAACTCTATCACCCATTCCAACATCTTTCACTTCTTTTATCTTCACAGGGATTAATTCAAGCCTTCTTTGTTTAGAGAGATAGCCTACAAGGCTTTTTATATCATCAGGACTTTTTGGAGCATATACTACGCCATCAACGCCTAGTTCAAGCACCCCAAACATGGTTTGAACTTCTTCCAAATGCTCTATCTTTGCATAAAGCTTTGTATTCTTCTTATGCAATTGCGCCACTAAATTCTCTAGTGGGATTATCTTCCAATTCTCTGTTTCAATCAAAACGCCTATGGCTCCTTGTTTAGAGGCATTAATCACAACATCTTCATCCTCTTTCTTTGAAATTCTAGCACTTAAAGCGAATGCTTTACCCATTCTTTTGACTCCTGCAACTTTGTCTAAAGAGTTTATTAATACAACATCTCCTTCCTTAGATGATGAGAATAATCTAACTTTGCTGCGAACATCATCGTCTATTAATTTTGGATTACATAGAAATGATTTGATGTTATTCTCAAGAGCATTCCTTAAAATTTCAGAGGCAATACTCTTCTCATTAGGCAAGGCAATTATAATCTCTTTATCAGGAGTTTTCTTAGCCAATTTTTAAGACCTCTAAAGCCTTCTCAACGCTCTTGCCTCGCATTATGATCATGTGTAGTGCACGAACCATAGCATCGGGGCGATCATGCTGAAAAACGTTCCTACCAAAGGCTACTCCTATAGCGCCTGCCTTTATTGCACCATAAGCCATTTCTAATACATCACGGTCAGTATCAGACTTTGGTCCCCCAGCTATCACTATAGGCACAGGACAACCTTTGACAACTTTCTTAAAAGATTCTGGGTCTCCTGTGTATACAGTTTTGATGATATCTGCACCAAGCTCAGCCCCTATTCTCGCTACATGAGCGATTACTTCTGGATTATTAGGATCCTTTATGTTCTCCCCTCTTGGATACATCATGGCTATAAGGGGCATTCCTCGCGCATCGCAATCACAAGCCAGATTTCCAAGGATCTCAAGCATCTCGTGCTCCTCTTTACATCCTATATTGATGTGCACAGATACTGCGTCGGCACCAAGCCTTACAGCCTCTTCAACGAATCCAACCTGAACCTTCCTATTAGGGGCCAAGCTTAAATTTGTGCTACCTGTAAGGTGCATTATCATCCCAATTTTTGGCGGCTCTTTTAGTGAATGAATTATGCCTTTGTGCACTAGAACTGATGTTGCTCCTCCCTCGCTAACTTTTTTGATAATATAATCCATATCTGTTAATCCTTTCATAGGCCCCATGGTAACGCCGTGATCCATAGGTATGCATATCATCTTTCCGTTGGATGTAATCCTGTTTAGGCGAACTCTTTTTCCCCAAACCATACTAATTCACTATATCATCTTCAAGGCTACTATCAATTCTCCTAAAAGTATAGATGAACCTGAGCCTCCCCTTATTGTATTGTGGCTAAGGACATGCAACCAAAGAGAGTTCGCGTCTGATCCACGGCGAACTCTGCCAACAGTTACACTCATTCCTGGGACAGAACCTGCAAGCCTATCAAGGCGAGGTTGAGGTCTATCCTCTTCTTCTCTGACTATTATGGGCTGAGCTGGAGCCATTGGAAGCTTGAGCCCCTGAGGCTTTCCTTTAAAAGATCTTAAAGCATCTTTTACTTTATCCACATCAACTCTTTCCTTAGTCTCAATATATACTGATTCTAAGTGTCCATCTATGGTTGGAACTCTGTTACAAGACACTTCAACTTTTATATCTGCTGGCTTTATTCTATCTCCTTCTATGCTTCCTAGTATCTTACATGGCTCCAATTGAACCTTCTCCTCTTCTTCAGCTATGAAAGGTATGATGTTATCAGTTATTGAAAGAGAGGGAACCCCTGGGATGCCTGCTCCTGATAAAGCCTGCATAGTTGTAACTACCATCTTCTTTATCGTTAACAAATCGTGTATAGGCTTTAAGGCTATAGTCAGGCCTAGAGCGGTACAGTTTGGATTTGAAACGATGAAACCGTTCCATTTCCTCTTGCGTCTTTGAACATCTAATAGACTTAAATGATCAGGGTTCACTTCAGGTATGACAACTGGCACATCGTCATATAAACGGAAAGCGCTAGAATCACTTATTATGTGAAAGCCTGCCTCTGCAAACTTTGGCTCTACTGTTTTTGCTGCAGAAGTTGGTAAAGCTGAAAAGATCAGATCTGCATCA
Source organism: Nitrososphaerales archaeon (assembly GCA_049699795.1). Classification (GTDB taxonomy): domain Archaea; phylum Thermoproteota; class Nitrososphaeria; order Nitrososphaerales; family JACAEJ01; genus JAVZMU01. The sequence continues at coordinate 217 of JBNAWJ010000113.1, read as the reverse complement.
ACCTCTTTTGGTTCTGTAGGCTTGACGATTACGTCTTTATACTGCTCAGGCATATCTGGAGACATTAACCATTTGCCTGTAGAACCATACTTTTTGCCAGCAGATTCTCCCCCTGTTAGAGTCGTAACTTCAAACCAAGGATGGTTTAAGAGAAGGTATAGGGGCCCCTCTCGCATAGTACAGCAGTTCTCTTCGCGTGGCGAGGAAATACACGATG
>JBNAWJ010000112.1:0-5105 GCA_049699795.1 Nitrososphaerales archaeon | reverse complement strand
TTAACAATTCTTCTCGCACAGGCTATCACTATGCTCTCTTCGTCTTTAACGTTCTTTAGGTGCTTTAGGTAGTTTAGGAGCCTACTCTTAAGCCCTCTATGAATCATCTTGAAGGATTGTATATCTAAAGCCCCATCAAAATAGAGTCTTCTAAGCTCTGGGGCCATCCATCTATCAAGATCTATTCCATTTGTTATTTCCTTAATCTTGATCATATAGTGGGGGAATATCTTCTTGATTATGTCCACCTGTTTAACAGATACTACAAAGGCTTTCTGAGCTAGGCTCAATCCTATTTCAGTTAGAACGACTTGTGGAGATACAAACTTTGAACCGAACTCCTTCTCAATGAGTTCTCGTGGGAATACAGGATGCCCCCAAGGACCTGGTGTGTGAATCACAAGCCTATAAAGATCGTCTAGGGGAAGGATAATCGGAAGAAGAGCAACATACGCTTCTTGAAGATCGATATAATCTATTTTCTCAATTCCTATTTTATTCTCAATGAACTTGGCTGCTGCTCTAGTCAAAAAGGCGCATTTGTAGAACTTTTCCTCTAAGCTATTCTCTATGTAGAGTCTGTCTGTTAAAACCCTCGCCCATTCTGGATTAATAGCTTCAAAGAAGAAAGCTCTAGCTGACTTATAGGTGTATTCCCAAGGCCTGACAGCAACCTCTTCGCCTTTTAATTTGATAGTGAAGACTTCCAAGGGCTTAAGCTTGTCTAAAAACTCTATAGACTGCTTTTGGGCTATTGGAATAAGTTCATTATTATGCTGTATGTAGTCTACATAGCCTCCTCTGTAAAAGAGGGTTAGAATAGCGTAATCTATTCCCATCCTGCCTGCTCCATAAAATTTGTCTCCTTCTAATACGCCCAAACCTCCAGCATAGGTTTGCCCTTCTTCCAGCGCCAAGTCCATAGATACACTAACTATGACCATTCTCTCCAAACTCTCATCAAAGGAGCTGAATAAATAGATTTGGTAAATGGAAAATTAATTAAATAAGATAATCGTATTTTAGCAGTTCGCTAAAGAGGCTAATCAGATGAGCATCATAGGCTCAGAGCAGAGTATCTTTGATCTTCTTGAGGATAGTGATCTTGATTCAGAATTTAGAGAAGCATTGTACAAAAGCCTTGAAGGGAGGGAAATTAAAAAGGAAGAGGCTTATCATCTCATAAAAGTCAATAATCCTCAAGCATTGATGGCTGTAGCAAGCATAATTCGAAATAATAGTAAAGGAAAGCGAATAACATATTCAAGAAAGATATTCATACCCTTGACAAACATTTGCAGAAACAGATGTGGATACTGTGGCTTTAGAAAGGAGCCTAACGATAAAGATGCAGAGATAATGAAGCCTAGCAAGGTTCTATCTTTTGCAAAATCTGGTAGCAAAGCTAATTGCACAGAAGCCCTATTCACTCTAGGCGAAAAGCCTGAGCAAAAATATCAAGAAGTCAAGCAAGAATTGAAGAGATTAGGCTACAGTAGCACACTGGAATACTTAAGAGATATGTGTGAATTAGTCATAAAGAAGACAGGTCTTCTTCCTCATTCTAATCCAGGAGTAATGACAAAGAGGGAATTGGTTGATCTAAAAGATGTAAATGCAAGTATGGGCTTGATGCTCGAGAATGTTAGTGATAGATTATGTGATAAAAACGGACCTCATGAGTTCTCCCCAGGCAAAAGACCCAAGCTAAGATTGGCTACAATTGAAAACGCTGGTCAGTTAAAGATACCCTTTACTACTGGATTGTTGATAGGAATAGGAGAGTTTCCTGATGAAATAGTAGATTCTATTTACGCTATTAAGGAAATGAACGAAAAGTATGGTCATATTCAAGAGATAATAATTCAGAACTTTAGGGCAAAGCCAGGAACTTCTATGCAATCACATCAAGAACCTAATTTAAAAGATATTGCAAAAATAATAGCTTTAGCGAGAATAATATTTCTTGGTAAAATGAACATACAAGCCCCTCCAAACCTCAGCAATGAATATGATGCTTACCTATCAGCAGGGATAAACGACTGGGGTGGAATCTCTCCTATCACAAAAGACTTCGTAAACCCTGAGGCTCCATGGCCTAAAATAAATAATCTTAAGAAAGTAACAGAGCAAAAAGGCTTCGAGTTAAAGGCTAGATTACCAGTTTATCCTGAGTTCATACTGAATAAGGCTGATTTCTTACCAGAACCCCTTAAAGGTTATATATACTCGCTTGTTAATGATGAGGGCTTTGTCAAGGAGGCTTCTGGTTGAGTTTAAATTTGCTTAATTACGATAAGTTACACTCTTTTCTTGAAAAGATACTTCATGATATAGACCCTGTAGTAGCATCTATTCTGGATAAAGCCATAAGTGGCAAAGAAATCTCAGTGGAGGAAGGCGTTGAACTCTTTGAAGCTAATGGTATTGAGATGAGTGCTTTGATACTTGTTGCCGATGAATTAAGACGCCAGAAAGTTGGCGATATAGTCACTTATATCATAAACCGTAACATAAATTTTACAAATATTTGCATAAAGAGGTGTGGATTCTGCGCCTTCAGCAAAGGCTATAGAGATGAAGAAGGCTATTCTTTATCAATAGAAGAAGTAGTCCATAGAGCAAAGGAAGCATGGGAGATAGGGGCAACGGAAGTTTGCATTCAGGCTGGGCTCCCGCCACGCATGGATGGACATCTTTACATAGATATCTGCAAAGCCATAAAGAAAGAATTGCCAGAAATTCATATTCATGCTTTTTCTCCTGAAGAGATAGTATATGGTGCTTTAAGATCAGAAACAAGCGTAGAGGATTATTTGAAGATGCTAAAGGATGCTGGAATAGGGAGCCTTCCTGGCACATCGGCAGAAATACTTAATGATGAAATAAGAAGGATAATATCTCCTGGTAGGATAAAAACAAAAGATTGGATAAATGTTATTAAAACTGCTCATAAGCTTGGTATACCTACCACTTCGACTATAATGTATGGTCATATAGAGAATTCATTACATAAAGCCAAGCATTTAGCGATAATAAGAGATATACAGAAAGAGACTCATGGCATAACTGAATTCGTGCCATTAAGCTTTATTCACTCTGAAGCTCCGATGTATAAAAAAGGTTTGGTAAAAGGCGTTAGAGCAGGAGCAACAGGATCAGAAGTCATCAAGATGCATGCAGTATCTAGAATAATGCTGAACAATTACATAAATAATATACAAGTCTCTTGGGTAAAGGAAGGAACAAAGCTTGCGCAATTCTGCTTGAACACTGGTGCCAACGATCTTGGCGGTACTCTGATTGATGAGAGCATATCGAGGGCTGCTGGAGCAACTCATGGACAATTCTTGCATCCAAAAGATTTCAGAAAGATCATTAGAGATATAGGTAGAACTCCTGCCCAGAGATCGACTACATATGATTTATTAAAAATCTTTAAAGATGAAAAGAGCGATGATCTATTAGACAAATTCCAATTCGATGAAAGCAAGCTTGCTTCTATGAGAGTAAATGAATCTATAGGTCTCTAACAATAGTGGCAATTCTATCTATCAAATAATCTAACATCAGTCTTCCTTTTTCTATTGATGCTTTGCTAGGAGCACCAATAACCCCTGAATCGCTTATCTCCTTTGTTCTCCATGCAAACGCAACTTCTTTCTTTGATGCTTCAAACGTTAGATGAGGTTTTAGCTTAGGAGATTCGTCTATGCACTTATCCATTTTTACTTTATCTGGGTATATTGTAAGCATCAAAGATGTCTCAAGTTCATCAGCATGCCCCAATTCGCCTTCTTTTGAATCTCTTATCTTATTGAAGACTTTCTTAACAATACTTAACAATGTGAAAGAGTATAATGATATGTTCAGCTCATCCTTTATGAGCTGAATAGCACTCTCTATAGCCGCTCTATTACCGCCATGACCGTTTATTATGAATATCTTCTTAAAGCCATGCTTTGCTAAACTTGAGCATAAATTCCTTAAAAGGGCTATTAACGTCAAAGGGTCTAAGGATAATGTTCCTGAGAAGTCCATATGCTCAATGGAAAAGCCAAAGTTTATTGGAGGAGTTAGTGCAATATCTAATTTCTCTGCTACTCTCTTCGCTACTTCAAAGGCTATTATTGTATCTGTGGACAAGGGCAAATGTGGACCATGCTGCTCTAAGCTTCCTATTGGGATCAATGCTTTATCAGTCCTTTTCTTGAGTTCATCCACTTCTTGCCAAGTTAAATCTGGAAGATAATTTTTCAAAATCTCACCTCAAAGGTTTATAGATTAAAACTGCCTCATCCCCATGCTGTTCAACCTTATGAAGTTTTACCTTAATGCCTTCTTCCATTTTTTCAACACCATTTCCCTCAACAAGAGTTATGGCATCTTTTCCTCCAACTATAAAGGGTCCTATGGTAACTTGCAATTCGTCGAACAAACCTTGGCTTATAACGCTCCAATTAATATTGCCTCCACCTTCTACAAGAACCCTCTTTATGCCCATATCTTTAAGACTCTTGAGCAAAATAGTCAAATCAACCTTTTCTCCTCCTCCACATACTATAACCTTTGCTCCAGCCTCTTTTAGTTTATTAATTCGATCAACCGGTGCTTTTTTTGTGACAGCTATAATAGTTGGAGCATCTTTGTCTGAAATTATCCTTGATTTGATAGGAGTCTTGGCTTTGCTATCCACAACTATTCTTATAGGGTTCTTCCCTTGGCAATATTTTACTTTCAAAGAAGGATCGTCTATGAGAACTGTGTTTATGCCAATCATTATAGCATCTACAGATGCTCTTATCTTATGAACACGAACAAGATCATCCTTGCTCGATATTTTTGAGTCTCCTTTTTTTGTTGCTATCTTGCCATCTATTGTCATTGCTGAGTTAATTATTACATAAGGTCTATCGATCATTTGCCTTGAATAATTATGAACTACTAAAATAATTTTATGAGTATGCTAATGAAGGTTATCAAAAATATTCTTCTAGAAATGATGATAAGTTTGGAGTTTTCCCCTACAAATGCACATATACCTTTAAAAAATTATGCTTTGTGGCTTAATTACTAATTTCGAATTTATTGTTCCATTGTAGTCC
>JBNAWJ010000111.1:0-5126 GCA_049699795.1 Nitrososphaerales archaeon | reverse complement strand
AGGAGACACATCAAGTTTACAGAGCTGCTAAGGTTCTTAGGGGGTGAGTGGACCTTGAGTTAACAACATCGTCAGAGAAATAAAAAACTTTATTAGTGCATATTTTTTCTTATTATAAGGTGTAGCCATAGGGATTGCGTGTATACGGAGTAAGAACCAAAGTCCTTCCTGCTAAGGATGCCCTCTTTCTTTTCAACGAAAGATTGTTTCTCTCATGTTTAGCAAACTGCATTTTCAAAATGGGTGTGGACTTTGGTTAAAGCCATTTTAGCCCTAGAGGATGGAACAATATTAGAAGGCAATGGTTTTGGTTATCCCCGTGAAGTTTCAGGAGAAGTTGTTTTTAGCACAGGCATGACTGGCTACACCGAATCGCTAACAGATCCATCTTACTTTGGCCAGATACTGATTCAGACTTATCCCTTGATTGGAAACTATGGTGTACCAGATTACTCAATTACCGATGAATTTGAGATCCCTTTGCATTTCGAATCCAACAGAATTCAAGTCAAAGGCTATGTAATATACTCTCTTACAAGAAATCCTAGCCACTGGTCTAACAAGAAGACATTAAATGAGTGGTTATATGAGCAAGAAATTCCTGGCATAGAAGGCATAGATACTAGAGACCTCACCAAGAAAATAAGAGTCAAGGGTACTATGCTAGGCATTCTTAAAGTAGCTGAAAAAATAGATTGTAGAGAAATCGAAGCAAAATTAAAAGAAATAGAAGATCCCAATGAGAGGGATTTGGTAAAAGAAGTGACTATAGATAAGCCTGTCGAGTATAATTCTGAGAAATCGCTAAAGGTCGTGTTAATAGATTGTGGTACAAAATTTGGCATAATGAGAAATCTTTTACAAAGAGGCATGGATGTTGTAAGAGTGCCTTATGATTACCCTGCTGAAAAGATTCTAGAATTAAACCCATTCGGCATAGTCATCTCTAATGGCCCAGGAGACCCTAAAAAATGTGATAAAACAGTTCAAATTGTTAGGAGAATTCTAGAGACGGATTTGCCTGTGATGGGAATTTGTCTTGGAAATCAGATTCTTGCCCTTGCAGCAGGCGCAGATACCTATAAACTGAAGTTTGGACACAGAGGCCAGAACCACCCTTGTGTAGATCTGTCCACTGGTAAATGCTACATAACGAGTCAAAATCACGGATATACCATAGATGATGAAAGTTTAAAAGAAACTGAATTTGATGTGTGGTTCAAGAACGTAAACGATAAGACTGTAGAGGGCATAAAGCACAGAAAGAAGCCTGTGTTTGGGACTCAGTTTCATCCAGAAGCCTCTCCTGGACCTTACGAAATGGGTTTTCTTTTTGATTGCTTCATGAAAGAGGTGAAGAAGTATGCCAAAGTTTGATTGGATCAAAAAGGTCCTGATATTAGGGAGTGGAGCCATAAAAATAGGTGAGGCTGGAGAGTTTGACTATTCGGGCGCACAGGCTATAAAGGCTCTGAAGGAAGAAGGGATAGAAGTAATACTAGTTAACCCTAACATTGCAACTATTCAAACTGACAACAAATTCGTTGATAAGGTCTATTTTCTTCCAATAAACCCAGAATTCGTTGAGAAGATAATAGAAAAAGAGAGACCTAATGGAATACTCTTAGGGTTTGGAGGTCAGACTGCCCTAAATTGTGGCGTAGAATTAGCTGAGAGAGGAATTTTGGAGAAATACGATGTAAAAGTCATAGGGACTGGTATTGAGGCAATAAAGATCGCTGACGATAGAAATCTCTTCAGAGAGACTATGTTAGAAAATAAAATACCAATCCCAAAAAGCAAGAAGGCAAATTCTATTCATGAAGCAATACAGGCTGCTAATGAGATAGGCTATCCTGTAATGGTAAGGGTTGCTTATACTTTGGGTGGACAGGGATCAGGAGTAGCGCATAATAGAGAAGAATTAGCAGATATAGCAACAAGAGGTTTAGTTCACAGCAGAATAAGACAAGTCTTGGTTGAGGAATACCTTGGGAAGTGGAAAGAAGTCGAATACGAGGTGATGAGGGATTGTAACGATAATTGTGTGATAGTCTGCAATATGGAAAACTTTGACCCGATGGGCATTCATACCGGAGAAAGCATCGTAGTTGCCCCCTCTCAGACTTTGACCAATAGAGAATACCATACTCTAAGGATGGCGAGTTTTAAGGTAATAAGAGCTTTAGGAATAATAGGAGAATGCAATATACAATTTGCCATAGACCCTAACTCTGAACAGTATAAAGTAATAGAGGTAAACTCTCGATTATCAAGAAGCTCTGCTCTTGCATCAAAAGCTACTGGTTATCCTATAGCATATATAGCTGCGAAGCTTGCTGTTGGCTATACCTTACCAGAGTTGATGAACAAAGTTACAGGAGTTACTACTGCCTGTTTTGAACCTGCGTTAGATTACATTGTAGTTAAAATTCCAAGATGGGATTTCCAGAAGTTCAAGCATGTGAATAGAAGAATCGGGACTCAAATGAAATCTGTAGGAGAAGTTATGGCAATTGGTAGGACCTTTGAGGAGGCTTTGCAAAAAGCAGTAAGAATGCTCGACATAGACAAAGAATTGACAGATGTTGATGATTTAAAAGTTGGCGGAAATGACATCTTTGCCATAGAGAGGATAGAACATGAATTGGAGAATCCAACAGATAAGAGAATATTTTACATCGTTAAAGCGCTGCAAGTTGGCATAGATGTAGAAAGAATTTTTAAATTGACTGGCATAGATCCTTGGTTCTTAAACAAAATCAAGGATATAGTAGAATTCCAAGAATTGATGAAAAAGAATTTAACTCCTGAGATCATCAAGAAAGCTAAACAGCTTGGTTTTTCAGATAAAAAGATTGGCAGCATAGTTGGGAAGAGTGAAGTAGAAATTAGGAAGATAAGAAAATCTTTAGGAATATTGCCGGTGATAAAGCAGATAGACACTCTCGCAGCAGAATGGCCAGCTGTTACCAACTACCTTTATCTCACATACAATGGTCAAACAGACGACATAGAAATCTCTAGAAAAAGCAAAGTCGTTGTTCTTGGTTCTGGTTGTTACAGAATAGGATCAAGTGTAGAGTTTGACTGGTGCTGTGTGAATATGGCTTGGGCTTTAAAAGAAAAGGGTATAGAAGAGGTCGTAATGATAAATTACAATCCAGAAACTGTCTCAACCGATTATGATGTTCTAGATAAGCTGTACTTTGAAGAATTAACCTTGGAGAGAGTTTTGGACATAGTTGAAAAAGAAAAACCTGATGGAGTAGTTGTAAGTGTAGGTGGGCAGATACCTAACAACTTAGCTATGAAACTTGCAAGTAACGGTGTCAAAATATTGGGGGCGTCTGCTGAGGACATAGATAATGCGGAAGATAGATCAAAATTTAGTACGATACTCGACGAATTAGGAATAAAGCAGCCAAAATGGAGTAAGTTGGGAACAATAGAGAAGGCAAAGGAATTTGCAGAAAAAATAGGTTATCCAGTATTGGTAAGGCCATCTTATGTCCTTTCTGGCTCTGCCATGAACGTAGCTTTCTATGAGAAACAATTAGAGGATTATTTAAGGAAGGCAACAAGAGTATCAAAGGAGCACCCTGTAGTTATATCGAAATTCATCACTGATGCCAAAGAAGTAGAAGTTGATGGTGTTTGTGATGGAAAGAATGTCTTCATAGGTGCGATAATAGAGCATGTAGAGAATGCAGGCGTTCACTCAGGGGATGCTACCATGTGCATACCATCTATTAATATTCAAAACTATGTCAAAGATAAGATAAGAGATTACACGAGAAGAATAGCTACAAGATTGAATATTAAAGGACCTTTTAACATTCAGTATATAGTAAAAGATGGAGAAGTCTATGTGATAGAATGTAACTTAAGAGCATCAAGAAGCATGCCCTTTGTCTCAAAGACCACTGGCATAAATCTGATGAACATAGCTGCAGATGCCATACTAGGAAGAGAGATAAAAGATGGTGAGGCTTCAGCGAACAAAATTAGCGTAAAAGTCCCCCAATTTTCTTTTATGAGGTTAGAAGGTGCAGACCCTATAACTGGCGTTGAGATGGTTTCTACTGGGGAAGTGGCTTGTTTTGGAGAGAATTTTGAGGAAGCTTTTCTAAAAGCTCTTATTGCTGGCGGGCTGAATTTGCCTAAGAAAGGAGATTCAATTCTTATTACAGTTGGAGGACATAAAGAAAGCATAATTCCTATAGCTAAGAAATTCTTGGAGAAAGGGTTCCAAATATATGCTACAGAGCATACGGCAGAAGCATTAATTGAGAACGACATAGAGTGCGGAGTCTTGCACAAAGTAAGTGAGAGCAAAAAGCCAAACATCCTCGATTATTTGATAAATCAGAAGATAAAATTGGTGATTAACGTTCTAAAATTAGAAGGAGCTAGTTCTCTAAAAGCCATAGATGACGATTATCTGATAAGAAGAAAGGCTGTGGAGTTCGGAATTCCTGTTATAACGAATCTTGAGCTTACAGATGCTTTAGTGAAAGCAATTAAATGAGAAGGGATCAAAATAAATCAACCCAAAAAGCGCATTTTAAATCCAAAAACTATAAATAACTTTCTTGGCATATAATATGTGCTTCCCAGCCGGAAAAGGCATGGGTCTGTCGATCGAACTCGCATGTCAGGGGAAGCCTTGGCATGTCGCGCGGGTCGGCAGTCGTCTGATCGCTTTGATGTGGGGCTTGTGGACAACCACAGGGCTCCCCGTGGTGATCAAGCGAGGGCCAACCAGTAAGGCAGCGCGGGGGGTAAAAACCACATGCGTTGCAAGACTGGAAAGCCACATTCATTCCGAGAGCTGGGCAGCTTTTCTGAATTTTTCATTTAAGAATTAAACTATATAGAATCACAAAGGTTCAATGCACATGTTTCAGTAGAAATAGAAAAATACAGTCGAGACTTTTCGAGTTACAAATTTGTAGTCTTGTCAGGACGTCTTGTTGGGGTCGAAGAGGCGAACGAAAAGAAAACAATCCTTGAGAAGTTTGTCAGCTTAATTAAAGAGGTGGTTTCAAAATATTTAAGTCTTTCTCTAAGAAGCCTTGTTTATGGAGTTTCGTGAGCTGAGCAATGGTGAGTGGAGCGTTATT
>JBNAWJ010000110.1:0-5217 GCA_049699795.1 Nitrososphaerales archaeon | reverse complement strand
TTTACAGCTTGGTACAATTACCTCAAGGCAGGAGGGTAATTCTTGACAGTATCATTGGCTCTAGTGCACTCTTAGTTTATTACTTGATAAACTTAAATAATCATGCTATAAATATGTAACAGAGCATTAATATGAATGCTTATATCTTCCCAGTTTTTGCATGAATGTTAAGGGTGCTCTCTATGAGTCAATCGGGTGAAGAACAGTTCACACCAGCAGAAGTCTTGCAGATAGTAGGAAGGACTGGAGTAGCGGGAGAAATCACACAAGTCAGAGTGAGGATAATGGAGGGAAAAGACAAAGGTAGGATATTGACTAGAAACGTCAAAGGCCCTGTTAGATTGGGCGATATATTGATGCTTAGGGAGACAGAAAGAGAAGCTAAAAAGATAAAATAGGCGTTGGTTCATGTTTGCTCAGAAAAAGTGCAGTTTTTGTGGTAAGGATGTAACCTTAGGTTATGGCTTGATGCTTGTAAGGAACGACGGTTCGATATACTGGTACTGCTCATCAAAGTGTAGAAAGAATTCGTTAAAACTGAGAAGAGACCCTCGTAAGCTTAAGTGGACTACTTTTTATAAGAAAGGGAAAGGATGATGAAGGATAGAACACTTATCCTTATCAAGCCAGACGCAGTAAAAAAGGGGCTTATAGGAACTATTCTCTCAAAGTTTGAAGATAAAGGATTTAAAATTGCAAAGTTAAAGATGATGAGACTATCTGAAGAAGACGCAAAGAGGTTTTATGATGTTCATATGGGTAAGCCTTTTTTTAATGATCTAGTCTCTTTTATTACATCTGGTCCAATTGTAGCTGCTCTAATTGAAGGAAAAAACGTTCAAGAAACAGTAAGGAAGATGATAGGGCCCACAAATCCTCGGGATGCTCCAAAAGGCACAATACGTGGAGACTTTGCAACGAGCATAACAGAGAACGCTATACATGCTTCAGATTCTCCTGAAAGTTTCTTAAAGGAGTATAAGGTCATCTTTGGTTCTGATCAAGATCATTTTACTTGACAGAACCTTTTTCAGCAAAACTCAAATAAACCTTATGTTGCTTTACACTATCCCCAAGTGAGAGAATGAACGTTATAAAAGAGACCCAGAGCATCTGCCCTGAGTGTAATAAAGTTCTCCTAGCAAAGATATTCGAAAAGGATGGAAAGGTTTGGATCAAGAGGGAATGCAAGGATCACGGTGAAACTGAGGAGCTATATTGGGGCTCTTATGAGATGTATATGAGGGCTAGCAAATTCAACCTAGAAGGTAAAGGAGTAGAGAATCCAAGCATAAAAAAAGAAACCATAGACTGTCCTTCTGATTGCGGTCTTTGCAAGGATCATCTTACTCATACAACTTTAGCAAATATCGTTGTTACGAATCGGTGTGATCTGTCATGCTGGTACTGCTTTTTTTATGCTGAGAAGGCAGGGTATGTCTATGAGCCAAGCTTAGAACAGATAAGAGAAATGGCAAGAAATCTAAGAAATGAAAGACCAGTCCCTGGGAATGCTGTTCAACTGACAGGGGGAGAACCGTGCCTTAGAGAGGATCTGATAGAAATAATAAAGACGATAAAGGGAGAAGGCATAGATCATGTCCAGTTGAACACCGATGGCATAAGGCTTGCAACAGACCCTACTTTAGCAAAAAGGGTTAGAGAGGCTGGCACTAATACAGTCTACCTTAGCTTCGATGGTTTAACTCCAAAAACGAACTTTAAGAACCATTGGGAGATTCCTAGCATATTGGAAAATTGTAGAAGTGTAGGGCTTGGTATAGTCTTAGTACCAACAGTCATAAAAAGCATCAACGACCATGAGGTAGGGGGCATAGTCGATTTTGCATCAAAGAACATAGATATAATAAGGGGTGTGAACTTTCAACCTGTATCTCTCACTGGTAGGCTCACAACAGCTGAACGTGATAAGTATAGGATAACCATTCCAGATGTAATTCAAAGGATAGAGGATCAGACCAACGGTGAGATTAGCAAGGATGACTTTTATCCAGTACCTTGCACTGGTCCTATAACAAGATTCGTAGAAGCTTTGACAGGTAGAGCCCATTATGAACTCTCAGTTCACTTTGCCTGTGGGGCAGCAACTTATCTCTTCAAGGAAGGTGATAGGTTAATCCCCATAACTAGGTTTGTCGATATAGATGGATTGTTCGAATATCTGGATGAAAAAGCTGATGAGATAAAAAGAGGCAAGAATAGGTATTGGGTGGCTGTAAAAGTTCTATCAAAGCTTGGCAAGTTCATAGATAAGGAGAAGCAACCTAAAGGATTGAATTTATCAAAGATAATAATCAACGCTCTCATAAGGCACAATTACGAGGCTTTAGGAGAGTTTCATCATAAGACACTATTCATAGGCATGATGCACTTTATGGATAAATACAATTACGATATAGAAAGGGTAAGAAGATGCGGGATTCATTATTTGGTTCCAAACGGTTTGATAATACCCTTTTGCGCCTTCAACGTCATCCCTGAATGGTATAGAGATAAGATTCAGAAGGATTTTGGTACATCTATTGAAGAATGGGAAAAGAAGACTGGGAGAAGGATAAAGGATGATTTTTACGTTAGAAAAGTAAAGCGTGAAGAATTGACCGAGGCAAAAATGGCATAAATTTTTAGAATCGTCTTGAAATCATAAAGTCTGCAAGGTCGATTAAATGCCTCTTTGCACTGGTATCTTTTAAGGATTTTAATCTTTGCTTTGCTTCCATGGCATAACGCTCAGACATCTTTCTCAAATAAGATAGTTTATCATTTTGCTCTATCTTTAAGGCATTTACTACTTTATCCTCTTTGCCCCAATCTTGTATATCGTCTTGTATCTGATAAACTGTGCCAAGAAGATGACCATAGTTAGATAGAGCTTCAATCTCATCTTCATTGCCTCCGCCTACTATTCCACCTATCTTTGCAGAGACCTCAAAAAGTGAAGCAGTCTTTTGGGAGATCAGTTTTAAGTATTCATCCCAGCTTAGTTGATAAATCTTTGGATCGATCTTTAATTCACCAAATTCGCCTTCACACATGCGAAGGGCAACTGATGATAGCTCCTTTGCAATTTTCTTGTCCTCGTATCTTGAAGCTATGTCTAGTATTATCCCAAATACAAAGTCTGCAGTCAGGAGAGACGCACCTAGACCATACCTGATGTGAAAAGCCGGTCTATTACGTCTCAGAATTTCATTATCTAATATATCGTCATGAATTATGGATTCTGTGTGAAGGAGCTCTATAGCTACTGCTACAGGTAAGGCATTTGTATCGCTTTTCCCTATGCTCTCTGCTGAGAGTAGAAGAATTATCGGCCTGATCCTTTTCCCGCCTTCTAAGGCGTATCGTAAAGAGCCATAGAAATTTGATTCTTTATAACGGTTTAACTCGGCCTTTATAGCCTCCTCTATTTTGGAATAATAACCCTTCATCCTTTCCATAAGAATGCTAATGGTTAAGGGTTCTTCATCCTTCACACAAAGGCAACTCCATCATGCACGATTTTATGAAATTTAGCGTATTTACACTTTACGGTCTGAAGATGAGTATAGGTTTTGACGAGGTTTGCCATTCATAAGTTAATACATGAAATCATTCTATCTGAGCCTTTATTATCATAAAAACTGGCCCTCTTAAGTCAATTCTTTTGTTCCTGCTTGTAATAAATCGTAATGCATCTTCTTTCACCTTTATGTTAAGCTCTCCTGACGTGCTGATCATGGTCCTCTTCATAAAGAACTCCCTATTCCCTGATTCTATGGCTTCTTCTATACCATTGGCCACAAATGCTGCTAAAGAATCTACATACCTTATCCCAGTTGGTACTCCATGTTCCCTTGCATCCTTTATCAATTCACTTTTTGATAATTCCTTATCTTCTTTTGGAATCCCCAAGATATCTCCATTGTAAACTACTATTTCGTTGAAGGCTGCTCGCCCTAAGAGTTTCTTTCCTTCCTCATTTTGAACTAGCTTTACTGTTACTTTTCTTCCAAGAATTCTACCATCATACGCAGTATACTCGAAGGGGCTAGGAGTATCTCCATAAATCTCACAAGCTTTAATGATAGCAGCCTGTATCTTCTTGCCTTGTTCAGTTCTAGGAATCTTATCTATGATAATTGAAGAAGCGATCTCTGAATCAGATAGCTCTAACTCAGCGTAGAATTGAGGATAGACTAATTTACGAATGTCTGAGAAACCATAGATAGCCATTGTCAATCTCTCAGCTCCTAGACCTACGTTTAAAACTGGATGTTTTATTCCATACTTTTCGAGAACAGCGTTATCATATATCCCGAAATCTGCAACTTCGACCCAATCCCTTTGGCTTTTTGTTCTTACAAAGACTTCAGTTTCTGTATCCTTCTCATAGTAACTGGCACTTCTTTTCTTTTTAACATGCTTTATCTCCTCGATTCCAAAAGGCTTTAGCAACCCTTCAGCAACGCTCTTTGCATCCTCTAAGCTCAGTTCCTCATTCATTATAACGCTTGAGGCTGAATGATAGCACCTAAGATGAGTTGCATCTAGAGCTTGTTCCCTTCGAAAGCAGACATCTATAGAAAAGAGCTTTATAGGAAGTTCTCCATCTTGAAATTCTTTTAAAGTTAAGAACCATCCTGATGTCATGTGGCTTCTAAGAGTAAGATTAGTAGCAATGGCTCTTTTCTGCTTTAGTTCAGGAAAGGCGCTTAATATCATCGAAGCTTTATCCCCGTCTATTGAAAGAGCGTCAGCAAGCCTAGAAATCAGATCCTCCCCATCGAATATTCCCTTTTTATAATTGTGAAAGATCTTCTGTAACGCTATCTTTTTCTCCCGATCGAAGGTGAACCCGATCTTCTTAAGGAGGTCGAGTTTATCTTGGCTAATCCCTATATCAGGTCTAGGGAGAGTTGCAAGGTAGAAGCATCTGTCTAGTATGGTCGGAGCCTCGTTTCCCCACTGCTTGTAAATCTCTTTTTCCTCAATGAAGATAGGATTGTAGACTTCTTTGAAGCCTAGATCAAGATAAGCATGCCTTAACTTATCCATGACTTCTGAAAGGGGATGCTTTTCGGTTCTTTTTTGTCTTATAGCCAACAATATTACCTTTCCTGTGATGAACCTATTTTCTAGGATAATAATAAATTTATAAAAAGGCTCATCTCCCTAAGCTATCGGAGAGGATGAGGACAAACCATTTGCCCCTTT
>JBNAWJ010000109.1:0-5262 GCA_049699795.1 Nitrososphaerales archaeon | reverse complement strand
TGAACTATCTTTTCGAAACTCTTACTCTAAAGGACTACAATGGAACAATAAATTCAAAATTAGTAATTAAGCCACAAAGCAAAAATCTTAAAAGCATAGTAAAACGCAAATTTAAAGGTAAGAATAGATGGTTCATCCCAAAGGCTATGACGTAATCATCTTTGGTGCAGGTCCAGCAGGCATCTTCACTGCCCTTGAGCTTTGTGAAAGATCAGATTTAAGAGTATTAGTTTTGGATAGAGGAAAGGACATATCCGAGCGCACTCGCTCCAAATCCATTCTTTTTGGCTGGGGAGGGGCAGGAGCCTTCAGCGATGGTAAGCTGACATTTTCTACAGAAACTGGAGGATGGTTGAAGGATTATGTAAGTGAGAAGAGGCTTACGGAGCTTATGCAAGAAGTTGAAAATATTTACATCAAGTATGGTGCTCCTGCTAAAATTTATGGAGACGACGAAGATGCTATCTCCAATATATCAAGGAAGGCTGCCATGGCTGAGTTAAGGCTGATTCCAAGCAAGGTAAGGCACTTAGGGACCGACCAATGCCCCGAATTGCTGAAGAAGATGAGAAGAACTATAGACGGCAAGGTGGAGATAATGATGGAGAAAACTGTGAGTAATCTTTTGGTTCAAGGAGAAGAAGTGAAAGGTGTAAGAATGGTTGATGGAGAAGAGATTCTTGCAAAGTATGTGGTAGTAGCCCCTGGAAGAAGTGGAGCAGAGTGGCTTAGGCAGGAGGCAAATAGGCTTGGCTTGAAAACCATCAACAACCCTGTGGATATAGGAGTAAGAATTGAAGTTCCAGCAGTTGTAATGAACCACTTGACAGATGTTCTTTATGAACCTAAGTTTGTCTATTATTCTAAATCCTTCGACGATAAGGTTAGAACTTTTTGTGTCTGTCCTAGAGGATACGTGGTAACCGAGCATTTAGATGATGTTATAACTGTAAACGGTCATAGCTATGAGGAGAAAACTTCTGAAAACACGAATTTTGCCGTTCTCGTAAGCACGTCTTTTACAGAACCCTTTAAGGAGCCTGTTGCCTATGGGAAATACATAGCAAAACTTGCTAACTTGCTAGTTGGTGGTGTAATAGTACAGAGGCTTGGAGACCTTGAAGTAGGTAGAAGGTCTACACAAGAGAGAATGGAAAGAAGTGTAGTAAAGCCTACTTTGGGAGATGCTAAGCCGGGGGACCTGAGCTTCGCCTTGCCAGGGCGATATTTGATGGACGTTAAAGAAATGATAAATGCTCTTGATAAGATTGCCCCTGGTGTGTATTCAAGGCACACCCTTCTTTACGGTGTTGAAGTAAAGTTCTATTCATCAAGACTAGAGCTAAATAATGTTCTTGAAACTAAAATAAGAAACCTGTTCACTGTTGGGGATGGTGCAGGCATAACTAGAGGTTTAGTTCAATCATCGACTTCTGGCCTTATAGTTGCTAGAGAGATACTGAAAAGAACAGGGCATCTTACCTCATAGCCTTATTATAGAAATTAGCGATGGAACGACTCTCTTGTCTTGATGAAATTAATAAAGCATTAATATAAGGAAGTAATTCCAAATCGTAGAAAGTAATAAAATGAAAACTTTAGAGATAATAGATAGAATTGCGAAAAAGATAGAGCCAGCACCCTTTCCCTCTTTTACACCTGCTCATGTTTTTATGGTTATAGAGAAGGTAGGCTCTAGCGCGCCTATAGGAAGGATGAGATTATCAAGTATATTAGAACTCGGAGAAGGTGCAACTCGAACTTTGATAAAGCGTTTGCAAAAAGAAAGAATAATAAAATCTACAAAGTCTGGCTGTGTACTGACCAATTTTGGCAAAGAGATATTCTTAGACTTAAGTTCAAGAGTATCGGAAGAATTGGAAATTCCGCCATCTCCATATACATTGGGCAAATTTAACATAGCAATATTAGTCAAAAATTCTGCCAAGATGATAGGATATGGAATAGAGCAAAGAGACGCAGCCATAAAGGCAGGGGCTTTGGGAGCTACAACAATAATTTACACCAAAGGAAAGCTCGTCATACCAGGATCTCCAGAAGATGCCTTCAAAGATTCACCTGAAATTCGTAAAATGCTGATAAAAAAGCTAAAACCAAAAGAGGGAGATTCTATCATAATAGGAAGTGCAGATGATGAAAAATCTGCAAAACTTGGTGCAAAGGCAGCAGCCTTAGAAACTTTAAGAAAGATTTGATCGATGAGGTTAATCACATATAATCGATAGTTTACAAAGAAAATTTTATGCAATGTTAACCTTAAATTTATCAATATATTGAGGTTCGAAAGATGAATCTTCCTAGGATAACTATAGCAGGTCCCTATAGTGGGGTTGGAAAGACCAGCATTTCAGTAGGTCTAATGGGGGCTCTTAAAAGGAGAGGTCTAAAGGTTCAAGCCTTTAAGATAGGTCCTGACTATATAGACCCAAGCCACCATTCAATAATGCTGAACAGACCATCTCGAAACCTTGATGCGTGGATGGTGCACCCAGATGGCATTTTAGAGATATTTCAAAGAGCGACACAAGATGTCGATATAGCTGTTATAGAAGGAGTGATGGGTCTATTCGATGGCTTCGATGAGAGTAATGAGAATGGCAGCACAGCCCACATAGCAAAGCTTCTGAAAAGCCCAGTCATACTTGTGATAAACGTTCATGGAATGGCAAAGTCTGTAGCTCCTATAGCTCTAGGATACGAGAAGTATGATCGAAATGTCAGGCTATCTGGCTTCATCTTGAATGAAGTTGGTAGTGGGAAGCACATAGATTGGTGTAAAAAAGCCATAAATTCTGTAACGAAACTTCCTGTCCTTGGGGCTCTTCCTCGTAATAAAGATATAGAAATGCAAGAGAGGCACCTTGGCTTGATTCCTCAACGTGAAAGGGCTCATCCAAAACCCTTTCTAAATCTGCTCACAAATTTTATAGAAGAGAATGTGGATGTGAATAGAATCATAGATATAGCAAGGTCTGCAGAGGATCTTCCTAAATCAGGTAATAAAGTCTATCCTAAGCACCCATATAAGAAGAATTTAGCAATAGGTGTTGCCCTTGATGAATCCTTCAACTTCTACTATCAAGACAATCTTGATATTTTAAGGGCTTATGGCGCTGATATAAGGTTCTTTGACACTATAAAGGATAAAGAAGTACCATCAGATGTGAGCGGTCTTTACATAGGAGGAGGTTTCCCTGAGATGCTCCCAGAAAGGCTAGGAGCCAATACAAGCATGCTAAAGAGCATAAAGAAGGTAGCTGAAGACGAGATGCCCATCTATGCTGAGTGTGGAGGGTTAATGTATCTTACTGATTCTATAACAGATTTCGAAAATCGATCTTACAAAATGGTTGGGCTATTAAATTCAAGGACTGTTATGACAAGGGGTCTAACCCTGAACTATACTCTTGCTGACGTGATTGTTGATAATCCTCTATCCAAGGTTAATGATTTGCTAAAGGGGCATGAGTTCCATTACTCAAAGATTTTAGAGATACCAAGAGATGCAAGGTTCGCCTATAGAATGAGAATAGGTATAGGGATAGACGGCAAGCACGATGCTTGGCTCGAACATAAAGCATTGGCATCTTATATGCACATGCACTTTGCCTATCAACCAAAATTGGTAAAAAACTTTTTAAGCGCTTGTAAAGATTACTCTCATTCTTAATCTTTTAGACTTCATTATGGTATTAAGGAGTAAGTTTAGAGATGAAGATACAGTTTGAGAAGGCTAAAGAACTGATAAAAAATGCTCTATCAACTGGAAGGTATTCACTGCTTGAACCTGAGGCTATGGCTTTGATGGCTATGATAGGAATCCCAACACCGAGCTTTCATCTATCGAATTCTATAGAAGAGGCTCAAAAGATAGCCCAGGCTCTAGGCTATCCTGTAGTTCTAAAGGTTGTATCTCAAGACATAATTCACAAGAGCGATATAGGAGGAGTAAAGTTAAATTTACTTAACCAAGATCAAGTTTCAGAGAAGTTTAAGGAAATTCAAAAAAGTGTGCGCGAAAAAGCCCCTAAAGCAAGGATTTCTGGGATAATGGTTCAGAAGATGGTTCCATCAGCAACAGAAGTTGTAATAGGAGCTTTAAGAGATAAACAGTTTGGCCCAGCAGTAATGTTTGGTCTTGGCGGCATCTTCATAGAGATTCTTAAAGATGTATCCTTTAGAATAGCCCCTGTTGATAGGGATGATGCCAATGAGATGATTAAGGAGATAAAGGGCTATCCTCTATTGCTTGGATATAGAGGCTCTCCAAGATTGGACATAGATGCCATAGCTGATTCCATAGTGAAAGTATCTGAATTGATGATGAATATCGATGAAATAGATCAGCTCGACTTAAATCCTATTTTGGTTTATCCATCTGGGCTTGTAGCTGTAGATGTAAGAGTCATTCTTAGTCATAATGTCGGTGAATAAAATGGATGAAAATCTCGATCAGATCGAACAGAAGATTTCTTCATTAATTGCCTACAGATCAAGTCTGGTCAATGAGCTAAAGAAGCTAAGCCAAAGAAGGCGCGAGTTAAGAGATGAAATCAAGGGAATCACGAATAAGCTGATAGAAGAGAGGAAAGCCGTTTCAGAGCAATACTCATTGATGAGGCAGCTTAGAGATTCCCACAAATACATTTTATCAAAGATAGCCGATATAGAAATGAAGGCCAAAGAGATAGAGGAGGTCTTAAGAAAATTCGAGAAGGAGGTCCCTCACGAGTCTGGGAGAGATCTTAAGAAAGATCTGGATCACATAGAGTGGAGACTTCAAACGGAGCGTCTATCAAGAGAAGAGGAGAAGAGATTAGTAGAATACATAAAAAAGCTTGAGATTAAGCTTCATCTCTGGGAGAAAGCTTACAAGACTAGACAAGAATTGAATGGGCTTTTGGTCGAGGCAAAATCCCTTAAGGACGAATTGGATGGAATGAGGGAGATAAAGAAATCAGCCATAACAAAGTTGAGAACTCAAAAAGAAGCTTTGCACAACATCTTTATGGTTAAGCATCAACTAATACAAGAAGATAGAGAGATAAAGCAAGATATAGATGAAATCAAAAAGAATTTAGACAACATAGACGCTGAATTGTCCAAGCTAAAAGAGAACAAGAACAAAATCTTACAGAAGAAAAGAATGGACGAGGAAGCTTCCATTAAGGCGAAAGAAAAGAGCTTGCTAGAAGAGGCTCGATCAAAGGCGAAAGACAGACTCACAAAAGGAAAGAGCTT
>JBNAWJ010000108.1:0-5350 GCA_049699795.1 Nitrososphaerales archaeon | reverse complement strand
TTTACAGCTTGGTACAATTACCTCAAGGCAGGAGGGTAATTCTTGACAGTATCATCATAAGAACGACAAAAAATAATAGAAAGGAAGATTAGAGCATACTAAGATGGAACCAAGGCCTTTGGTGGTATCCTTCGAATTTTTTTGACAACATCTGGAAATAGCTTGTATAATGGGTGTTCCTTTACTGGCTGAATCCCTTGTTCCATGCACATTGTAGCTACCATAGCATCAACAGCAGCGACTGCTGGGAAAATATGATCAGCCGATTCGATTCTCGCATAAAATAGAAAGTTAGCCCCTGAAAAGACGGATGCTGCATGAATAGCAGCTTCACACGCTTTATAGATATCCTTCCCCCATTTTTTACACTCTATCCACCCTGTAGTGGCATTAGCAGGCCCATAACCAGCAGGAAGCCCGGTTTCATCTTTTATCGTTCGTACTGCATTGCAAGAAACTCCTGCAGCAGGTACAGTCCCTCCAGCAAGAATATCTACCATTATCTTTTCAATACCAACCTCTCTGGCTATTTCTAACAACCCCTTTTTTCCTGGTTCTCCCTTAAGAACAGATAAAAGGCCTTCTACCCAAGGATATCCATAATTCCAGCTAAACACAATGGCAGACTTTATCTTTGATTCTTTAATTGCATTGATTTCATCTTCCGTAATCAGAGGAGATACGCTATTATATATGATCCTGTCGGTTAGCCCTGCTTCTACTATATGCTTTAAGCCTTTGATCCTAACTTCTATTGGCCATGCATCATATATGAACGCACTATCTGTAACCTTTGCGACAAAATCGATATACTTTTCAGCGGCTTTGATAGACGGAACCACAACATCTAGTATGCCAGGGTTACCAAACTTGTCTGAAAGCTCTTCTTGTCTTTTTATAAGTTTTTCAGCCGTTTCCTTATCGAAGATGCCTTCTTCCTCATCCTTAACTATTTTATGTCCTTTATAAAAGATCGAGCCGATTAACGCTGTAGGGTGCTCTCCTGGCTGACCCCCAATCTTTATTTTATATATCTGAAATGTCTTCTGCGGATGTTTATATCTAAACATTTTAAATTCCGTCTGAGATATCTGGTAACTTATAAAAACTTTTTATGCTATAAAAGGAAAGAGCCATTATATAATATAAAGTATTATGTGAGCATGTATAGATTTGCTTCGAGAGTATGTTAACGGCATAGTAGCCCTTTTTGGAGAAGATGATGTAATTCCTAGGCTCATTTTCGCCCTTAAATCCATTTCTTATCGTGCTAAATATGGCTATAAGATAATTACCAAGGGTGAATCTTCGGATGATGTTTCAACTTTTGACAGAACAAAGTCAAACCTAGCGATAGGCTGTTGCCTTTCTAAAGCATTAAATAATGATATAGCTTTTCATGGCAAAGTCTACTATCCTGATGGCTTTGGCCTATCAAAGAAATTGAAGGAGGTTTTCGAAGATATAGAAAAGGCTCCAAAGATTCTATCAAAATTGGATGCTGAGTTTGCCTTTGCTGGGATTGATGATAACTCATTGATGTATGGCAGAGACTTATTGGGAATAAAGCCACTATACTTCTCAAAAGAATCAAGAATTCTTGGTATAGCATCAGAGATAAAAGCCCTCAAATCCATAGGATTTAAGAATATTGAAAGAGTCCAACCAGGCAGCATCCATAAAGTGTCTATGAGAGATGAAAAAAGTTTGATATTTGATAGAATCGAAGCAAGCCCTAAATTGAGCATTGGCATGGACGAGGCCTCAGATAAAGTATTAGAACTTCTTTCAGAATCCATTAGAAGAAGGGTTAAAGGTCTTGATAAGATAGCCATAGGCTTCTCTGGCGGTTTAGACAGCTCTCTTTTAGCTTTAATCGCTTCAAAACTGACAAAGGTAATCCTTCTCTCAATATATACAAAAGGCTCTAGGGATGAAGATGCTATAAATTCAGCGAAAAACCTTGGATTGGAGATTGAGGAGCTTCAGGTTGATGCTAAACAATTAAGGGATAGGATCGATTTAATACAAAATTTGATAGAGTGTGATAAGGTTATGGATTTAGCTATAGGCATAGGCATCAATCTTTCTGCCAAGAGATGTTCAGAAATTGGCTGTGATGCTTTATTCTTGGGTCAGCTTGCAGATGAATTGTTTGGAGGCTATGCCAAGTATGTTAGAGCCTTAAAGGATATGGGAGAAGAGTTTGCAGAAGATATGATGCTAAAAGATGTTATCGATGCTCATAAGAACAACTTTGAAAGAGACGAAAAAGCATCCTCTCCCTACACTGAAATAAGGCTACCCTATGCTAACATAGATTTAGTCAAGTATGCTTTGTCCTTGCCTTTAAGCTTAAAGATAGGAATGTTGGACGATCAACGCAAACTGGTTTTAAGGGAAGTAGCTATAAAGGCTGGTCTGCCAAAGGATATAGCGTTGAAGAGAAAGAAGGCATTTCAATATAGCTCGGGCTTGCAAAGACTCTTAGTTAGCTTTGCAAAGGGTTGAAAATGAATTTACATCTTAATTTACAAAGAAGATGAATAAAATGGCTCTGAATAGCACAATCATTCTTATGAGACCCATCAACTCCATAATGGTGGGCTTTGCAGTCATAGTGGGGATTGGTGTAGCCTCTCCTAGCATGATCTTCTCAATCTATTCTCTACTAGGCTTCTTGACAGGCTTCTTCATATCCAGCTTCTCCATGGTGGTGAATGATTACTATGATATTGAGGTTGATAAGGTGAATAGACCCGATAGACCCTTGCCAAGTGGCTCCATTTCAAAGAATTTTGCTATAATATTGGCTCTGATTCTTCTCTCTATTGGGATAGCATCATCCATTCTGATAAGTTTGAGTAATTTTGTAATAGCGTCAGTATTTGCCTTTCTTGCATGGTTTTACAACTTCTGGGGGAAGAAAAGAGGATTCATCGGCAATATTATAGTGGCAACTTCAATAGCGATACCTTACGTATATGGTGGCATGGCTGTTGGGAATGCTGATGAACCATTGTTGCTATGGTTAGCATTAACATCATTCTTGGCTGGTACTGGAAGAGAGGTCATAAAAACGATAAGTGATGTTGCAGGAGACGAATTGAGAGGAATTAAGTCAATAGCAAGAATTCATGGTTCAAGGTTTGCGTCTATTCTCGGTGCTATCATGTTCTTTATGGCAATAGTATCCAGCTGGCTTCCTTTCATAACAGGCATAGTAGGCATAGTCTATGCGATTCTGATATTAATCCCTAACTTAATTTTCATATACGCATCTATTAGAATTCTTAAGAATCCATCTGAAGCTAACGCTTTACATGTAAAGAGCATCGCTCTTCTTGGAATGCTCCTAGGCTTGATAGCCTTTCTCATAGGAGGAATCATACATTAATTGAATGATTAAGGGATGATTATGCCTTTTACACCTTTTCATTGGGGTCCTGCTCTCCTTATAGGTATGCTATTTTTCCCGATATTCGATCTACCTGCTCTATTTGTGTCGAGTGTTATCATTGATTTAGAGGGTATCTACGTTTTGATGTCTAGTTCTCCGTTACCTCTTCATGGATTCTTCCACTCCTACCTTGGTGCATCGATTTTAGGAATTTTAGTGGCAATCATAGTGTATTATCTTTATAGATGGTTGAGAAAGATCATGAAATTATTTATGCTCGAGCAAAAATCTTCCTTTAAGAAAATTCTCTTAACATCCCTTTTTGGAGTTTATTCTCATGTCTTCCTAGATTCTTTTCTTTATGGAGAGATGAATCCTTTTTATCCAATAGATGGAAATCCATTTCTAGGGCTTATTTCAGCCAATGGGATTTACTGGTTCTCCATGGTCTCTTTTCCCTTAGGATTAGCATTATATGCCTATAGGCTTTTTGTAGCCTTTAGAAAGTCAGGCAAATAGACTATGTCTCTTCGCTAAAACTAAATGCTTTTAGACTAATTTGCCACTAGAGCCCTTAATGTGGGTTGAAAAATACAGACCTAAAAGCGTAGAGGAAATGGTTGGCAATGAAGAAAGCAGGATAGAATTCTTGAATTGGTTAAAGGAATGGAAGAGAGGATCAAAGCCAGCCCTTCTCTTAGGTCCTCCTGGAACAGGCAAGACTACTCTTGTTCATTTAGTTGCTAAAAAATTGGGTTATAATATGATTGAATTGAATGCCAGCGATGTTAGAACAAAAGAAAAGATGATACAAATATTGGGACCATCATTAGGCTCTAAAGGTCTGTTCGGTGAGAAATTACTGATATTCTTGGATGAGGTTGATGGAATGTATGAAAGGCAGGATAGAGGAGGAATAGAGTTCGTAGAAGAATTGATCGAAAAAAGCATAGCACCAATAGTCATGGCTGCAAATTTAGAGGATGATAAAAAAATAATTAAACTGATAAGAAAATCAAAAGTGTTTAGGTTTAAAAGAATTCCTCCAAGGCTTGCCGAGATTTATGTTGAAAACATTCTCAAAAGAGAGAATGTTAAACTGAGCAAAGAAGCCATTCGCTTGATAGTCAGAGAATCTAAGGGCGATATGAGGGCAGCCATAAACACTGCTCAATCCTTTTCAGGTCTATCAACAGAAGAAATTAGTTCTACAATATCGAGCAGAGATTTAACCTACAGCTTAAGGGAAGGCTTTGAAAGTTTCTTCAACGCTGATTCTCAAGAAAAAGCCTACGAAGCCCTAAAAAATTGTGACGCCATGCCAAAAGATAAGGTAAGGTTAGCCTATACAAGCGTTATAAACAGCGATTTAAGTAATGACGAACTCATAAAGGCTTTAGAAAAGATAGGAGAAGCTGATGAAATCGTTAAAATGATAGGAAAGACTCAGGAATGGAGATTATTAAGATACTTTGATAGAATATTAGCCTACTCTCTTTTCAATGCCATCCCTAAGGGTTCAGTAAGTTATAGTGAAGATGATATGCCTTTGAATCTAAAGATTAGGATGTGGAATGAGAGTAAAGCATTAAAGAGCTTTGGCAAGATTTTATCGAAGTTTCTTCATGCATCTTCTCGAGAAGTTATATCAACATACATGCCGTACTTATTGCTAATTTTAAACAAGGATAAGGAATCCATGGAAAGATTTTTTAAAGCATTAGGCTTGGATGATAGCACATTAAAGGTGATGATGAAGGAGGCTGAAAGAATTTCTGTAAGGGTGAAATGATTTGATGGTTAAATTAGGAGGGTTTAAGCCTTTTGTAATAGATAATCAGCAATCATAAGTTGTTCATATTCAGGGCTGGATGGTTTATTAGCCTCTTTACCCAACATCCTATTGAAACTTTTAATTTTTCAGCTGTTTAACCTTCTTCTAATATCATA
>JBNAWJ010000107.1:0-5353 GCA_049699795.1 Nitrososphaerales archaeon | reverse complement strand
GAGGGCGAAAATCGGAACATAGCGTACGAAAAGTCGGAATTAAGCCACAAAGCATTAATTTTCTATTTGATTATAGTTATTCCACTAACTTTTGACCTCAATAAACATCTCCCTCCAGTATCGTGAGTAAGTTTGCTTTCTCTCGCCAAACACCTTCAACGCCTTTTCTTTGCTCCTCTCTATCATCTTCTCGAACTCTAGAAAGGCTCCCTTCTTCAAATCCTTCCATCCGAACTCTATAGGGTTCAGGTCTGGAGAGTATGGAGGTAAGTATACGAGTATCGTGTTCAGCTCTATGGCCTTCTCTTTTACCATCCTTGCTATGTGTATTCTTGCGTTATCGAGAATTATGAGTATGTAATGTTCTGGGTTCTTATGAGCTCAAGAAAGGATACGAGATCTTCAGCTTTGGATGCATCAGAGAGCTACATCGTTTCCGTTAAGAGCCATGAATCCGAATATGGCCTTTGACTTCTTCTCTCCTTCATAGCTAACTACAGGAGTGTTGATCACACGCCTCTTTTTCGGGTCTAGCTGAAGAGAGCTTTCGTCCAAGAACCCTATGATAGGTTTCTTTACTGAAGAGAGAGCCTCATCGAGCCTTCTTTTAAAACCTCTTCAGCATCCTTCTTCTTGTTTTTAACGAAGGGCTTACAGTAGCTTACCTTCATCTTCTTTCTTAATACGTGCCATACAGCCTTGTAAGAGTAGTCTATTCCTCTTGTATTCTTCACGTATACCTTGACTTCCTTAAGAGTCATGGCCTTTCCCTCTTTCAGTATCTTTTCCCATTCACTCTCAGGTAGCTTAGGCCTTGGCCCTCCGTTGAACTTAGGTATTAAGCCGTCGTAGCCACTCTTGTTCCAAGCTCTAAGCCATCTTTTCACAGACCTTTCTCCTCTCTTCACGATCTTAGACGTTTCTACGATGCTCTTACCATCATAAAGATGCAGAATTGCAAGAAGCCTCTCTTTTACTCTTGATTTGCTCTCCTTTCTGTACTTCTCTTCTAGCTCTTCCCTTAAAATGTGTTTGATTATGGTAGCTCTTCTTACCATAACAAAAGCTGAGAAACAGCGGTAGACAAGCAAGCTGGTCAAACTATCCTAACATTCGGGTCATAAATCGTTGGATAAACTATAATTACAAATGCTATTCTATAATCGCCAACTCTTCTTCGGAAAACACCTTTCAATGTCCTTATAGGTTTAACATCGCCAGAGAAGGGATTTAATTCCATGTTCTTGATAGCTTCTAATATCCTTTCCCTATCTTTATTTTGCAATGATCTGATTTCATTTATGGCTTTTCTGTGTAGTATTACTTTGAGCATCCTTGAGCATCCCGTTAAGAGACATGAATTTTTCTCTTCTCTCTCTATAATCATTAAGTCTTTTCTTTAGATCATCGATTTCATTTTTAGGAAGAGTCTCGCCTTCCTCAAATAAGATTAGATAGAGGGCTCTTGATAGGATGCTGACTCTTCTCTCAAGCTCTAAGATTCTTGCCTCAACTTCCATAAACCATCATAAAAGAAGTATTCAATTTTACTAATAAGCCTTTACTAGTAAACGCTTGTTGCTATATATTGTTAAACCTTCAAACTTGGAATTTCGGTTATAACTTTAAGCCTTGCACCACAATTACTACAGAACTTAACATTAAATGGATTCTCAAATCCACACTTCTTGCACTTTTCAGATATTCTATCACTTTCATCCTCTTGTTTAGTATGCACACCTAACCTCTTTAACTATTCATATAAGGGGAGTTTAAGGTGTCTTTTTTATGGTCCTGTTATTTTTACTGGTAAAAAGCTTTGTGGTACCTCGATTGTAACACTCCAGTCAAGAGCAGCTTCAGGCTTATGAGTATATGTTAGTTGAACACCTTTAGCAGCAACTATGTAAAGCTTAGACGTGCTTTCTGTAAGCTCATCAATTTCTACCCATTTTGATCCATCATATGTAATTTCTACCTTGAGCTTTGCACCCCTTTGTGGGTATAGTCTACATAAACTGAGTATTTTGCCGTTTTATCTGTCGTTATCGTCTTAGTTGTAGTTGCTGTTTCGCTATCGCCAGCCATTTTTATTAGTTGAATAGTATCCTCGTAAGTTCCTCCTGTACCGAACCAATCATCCAACTTAGAGTTAATCGTGGTGATAAGGTCTATATTAGCCAATCTAGCAGTCGTGAAGATAGAGTCAAAGTAAGTCTTTGTGAGTAGACCACTCAAGTCTATCTCTTCGATCTCACTCTTTATGTCATCCAATGCTTCTACGAGTGTTGTCCATCCACGAACAGAGCCATCTCTATCGAGGTATACCCTGTATGTGCCAGAAGTAAAGCCGTTTCCATTGATGGTTACAACCGTTCCTGAAGGACCGTGGTGGGGCTTAAGTCTAAGGATGGATTAGCTAGTGCTAATGGTACTGAAGCGAAGAACATTGATAAGACGAATATGCTAACTACTACTAAGGATACTGTCTTCTTACTTGCGCGCGCATAAGTATCGATTAGTGTTTAATTTTGTGCCCTTCCTCATCTATTTCTTTATTTCTGATTCTAGTGGATGATATTGGCAAACCGTCATCTGCTTTAACAGTATCCACTATCATTATCTTCAAAGGTTTTAATCCTTTTGCCTTTCTCAATTCATTAGCCTCTCTTGCTCTGCTAAAAGTCTCGTCGCTAACTACTATTGCATTAATATCTTCATCAGTAATAACTGGACCAAAGTAATCATCGATTTTGTGTATTTCATATCTTCTACTGGGGAAGACAGAACTCAAGAAACTCTTTAACATCTCAACTCTTTTATCAAAACTTCTTTCTACAATCTTTCCTAATTTCTTCACAAGATTATCTGATGTTACTCCTATGACAACGGATTCTCCAGATTCAAAAGCCATCCTTAGCAATGCTTTATGACCAGCATGAACATAATCAAAGGTCCCCCCTACTGCCACTTTTTTGTACTTAAAGCTCATCTTGCATCGTAAACAAATTTAAAAGAATCTAATAAGCATAATTAATTTAGGTAATTGTTTTGAGCGTTCCTCAAGAATACTTCAAGGCTGGGAAGATAGCATCAAAGGTCTGTGAGGA
This sequence comes from Nitrososphaerales archaeon, assembly GCA_049699795.1. Lineage (GTDB taxonomy): Archaea > Thermoproteota > Nitrososphaeria > Nitrososphaerales > JACAEJ01 > JAVZMU01. The sequence goes on along the minus strand of JBNAWJ010000107.1, from coordinate 2,243 downwards.
GATGGCTAAGAAAACATCCATAGGAGACAAAGTCCTTGACGTATGCAACGAGGTTGAGAGTATGATAAAAAACTTAGGAGGAGAACCTGCCTTTCCTTGCAATGTTGGAATAAACAGCGTCTCTGCCCACTACACTGCTGAAATAGATGATGAGAGTATAATAAGAAATGGAGATGTTGTAAAGATAGACCTAGGAGTTCATATAAATGGATACATAATAGATACCGCCTTTACACTATCCTTCAACCCTGATTATGATTTAATGGTAAAAGCGGCTAAGGATGTATTGTATGAAGCCATTAGTATGGTAAGAGAAGGAGTTAGAGTAGGAGAGATAGGGAAGGTAATTGAAAACGGGGCAAGCAAAAGAGGCTTTAAGGTCATATCAAACCTCAGCGGTCATCTCTTGCAACAATACAAAATCCATGGGGGAGTATCTATACCAAACGTGTGGGTAGCCAATACTCCTCCATTAAAAGCGAACGAAGTTTATGCCATAGAGCCCTTTTTGACAACTTTAGATGGGTCAGGTGTAGTTGTAGATGATGCAAGAAGAAACATCTACGCACTAATTGGAAGAAAGAGGACAGGGGATAAGAACCTAGACTTTCTGGTAGATCAGATATGGAATCGCTTCAAGACCCTGCCCTTCACTGCAAGATGGCTGATAGACATCTTTGACAAAAAAGAGATAAAAAGGATGTTAGACAAACTTGTTCAAGTTAAGATTTTACATGCATATCCTGTTCTTGTAGAAGCATCGAAAAAGGTTGTAGCCCAATTCGAGCATACTTTAATACCAACAGAGAGCGGTGCAATAGTTCTAACCTAATTCAGCAAATAAGATATAAAGGTGGGAAAATTTTTAATGAATGAAGAAAAGGCATAGAGAATTAGACTGGGCCGGTCGTCTAGCCTGGTAGTGATGCCTCTTTGGCATAGAGGAGGTCGTGGGTTCGAATCCCACCCGGTCCACTTTAGACCTTTGAAAAGAAGATTTTAATCATATTAACTATGGGTAGGTTATAACCTCAAACGATCTTAAATCAAAACTACTTGCCCTTTAAAAATAATCCCAATGGTATAAGCAATATATTTTGATCGATAAGATGGGCAACCAATGCTGGCAGTACTCCAGAACCAAAGGTAATAATGCCAATAACTAATGCCAACACAGAATTCTTCAGTAAGGTTGCTATGGTTAATGTTATGGCATCCTTTCTACCAAACATCTTTCCCATATTGTAGGAAACCAAGAGGACGATAATCAACAAAAAAGTTATGACAAGATTAATTCCCAAAAAATCATAGATATTACTTTGTATGTAATTGACCCCGCTGGCTACTCCTCCCCAAAGTACAAGTATTAATGCAATGTTAGAAAAGAAATTTCCATATTTTAATGCATTATCAGATATTTTCCTAAAATATCTTCTAAGTAAAATCGCAGCCAATAAAGGCACAAGAACTATTTGAATCAAGCTAAGTATCATGGACATGGCATCGAACTTTATTAGCATCCCAACACCAATCAGCATTGTCATAGGCAAAGTTACTATCGAAATTAAACTTGTTATTGTTGTTAGAACGATTGCCAAAGACGGGTTCCCTTTAAGCGCATCTGAAAAAAAGGCTGTTGCAACCGCTGTAGGGCAACTAAACGCTAGTAAAATTCCCGCGAAAATTAAGGGTGAAAATAAGATTCCTACCAGTGATAGCAGAGGCATGAGTACAAAAACCAAAAATAGAGCAACAAAAATTGTTCTTATGTTAATCCTTCTGAAATCAGCCAAATCTATCTTTAAGCAGGTGAAGAACATTAACAGCATTAAGAAGTAAGCCAGAAACGGTTTAAAGAATAGACCGATTTGAGCTAAGATAAGACCTAATGATAAGCCTAAGAAAACTATCAAAGACAGGTTGATGTTTCTTGATGCCATTAGAAATTATACCTCGATTACTCATATTAATTTTTCATCGAACCATAGGTTAAAAATCTATTTAGATGAAAAAATTAATAGAATTGGAAATGATAATAAAAAGGGTTAGCGATTATGAGCCTTTCAAGGCTGTTGATAATTCAGAGATAGTAGAAGTCATCGGTATACCTAACTACCAACACGAAAGAAGTGAGCCTCGCTTTAGCCAAGATAAAGCCAGGATTAAAGACTGCTAATCATTATCATAATGGCTCTTCACCTTTAATTATCGGATAGTCGTTTAGTCTTAGTGTCGTTATATGG
>JBNAWJ010000106.1:0-5410 GCA_049699795.1 Nitrososphaerales archaeon | reverse complement strand
CTATCTTCAAATCGAACTCCGTTCCCGGTTTAAGGCGAAGCTTCTCCCTCTCCTCTGAAGGAATTAGGACTCTACCCCGCTCATCCATTTTAGTTTTTCCCACAATAATTCACCCACAAAAATAATAAGAAATCAACCCATATAAACATTTATGAATCTGCCCATGAAACAAAGCTTTTTAAGCTTAGGATTATCTTTGAGATATTCTCCTTCAAATCTTGTTGTGAATCATAGAGAATTTTCGATTATAATTCAAGAAGTGTGATAGGACTTTTTTGGGTAGTGATCTTACCACATACAGCGCACTGGCCTTCAGGTTGAATTTTTACTCCACTGAATGATTAGATATGATTCATGAAATCGCTAAATGAATGAACTCAAATCGATTTCGGGCATTGGTTTCTTCTTGGTTATTTTCTTCACAGCTTCTAATACATCCTTATCTATGGCTTCCTTTTTAGATAAATGCAGGAGATGTAACTTCCAAGCAGATAGACATATAGTTGCTGCTTGGAACATAACGATGAAGCTTCCAATGTGAGGTGCTTCACCGTTGCCCCCGAAAGCCACTGAGATGGAACGGATAGTCACAAAAAGTTAACTATCCGACAACGGTATCAGCCTATTAATAACAATCGTTATTATGCTATTTTAAACTTTTGAGAAGAGTAATGATTTAGAATACTATGAAGGTCGTCGAATCCTCTTTTGAGATCGATTAAGACAACTTTGCTTAAGGCTTCTTCAATAAGCTTTTCTATTTCTAACTTTCTCTCCACTTCTATTATGTTTCTTTTATTCGGCTCGATTGTAACCTTTTCCAATCCCTTTGTGAACCTAAAGATCCCAATCCTTTTAGAATAATTAATAATTTCTTTTCTGCTTAATCCGATCAATGGAAATAGAATCTGCCTATCATACTTTGAAGATATTTCAAAAGAATCCCTAATGGTCTGAAAGCTACTTTTTTCTAAGCTCTCACCAATGACTATAGCGCTAATACCAATTTTGTTAGCATAAGCACAAGCAATACGAATAACCATCCTATTGTACACGGAAGGTAATACTTCAGGTGAGCAGATTCTTTTTAATCTTTCTATGATGAAATCTGTCTTTAAAGTAACGAGACTATATCTTCTGACGGGCAAGAATTCCCTTAGAATGGTTGCTATAGTTAGCACTCTTTTCACATAAGAATGATCAAAATAGGGGCTAGCATCAAAAAATAAAAGATAAGGAAAGAAGCCTTGTCTAGCCATCATCCAGCTTGCAACAGCATCACTAGCTCCTAATAATGGACATAATGCCTTTCCCCTCGATCCAACGGGCATTCCTCCAGGCCCATCGTATTTGTAGTAAAATATGCACGCTAAATCGTCTTCTATCTTCGCATAGATCACTTTTGAAGGATCATTTTTATCTTGCCTTACGTTTTTATCGCTAAGCTCTCCTATGATCCTTGCACAGGTTGCGAATTCTAAATCTCTACTGAGGTAAGGCAAAGAACCTTCTATATCAACTCTTACATCAAAAGTCTCATCAGGGTATATCAACTTAATTCCAGCCCTCACAATAGATTCAACGACATCTTCATAATTAGATGAAGTAGTCTCTACTACTGCAGTATAATCTACTCCTGGTATCTTCGATATAATTTCAGAAACGTTGACAGGGTCCTTTGTATCTATTAGAATGATTTTTTTCTTCACTTCTTTTTTAGAGAAATCTAACCGTGATAATCTTAACAATGTTGATATCTGCCTAGAAAGAAGGTTTTTTGAAGGAGCATCGACGCTCTCGGATAGCGATACAAGAACTTTATACTCCACCAATCTTATTCATCTCTTTTTTATTCCATTCCATTTTAAACGTATTCATAAGTTAACAATATATTTGATGTTATTCTATGGATTTAGGATGAGACTTCTTAAGAATGTGATAGTAGCGACGTGTATATCTTTAATAATTTTTGCCATTATGCCTAACCTAGAGGCTCACGCTTGGGGAAATGGCTCTTCAAATAATATTGATTATCCTTACTATGGTATTCATGACGCTATAGCTGATGTTGCTTATCAGAAGTTAAAAGATTATAATGGGACTGTTGCCCAATGGATTACAGACTATTATCTTAACTCAAATGGTGAAAAATGGGGAGACTATGGATATTCCTTCAATGATGGTTCAGACAATTGGCTTGGTTATACTGATGATCCCGATTCATACTTTAAGGATTATAGTAATCATATGTATTACGTTCATCCTTATGGAACTCATGATGAGAGAGGAGCGCCTAATAGAATACAGCAACTCTATGATTGGATTTTGGGAAACTTGACCAATTGGATAAAGGATAGTAGACCTAAAAGGTCTGAAGATGAGCACAAGGCTGCTTATGCAGCAGGATTGCTAGCTCATTACTTTTCTGATTTAACTCAATTCGGGCATACAGATTACACAAAACAGGATCATGAATATGCTGACTCTAGAACTTATCATAACAATTATGAATCGAGCCAAATAGATACAGCCTTTCTCGATCAACTCATATATGACTTAAGCGCTTATGACTTTGAAGTTAATGTGATCATAGCAAATCCAAAAAATAATGCCATTCAGCTTGCAGAATGGGTTAATAGTCATGATAATACAAGTATATTGTATTACGATGCACCTGTTGGAGAGAATGTTGTAGTAGGTTCAACTTATGCCCAGATGCTCACGGATTATGTTAGCAACTATGATATTGGAATAGAATACCTAGGAGCAAAGGGCTATACTCAGCAACTCTATCAACAAACCCTTTTACACATTAAGGCTGCAGTTGGGAACTTGACCCAAATCCTCTACACTGCTTATAAAAATGCTGAATCTGCTCAGACAGAGTCTAAAATCACCATAAACTTATCAGCATCAACTCTAACTTTGGGCTCTTCAATTGAAGTCAGTGGTTCAATAATACCTTCTCCTTCTGATACAGTTCAGGTAACTCTAACCTTCATTCAACCTGATGGAAAAATTTTGACATATGTTCTAAATTCAGCCCCTACAGGGTCATATAGCTATACTTTCAGCCCAACCGTTGCTGGTAATTGGTCAGTCAGAGCGAGTTATGATGGGGTTACAAGTCGAATTGCATATTTTGAAGCAAATCCTCAAGAGTTGGATACTACAACTTTCTTGCTATTAGCCATCCTTGGCCTAGTCACGATAGTATTATTGATTTATCTTCTCTCTAAAAAGCGTTCAAGGAAATAATAATTCGATTTGGATCAGGACTTTTCCTTTTCTTTCTGAAACAAGATTTTGACATTCTTTTTTACAGCCAAACCAAACTCGGCTTCGGCTATTTTTAGTATGGCACAAGGGACAACGCAGGTTGAATGCAGTCTTGCCTCAGATGCAGCTTTATAGACGATGTTGTCGTCCATTCTTCTTATGATGTCAAACAGACTCATTTCTTTTACCTTTTCAGAGATTCTCATTACGCTAGGACAGCCCGACTCTATGTTTATTGTAACCGTTGAACCAGTTCCCTTCGCTTCAATGAACACCTTATTTTGACATGCACCTGGGTCTACTCTTACTTTAGTTGTCAATGTTACTCTATTCTCTTATAGTATAATTTGAATTTTTATTAATTAAACTTTTCAAACTCTTGGTAGTCAATACTTCTCCTATTCAGATCAGCTTAAATAACCTTATAACGATTGTTATAGATGATGAACAAAAACGACCAAAGCAAGGATATAAAAGAGGGAAAAAGCAGAGGTTAGGTTAGAAAGAAGTTTAAAGTTTGGTAAAAAGAAGGTTTGGTAATATGTTGAGCAAAAAGGCAATAGTCAACGGATTGAAGAGAGTGATAGACCCAGAGATAGGCATCAACATAGTAGATTTGAACATGGTAAAAAGCATAGAGATGAGTGGAAATAGAGTTAATGTTACCATCGCTCTTACAGCGCCTAACTGTCCCCTTGCCAACACTATAAAGAGTGATGTAGAAAGAGCCTTGATGAATATAAAGGGAGTAAAGGCTGTTGATGTAGAATTGACTTCTATGACAAAAGAGGAGCAGGATGCCCTTGCAAAGAGTATTCAGCAAAGGGGAGAGACAAAACGGGTAAGCATGATAGAGAAGCTAGAAAAAGGTCGCATAAGAAATGTGATAGCAATAGTATCTGGAAAGGGAGGGGTAGGAAAATCCTTTGTGACTGGAATGCTAGCTATAGAATTGGGAAGGCAAGGACATAAAGTTGGCATATTAGACGCTGATATAACCGGTTCGAGCATAGCGAAGATGTTCGGATTAAGTGAAAGGCCTACAAAAGGACAGTCTGGAATAAACCCTGCATTGACAAAGTTAGGCATAAAAGTGATGTCCATGAACCTTATACTTGATGATCCTACAACCCCAATAATATGGAGAGGACCTCTTATCAACAGTACCATAAGGCAGCTTTACCAAGATGTTGATTGGGGAGAGCTTCACTATCTATTGATTGACCTTCCTCCTGGTACCAGTGATGCACCTCTAACTGTATTTCAGTCTCTCCCCCTTGATGGAGTGATAGTAGTGTCTTCTCCTCAAGACCTTGCTTTGATGGTTGTAAAAAAAGCCATGAACATGGCTAGGCATATGAACATCCCAATCATAGGTTTAATAGAGAACATGAGCTATATCGAATGTCCTAAATGTGGAGAGAAGATAGAGCTTTATGGACCTTCAAAAGGATTTGAAAGTGCAAAAGATTTTGGAATACAATTCCTTGGAAAAGTTCCAGTAGACCCTACGATCTCTAAATTATCAGATCAAGGTAAGCTCGAGGATTATTCAAACTTGGCATTCACAGAAATTACTAGAGCTTTAAGATTGAGCGCTGAAAAATTAATCAAGAAAACGAGTGCAAGGCAACCTATAGCATGGTCAAAGCAATGAACTACGAATTAAGTTAAGTCCAAATTCTTTTATAATTCGAGAGTTTGTATTAGGATCATGGAAGCGAGAGTAGTTCTCATCTCATACACCCCTGATCTTGAGAGGGTGTGTGCTTCAGCCATGAGGTCCTGCTACTCACAATATCCTGCATCTGAGCTTTATCTTAGAAAAGACCTCTTGGGCGATGCTGATGTGAAACGAATGTTAGAAAAGGCTCTTCAGCTAGGGCATCATGACGTAATGGAGCATGGCTCTTTGACCTATAGCTTGAATAACGTTTCAAGAGTTCTCACTCATCAACTCGTAAGACATAGACTTGCATCTTTTTCTCAGCAAAGCCAAAGATACGTAAGAATAGGAAAAAACGAATGGTATGTAAAACCCCCTTCTTTAAAAGATGAGAAGGTTCAGGTGGAGGTTGATAACGCTAAGATAAAGCTTAGCTATGATGATTTTATGGCTGTTAGTGAGCGG
>JBNAWJ010000105.1:0-5458 GCA_049699795.1 Nitrososphaerales archaeon | reverse complement strand
TTCGTCTAAGTTTTACCAAAGTTATAAAGTGCAATTCTTATCAATTATATTTATCATAAATTCGTTATTTAAGCCTAACTGAAAAAATGGGGTCGGTGGGATTCGAACCCACGACCTTCAGCCTTTTAAGGGACTCTGGCGCCCGAAGCCAGTGCCATAAACCAAGCTAGGCCACGACCCCATTTTGTCATAACTAAAACATGTGTTTAAGCATTGTTTTGTAATAATACTCAATTACCGTAGATTTACAGATTATGTCAGTATAATAAGTTCGGCGTAAGTGCTAAAATTTTGCATGATGAATATTTTATTATCACGCAGTTGTGGTTTCGCCATAAGTCTTGCCACACTTGGCCGTGTATGTGCAAACGGTGGTTTGTAGGTAATGGCTGGCTTGTTACATTCAATTGTGGGGTGTTCCTTTGAAGCGGTGGGAAGAGTTCTGCGGAGTCGATGGGTGGAACAGCAAGTTTGTAAGTGTGCAGAGACTTCTCAATCATTTGGCCCGTCAGTCTAAAAGTGAGTCATCCAGGGCGGCATACTTGTATAACGTGTATCGGTTTTGTACACACCTAGGTGTGAAGAGTCCTGGTGAGCTTGTCGCGCTGAGCAAGGAGAAGATTGAACGTGCGTTAGCGGATTACTTGGATGGATTGTTGAGGCGAGATCTCAGCAAGTTAATGGTGAGGACGGTAAAAGGTTGTCTTGTCACATTCTTCAAGTCGAACGGCTTCAAGAATGAAAAGGAGCTGGAGCTACCCAACTATCCTGTGCCAGCCCGCTACAGGAAGAGGCCGGAGTATCCTCCGACAAAGGATGAGGTGCTTCACATGGCGAATGCCTCCGGCTCCGTAATGAATAGGGCGATTATCCTTTTCTTGTACTCAACTGGTTTGAGAAATTCAACTCTCAGGGCCCTGTGCTACGGTGATGTGAAGGAAGGGCTTGAGCGTGGAGAGAAGAATCTATTAATCAATATAAACCCTGAGATGAAGAAAAGGATACCCAGTGCCTGCAAGGGGAATATACCATATCATGTGTTCACGTCGGAAGAGGCTACGGAGGCCTTAAAGCTTTACCTGGTCTGGAGAAGTGAAAAACACGGACCTCCACGAGATGACGAACCTCTCTTTATCTCGACATGAAACAAACAGCCAAGGTTCGAAAGACGAAGGAGGTTCATTACGGACAGTAACTTGCGCCACATCGTGAAGACGGCTGCCAAGAGGGCTGGGATTGTCAAGTGGAGAGATGTTTGGGTTCACACTCTGCGCAAAACCTTCAAGACTGTTCTGAGATCACCGTTACAAGACGGTAGTAACATGGATCCCAGCTTGCAGGAATATTTTATGGGCCACATACTCCCAGGTAGTCAAGATACATACTTCGACAAAAGCAAAATCGAAGAGCTGCGGTCTGCATATAGAAAGCTCGACTTCAGCCGTACCAACCCTAACATCCAAGCACTGCAGCAGAGGATAAAGGAGCTCGAATCCAAACTTCGAGATATCGATAATAAACAAACAGGAAACATAGTTAAAGAACCAGAAAAAAATCATTGAAGAAAAGGCTGAGCCCAAACTCAAAGAAGTGAGTCAACAGACTCAGATTCCAAACACGAGTATCAACACTCCTGATAAGAAAGCAGATGAGCAAACTTACTCCCTAGATAACTGGATTTATTGGTGTTGAGTTAGGTAAGGTGTCTCTTGCGGTGGGTTCTGATTCACTCCTAATATCATCAAAATGAAGTAGACCGCTTTCCAAGTATAGCGTAATCAAGAAAAAATGCTTGAGAAGGCGTAGTTATGCAATAACATATTCCATAAAGCCTAAGAAACTTTCTAAAAATATTTGAATTGGTTCAGCCTTAATTTCTTTCTCTGGTAAGTGAAATATATGCGTTTGACAACAAGGATTGATATGGCACGGATATACATTACGGGAAGTGCCCGAGGAATTTAAGAAATTGGTTAAGGGTTACTTCTCATTGACATACGCTTTAGAGATTCTTAACTTGCTTTAAAAGAGCCAATAAGGTTTGTCGATCTGGCTGAGGCTTGCCCTAACGGAAGGACAGGAACGAATGGGCTTAGAGTTCTTGATAAAGCTAAGCTCATAATATTACCATTCAGTTGTTGATAAGTTTCTTTATTCTGGTCTTTAACTTGGTCTATGTTAGGGTGTTATATCCTAGTTTCTTCTCCTCGAACTCTCCTGGTGATAGCTTACAAAGCCATTCATGTACTCTTTGCCTATATAATTAATCCTCCTAATATTGCCCAAATTATCGTGAATGCTAGAAGAAGCAAGGCTGCTTTAAACGACCTTCCCCAAGATACCAAATCTATCAGTTACCTTTCTTGTCCTTACATTTTAAACCTTTCTATAATCAAGAGAATAGAGAAAGCTTTCGAGGCATGTTATCACCCGTATATTACTTATTCTAACTTTCTATATCAAGAATAGAGAAAGAAACCCTAAGTCAAATTTCTTTATATGCTATTCTTCTCTAGTTAGGAAATTTCTTAGCCATTCTGTGAACTTTGGTATGTTTCCACTTGTGAATTGTAAAGGTTTGTCATTTTTTGGACAGCTATATATGCTTCGTGTCTATAAACGCCTTCTAATCCTCGGTATTAATTAGATAACTTTCGATTCGTTTTGATAAGACAATAAAAATTATTTCTTACAAATTATATCTATTATTTGATGGAAGGGTTAGAGGTTAGAGAGTATAATTCAGATAAAAAAGGCATCACAAGGCTCATAATAGGAGGCTTGCATGGCAGAGAGCATTATGTTATTAAGAAAATTTTCGATAGCATTAAACCAAGCCCTTCAGAAGGTAGAGTTATTATAATTCCTAATGTGGACATATTTGGAAAGAAGTATATAAGCACCACGAGTAAAGATTACATAAATAGTCCAGCAGGCAGAATATATCTATCGCTTCTTAAACATTATAAGCCTGACGTTGTTGTTGAGCTACATGTATTCAAATCTAAAAGTTATAAAAATCTGGTGAGTCATAATAGAATTCATAAAAAAGGAGTGCCAAGGCTAGTACCTTATAGAGCAGATCTGCCTATAGAGGACCAGATATTACATGGAGGACCTGCTCCATTCATTAAAGATAAATTTAAGGAGCATGGATCATACATAACTCTAGAAGTGCATGAAAGATATGGAAAAGAGGCTGAAAATACTCTCTTATTCGTTCTTAATTCTGTAATAAATTCCAATAGTGTTAAAGAGATTAGGGATAAGCTTAAGGAAAAGCATAAGGAATCTATGGAAGAAGCTGCAAGACTACTTCAAGATTATATCGAAGGTGAAATGAATGCAAGAGATGAGCCATGATGAAGCCATGAAAAAGGCTTGTGAAGAGATAGTGTCATTGATGGACAAAGGGCTTAACGAAAGAAGTTTGATGAAGATTATAAATACTGTATGCAAAAATTATGGGCTAAAATCTTTACCAAGTAAAAGCATGATTTTATCATCAGTTAAGGATGAGAGACTAAAAGAAATTCTCAAAGTAAAGCCGGTAAGAACAGCGTCTGGAATAGCGATCATAGCCGTCATGAGCAAGCCTTATCCATGCCCTCATGGAGCTTGTGTTTATTGTCCAGGAGGCTATAAGTTTTCGACTCCACAAAGCTATACTGGTCATGAGCCAGCAGCATTAAGAGCGATTCAAAACGATTTTGATGCCTTTAGGCAGGTATCAGCAAGAATCGATCAATTAAGAGCTATTGGTCATGATGTAGAAAAGGCTGAAATAATAATTATGGGAGGAACCTTTCTTAGCCTGCCTATAGAGTATCAAATGGAATTCATAAAAGGTTGCTACGACGCTTTGAACATGATCAATTCTAAGGATATTGAAGAAGCTAAAAGAATGGCTGAGAATTCTAAGATAAGGAATGTTGGCATGACTATAGAGACTAGGCCAGATTTTTGTAAAGAAGAGCATGTCGATTTGATGCTTAGCTATGGAGTAACAAGAGTAGAAATAGGAGTCCAAGCCCTTGACGATAGAATCTACAGTTTAGTCAAAAGAGGTCATACTGTAAAAGATGTAATCGATGCCTTTAGAATTGCCAAGGATTCTTCTCTTAAGATAGTTGCTCATATGATGCCAGGGTTGCCAGGCTCAAATCCGGAGAGAGACTTCAATGATTTTAATCGCCTTTTCAACGATCCTGATTTTAAGCCAGACATGCTGAAGATTTACCCAACTCTATTGATCGAATCTTCTGAGCTCTATAAATGGTATCTGGATGGAAAGTATCAGCCTTATTATGACGATACTATGATACGACTCTTAGCAAGGGTAAAAGAGATAGTTCCAAGATGGGTGAGAATAATGAGAATTCAAAGAGACATACCTGCAAGGCTGATCATAGCAGGGATAAAAAAGAGCAATTTAAGGGAATTGGTGCAAAGGGAATTGTCGATGATGAGTAAAAAATGCCAGTGCATAAGATGCCGAGAAGTCGGCTTAAAAAAATTGAAGTATGGAATAGATGTAAATCTTGATAATGTAAAATTGTTAAAGCAAGTTTATGAAGCGTCTAATGGAATTGAAGTATTTTTATCATATGAAGATGTTGTAAACGATGCATTGATAGGATTTTTAAGGCTTAGGTATCCGTCAGAAAAAGCCCATAGAAAAGAGATCAGTTCAAAAACATGCTTGGTTAGAGAGTTACATGTGTATGGCACTATGGTACCTATTGGCAAAAGATATGATGATAGCTATCAGCACAAAGGCTTTGGAGCGAAATTAATGAATGAGGCTGAAAGAATAGCCAAAGAGGAATTCGATTCAAGAAAAATAGTTGTTATGAGTGCCATAGGTACTAGAGAATACTATAGAAGGCTTGGATATGAAAAAGAAGGACCATATATGGTAAAGAGCATAAATTAAATAATATGTCCAAAAATTCATAATTGTCTATGAAAATAACGATTAGAAAAATAGTTACTTTCTTTTGACTAGGATACCCATGCTAACATAACGGTCCATTATCCTTTTAGCGAAGAGCTCAGCCTCTTCTTTTTGCTTGGCATGGGAAAGCTCAAGATCCTCATGAAACTTCCAACTTTTCATTGAAGATAAATGCTCGAAGAAACCTAATAAAAGTGCGTAGAGCTTCTCAATAGGGCTTGGAAGATTTTCGACATATAGGACTATCTCTTCGTTTATAAAGTTATAGACTAAGAAAGCGTTAGAACCTCTTTCAGCGTTGAGGACTATCTTCGCACTTTTTATGCCATAAGACTGAGCAAGAAGATCGGATAAATCTTGCAATTTATTAGCTTTAACCAATTCTTTAATCTCAATAAGTGTTGAGTCTTTTGGAACCTCACATCCTGTGTATGGGTTCCTTCTGTTTTTTGCTTTGTGGCTTAATTCCGACTTTTCGTACGCTATGTTCCGATTTTCGCC
>JBNAWJ010000104.1:0-5533 GCA_049699795.1 Nitrososphaerales archaeon | reverse complement strand
GTGAATATATAAGCTCTTTTAAATGCACAAAATTTATGAAGATTTTAGAATTTGAACTACTTTTTCCTGCCCCTAAAGTATGATATGATAATGCCATATACGATCACAAGTATGCCAACTGTTACAATTGCTAGCACTACAACCATCTGCCAAGTCATAAGTCTTTGACTGTTAAGATAGACAAGATAAGCAATCGATATTACGCCAACTCCCGATAGCACGTCTTGCAAAGGTTTTCTCCACGATTGTCTTAAGATAACCCTTATGCCAGCCATAACGAAGTCAGATACTCCTATCAAACCTAAGAAGAGGGCGAAGACGTAGCGAAGTTGTGAAGATGGCGGTACAAAGACTTCTTCACCTAGACTCTCAAAAAAGGCTTGAAACTCCGATAGAATCCATGTGTTTGTCGAGAATATATAACCAACTATCAGGAGGAAAAAGCCAAAGGATACTAACCCTAAGTAGTCTCTTTCAGCCCTTCTTTCACCAAAGCACTCTTCTCGAGTAGGTTTCCACACCTCTGATACTGGAGTACCACACTTTGTGCAGTACCTTGCTCCCTCAGCATATTCAGCGCCACACTTCTTACAGTAAGGCATCTCCTTTTTGTAGAAAGATTTCCATATAAGACTTTCCCTAGAGATAGAGATTTATGATTGCTAGTGTTAAACTTAAACAAGAACAATTTGGCATACCATCCCTTACTGCTAGATTTGTTGAAAAAACAAAAGTATCATATAGTAGGTAGGCACTCCAGTGTAAAGAAGTGCAAGTGGCTACATGAAAGCCTTGTTCATGATAGAGTCTGCTACAAGCAAAAGTTCTATGGTATAAGATCCCATCGATGTCTCCAGATGACTCCTGCAGTCTTAAGTTGTTTGACTCATTGTATTTATTGCTGGAGAGTCATGCCTGAAGATATTGGTATAGAATGGAATGAAACCTTTGGGAGTGATTGGGACGAGCCTGAAGAAATTGTAGAAGGTTGTATTAGAGAGCAAAGAAGGATACTAACAGGCTACAAGGATCAATTAATAAAAGGGAGAGTGAGTAAAGAGAAGTATGAAGAGGCTCTCAACCCCAACATGGTTGCCATAAGCCTATCAGGAGAGCCAACTCTTTACCCTAAATTAGGAGAGCTTATAACATCATTCAAAGGAAAGGGCTTCTCTGTATTCTTAGTTACGAGTGGAATTCTACCAGAAGCTCTAAAGAGGCTAGATGCTGAGCCTTCTCAACTTTACATATCTCTAACGGCTCCAGACTACGATACTTATCAGAAGGTTAACAGACCAATATCGCCAAGGCTTTGGTATTCTCTCATGAAGAGCTTAGAGCTTGTAAAGAGCTTCAAATGCCCCGTAGTCATTAGAATAACGGCAATAAAAGGAATAAACATGGATCATCCAGAAAATTTCAGCAAATTGATAAGCATGTCTGATTGCACTTACGTTGAGACAAAAGCTTACATGCACCTTGGCTACTCTATGCATAGATTAACTAGAAGCAACATGCCTAGCTTCAAAGAAATAGAGAGATTTAGCCATCGATTATCTGAATTGACTGGATACAAAAAAATAGGAAGCTCTGAGGAGAGCCGTGTAGTATTGTTGTCTAAGCTCAAAAAGCCCATTACCTTTGATCGATTCGCGTGAAGTATTTATACCAAAAGATTCTTAAGCAAATTGATTTAACTGTTCTTGCTCCTTTAGGGAAGTTAAATTATGTTCCAAATCGTTGAGCTTGAAGATGTTATAAGGATACCTCCAAACAAGTTTGGTAAGCCTCTTGGCGAGATAGCATTAGAGATTCTAAAGGCAAGGTATGAGAGTACTATAAGTCCTGAGCTAGGTTATGTTATATTGGTAAAAGATGTGTCTGTAGGGTCTGTGGGGAAGATACTCCCTGGCGATGCAGGCACTTATCATAAAGTGAAGTTTTCAATCCTCAGCTTTTACCCGAAGATTCAAGAAGTAGTTGAAGGAGAAATAGTCGAGATTACAGATTTTGGGGCCTTTGTCAGAGTAGGACCTGTGGACGCATTACTCCATTTATCTCAGATTACTGATGATTTCCTGACAAGTGATGTAAAGCAAGGGATGATACTGGCAAGCAAGAGCAAAAGGACCCTCAGAATAGGCTCTAAGGTTAGAGTTAGAATAACAGCTGTTAGTTTAGGGAGAGGCACGGCCATAGGTAAGATAGGTGTAACGAGCAGGCAACCCTTCTTAGGAGCCCTAGAATGGATAGAAGAGGATTCGAAGAAGGCATCTAAGGTCGTTGAAGTTGAAAAGAAAGAAAAGTGAAAAGATTGGTTAAAGAAATAGCTTGTAGAAAGTGTAAGACTTTGACCACAGGTCGAATATGTCCTAACTGTAAGTCTAAGGATTTAAGTCCCAACTGGTCAGGGCTTGTAATCATAAACGATGTAGATTCATCTCAAATAGCCAAGACTCTTAACATAGAAAAGCCTGGAAGATATGCTCTAAAAGTAAGATGAAGTAAAGGTAAGTAATTTTGCATCAGAGTAAAAGCCGTAAGAGTAGTGAGATCATAAACCATGAATATATTTTACAAAAGGAGTTAAGAGAAGCATTAAAGGAGCCGTTGGGATCGTTGATTCTTAGCGATAATTTGACTTACGATGAGATAAAACGCCACTTAAACAAAAGTGAGATGATAATTACAGTAGGAGATGCCACTACTGAGAGATTGATACAACTGGGAATAATTCCATCGATTCAAATAGTAGATGGGAAAGAGATGAGAGTCAAGAGACCTTTGCCCTTATCAAAAATGGAGAGCCAGATTAAAGCGTCAAACCCAGCAGGGCATATATCAAGAGAGGCTCTAAATGCATTGTCATCAGCCATTAAAGCAAAGAAGCCCATTAGAGTAGTCGTAGACGGTGAGGAGGATCTTCTCACATTGCCTTCTATAGTATTAGCTCCATATGGCTCATCAGTCCTCTATGGGCAACCTAAGAAGGGAATAGTTATCATCAAAGTGGATAGGGCATCAAAAAGAATGGCTATCTCATTTATGAACAAAATGATCATAAGGAACTTTGCTGATCAATAGCCAGATTTTTGACAGTAATGGATAAAATATTAATAACAGACAACATTCGTTTAGGAGGAGTAAAGCTTGAGCCTTAACATAACCAAAGACGTTAGGAACGATTTGCTTAGAAGAAGAGAGATTGATTGCGTGTTCAGCTCTATGGCTGGATCGTTGAAAAGGCAAGATGCTATTAATATGGTAGCAAAAAGTCTTAATGTCGATGCTAAAAAGGTCTTTCTTATCTCTTTAAGGACTAAGACAGGAACTAGGGATGTCTCAGGTCTGTTTTACCTTTATGATGAACCCGAGGATGCTAAAAAACAACTCCCTAAGTATCTATTTTTAAGACTTCAACCAAAGGAGGAAAAGGAGAAACTGGCAAAGGAAGTTAAGAAGGAAGAGCCTAAAAAGGCACCTGAAAAAAAGGCTAAGGTGAGTTAAAATGGCTGAAGAGAAGAAAGTTAAGAAAAAGGCTAATCCACAAGTATGGAAGTTTTATCAAATCAGTGGCACATCTTTAGTTAGACCAAAGAAAGAGTGCCCAAGATGTGGAAGAGGGGTCTTTCTTGCAGATCATGCAGACAGATTAACATGTGGAAAATGTGGTTATGTGTTATTCAAGAAGAAACAGTAGCTTTACTCATTTCATCTCTTATAGCTTTCATCACATTTGGGGCAAGAATGGTCTGGAAAGGCGCCAGATAATCTGAATTTAAAGCCTCTTTGACTGTGTCAACGCTCCCAACTTTGAGATAGCCATCCAAGAATTCTTTGGTTACAGTCCTTGCTCCAGAAACGTTCAAGGTTAACTTGTTAGAATAATAGATAAACAAAGCTATATCCCATGCTTTATCACCCTGCTCACTGGCTTGCTCTAAGTCTGTAAGGAAAATTTTACCGTTCGAAAGTATAGCATTGCTAGGCTTAGTATCACCAAGAGAATAACCATGCTTATGGGCGTAGCCTATGCATTCTCCATACATAGAAATTGGGGATTTATCTACATGATATCCATCTAATATATCCTTAACGATCTTGCCTAGGTTTATCCCTTCTATAAAATTTGTGACTAGTATCCTTTTATTTAGTACAATTGAAATTATTTTTGGCGTGTTTAAACCAATCTCCCTCAGCTTCCTTATGGCAAAATACTCTCTTCCGAGCCTTGCAAGAGGTGACATTTCGAACCATTTTGTAGGCAATGCCCATAAGTTCAGAAAAGCCCATTTCAGAGTCTTAATGTCTTTGAAGTTTTTCACAGCGATATCGATCTTCTTATCCCCGTCTTCCAGCCTGTATACCTTTAAGGTCTCATAAAGCTCCCCTTGAGGAATTTGTGTTATCTTAGTGTTTTTACTCAGACAGAGATGACTCACTATCTGCTGAAGCCAATCATCGCCCTCGACCATTAATAATCCTTCATCTATTCTCCAAAGGCTCTTCGGGTGCTTTATCTCTTCTGGTGCATCTCCGATCTCTTTTGAGCGACCAATCTTCGATAACAATTCCCTCTTTATTATATCTAAACCTACGTGCCCAGCATACCCATGAACAGCATAAGATATCACACCCCTCTTAGTATATGCTAGAGTTGTCTTGATCTTCCCAGTCTTTCTTAACCTGAGGAATTCATCTTCTATTCTTAAAGACTCATCATCTAATAACGATATCCAGCCATTACTTTCCATTTCTTTTAACGGTGTGAGAAAACCTCCAAGAGTTGCATTTAGATTCTCTTCACCCAGTGCACCAGTATAGGTCTTCACATAACTGTATAGGGCTGGGGGGTAAAGAGATGCCCTTTTCTTAAGCTTCTCAAACAAAAGGTACTTTATAGGTATGATAAGCTTAGTGGAGAAGTCGCCATAAGATAATACTACTTCATCAAGAATTTCAAAGGCAACCCTTCTTTTTAGCTTAATCTCAACATTCCTAATGAATTCTCTACCCATTAAAGCCTCATATACATTTAACAACCTGCCAGCCACAAATTCACCTAAAGAAGCCTCTTCAGCATCTTTGGTCAAAGATTTGCCATCAACAACTAAAGCTGCTAAATCTATCACTTTTTTGATGTAATTATACCTTATCTTTGGCTTGTAATTATTAAGGGCAACTATGATATCGTAATCGCTATCCTCCTTTGCATAACCAGCTATGCGAGAACCATAAGCGCATGCAGCTAAAATTTCCTTTCCTTTAGTCATCTCTTTAAAGGCTTCGATTACAAGGTTTCTCTCTTCTTCCTTCAGTCTACGGACTTCTCCATACTTCTTATCTTCGTTCATAAACCTTCCTTTCGAGCTCCTCAAGCTTCAGCTTTAGAGGTGGATCGATCTTCATTTTTAATATAGACGATACTGGCAATCTTATGACGTTATCATTAGGAGATAGATTTAGTGTAGGCAATCCTTTCTCTATCCATTCTTTTAGAGTTTTTTCATTTAGCCTCTTATCTTCAAGACCA
>JBNAWJ010000103.1:0-5585 GCA_049699795.1 Nitrososphaerales archaeon | reverse complement strand
TATCATAAAGTCTGTTGGCTTGCTTCCCAAAAGAATTCTAAAATAATCTTTGTCACGAGTGATCACTCTCTCAACCTTGCCTTGAGCGATCACTATCTCATCTTTCTTCGCCTGTTCACAGAATCTTCCTCTAAAAGATGCTATCTCTTTTAGTCCATTCAGTCTCTGCCCTTCCATAAATTCAACATCTGTCACTTTGTAGACACATGGTGTAAATATAGATTCAGAGTCGTCTAGAACCTTGGCTCTTATCTTCGCATATCCTTCAGGCTTATAAATTATTTCGCCATACTTCTCTTTAACTTCATTCCAGTCTTTAACATATCTTATAAAAAATTCTTTACCTTTGAATACTCCTTGAAAATTCTTTCTAATCTCATGCTTTAAGAAATCTTCAAAGGACATTATCGTATCTTTTACACGGAATTGATACAATCTTCTTAAACCTTCCATCTTGTATCGCGAGACATAACGTTCTGATGCCAAAAGGCTCTGCATAGTATCATGAACTCGAAGGCAGTTTTTTATACCGTAGATTATTATGTCTATGTCAGATTTATCTGTACAGAGTCTTAATAATATAGAACCAGTTATACCTATCTTCTTCCAAGGTATCTTTGCTTCCCTCTTCAAAATTTTTGCGAAGAGCAGAGCTTGCCTCTCCAATTTACCCATTTGAGCATTCTTTCTTAACTCCCCTAACTTATCATTTGGTCTATAAACATGGATAACGCTCGAAAGATCGACTTCTGGCATATATTCGCCAAAGGCATCATCAAAGATTAAGAACTGAGGATATCTCTCCTTTAATATCCTGTATCTTTCATCTATGGAGTAGACTTTTTTATATAGTATGCCATCGAGTTCTCTATCGCCTTTAGGGTCTGGGACATACCTAATGAGAGCAATTACCCTTTCTGAAGGATGGCATAATCCCTTTACTTCGAAGATGGTTCCATCATAAATCTTGATAAAGTCTCCTTCACGCAATGTATGACGGCCCGTCACTACTCATCTACTTTTCTCAGTTCTTTAAATTCGTCTAAAAAATAGGAGGTAGCGAAACTTGGCGAGAAACACCATCTTTGGCATTCCCGCTACGGATGGCTTTCTCATTCTGATGACGATGTAAATAGCTACGACGGCGATTACTATGATGCCTATGCCTATTGCCAACCAGACCCATAACTCTAACGGTGCACTAGGCCCTATGAAATTGGTCTCCATCAATCTCATTCTCATCATCAATTGCTCATCTGATCTCCTTTTCTGTAGCTCCATGACGCTACCGCCAACTCTAGAAGAATAATACTGTTCGTAGATAAAATCTGATGTTCTATAACTAACTACAAAAGCATCGAAAGTTCCTGCATCCACCGTTACTCTATCCAAAGTCTCGCTTACAGTGTAGTTTCGAGCGACATGGGTAGTCTTCGTATCTGGAGGTTCTCCAGGAAAAGTTACTGTCTCAGTCTTTGATAGACTGACATTCCATTTCTTTCCTTCTGTTAGAGGGAAGTCGAGTTCCTTAAGTGGAGGATCATAGGTTATATTAGAGATTTGATAAAGAGTAAATTCTTCCCCTGTCTTTAGCCAATATTCCATATCTTCCTTAACAGTACGCAGATCTGACTTAAGTAAGTAGATCATACTTTTGATATTAAAGCCGATTGTTGTATGATTCGTCATTACTACAAAGCAATTATATGTCATTGTATCGACAGTAATATTAGATTCTCCGATAATCTCTCTAATAGTAGTTCCATTTGCTACAACATTTCCTGTGTCAGGATCGAGGTATTCGACTTTATACGTCCAACGGTTACCTATAGAAAGGGATGGTTGTTGCGCTTCAGTAGCACCAACTTGGGGCGTTAATATAGCAGGTAGTATCATTAAGAAGACGAGAGTCATGGCAAGGGTTTTCCTAACTCCTTTTTGCATTGTTATCACGACGCTTCAACTTATCTACTGCGGATATTTAAAGAATAAGTTGCTCAAACGAATTAAACGATCTAGTCAAGAATTAAAGTATAAAAAACATCTTTGAACATTTCTTTTAGCGAACATAATGAAGGATGATTACAAAAGAATGGCTGACGAGATAATGATGGCGGCTCAGCTTGCTTCAGCTTTGGAGGTAAGCGGCACACCAAAGCCTGGTAATGTCCATAGAAATGCAGACTTCATAGATACAAGATTTGAGCATTACTTGGCTGGCTCTATAGCCATTGGACCTCACATAAGGGAGGCTGCACTAAAGGGTATTGATGCAAGCCTAAATCTAATTAAGCTTAGCGAAATAAGGATTGGAAAGCATGTTAAAGAAGCTGTTCATGAGATAAAGCTATGGCATAAAGGAGGAAATACTCACTTGGGTATAATCTTGCTCTTCATCCCATTGGCAGCATCGGCAGGATTCATGATTTCAAAATCTAAGATAGAGCCTAATGAATTGCGTTCAAATCTATCCAAGGTTATGAGGGAAACTACCTATCAAGATGCTGTAGATGTTTGGGATGCCATTCTCGAATCTAGCGTCTCAGCCTTGGGTAGATTAGAGGCAGAAGTTGCACCAGACCTTATGAGTATTGATGCAAAGAGCAAGATATTGGAGAAAAAACTCAGCCTATACGATTTGATGAAGATCTCTTCTAAATGGGATAATATAGCAAAGGAACTAACGACAGGCATGAAAATTTCTTTTGATTTAGGCTATAAGACCCTTTTAGATGTTTATGAAAAGACAGGCGATATTAATATAGCAACTGTGCACACTTTTTTAACTATATTGGCAAAGCATCCTGATACACTTATCGCTAGGAAAGTTGGGCTTAAGCATACACAAGACATAAGCAAAGCAGTTAAAATAGGGTTGATGGAAGCCAAAAAGATTTCAAGACAAGCTGAGATAATATTAAGATTGGGAGGGTTAACTTCTAAGAATGGCAGGAAAGAATTAGATCGCTTTGATAAGAAGTTAAGAGATCCTAGGAATAAATTGAATCCTGGCACAACCGCAGATATTGTGGCTTCATCCTTGATGATTGCCATTTTATGTGGAATGAGGGTATAGGTAGATTATGTTATAGAATAGAATAAAAACTTCTTTTATTGACTATGCTTAAGCGGAGTTGGTCTAGCCTGGTTAGGATGTCAGCCCCCCAAGCTGAAGGTCGCGGGTTCAAATCCCGCACTCCGCATTTTCGTGAGTTGCTGTCAATCAAACATTAAGAACTGCTGTCAAGGTATCATAGGAGGAGTGATTCTTGTCTTTCTTTTTCGAATTAGTAAAACAGAGGCTATTGCAACTGCTATTATGACTATTAAGATAAGTATGAAAAGACCTGCGCTCAGTTTTGGAATTGAGGCAGACGGTATGGTTAGATAAGCTGTGTAAGTTGGATCGTGCTCTACTCTGTAGCCTCTGTAAATAGGATATGAGATAATGTAGAAGTAATCTGCATAGTTCCAGTCTAAGAGATGTCCTTTGGCTTGCTCGAATAGCTCTGGGTCTATATTTGCTATAACCCACGGGATATAGCGCATCAGGTATGTGTGAACCCTAAATATACCATTCATTGGTTGGTGGGCAAAGCCAGCTATCTTGCTCGTTCTTGTATTTGCGTTGTAGGTTTCGTAAGTAGACTCTGTTGGATCCACAGTGAAATTATACAATTTGTAATTCTTTTTGGTTCCAAAGTTGGCTTCAAAGATTCTATCTCCATCTTCTGCAGTTGTGATGATTCTAGAATCACTTACATCGACTTCGTTGTCATTCACATTGGTGCCTTCAGATTCGAACTCAGCCGAATGGTTAAGTACGACGGTGCTCTGGAACTGAACAATGCTCATCTTTATGCTTTCCTTATTTAAAAACTGGTAAACGGTCTCATCCGATTCTTTTTGCCCGTTCAATCTGTAGCATCCTGTACTATTATAATGAGCTACGAGAGGCCCTGGAAAGATCCATCCGAATATGCCAGGAAATATCCAGAGATCTGTAATCTTACCTATGATATAGTTCGCTGTCAAGGTCGACGTGCCTTCGCTAGGATTGAAAGTCAGATAGTATGTAAAGGTCAGTTCATCGTATCTTGTTATGGCTATGGGTAAGAGTTCAGTATGAGGGTTAGAGGGATTGATGTAGGTTCTCCACCAAATAGCTGTCAGATTAGTATACTTCATCCCCCAATGCCAATTTAGCTTATCTTGAGATGAAGTTAAAGGAATGATTGTTGTTTTTGTTGAGAGGGCTGGGGGCGTTGAACCTTCGAAGTGAGAAGCCAAGTTTACGCCCAGGTTAAAGGACGAGTACAAGGTGTCATTCATGTCTGGAGAATCGTCAAATATCGTGTCTGAGCCTTCACTAAAAGCCATCAGCATAATGAAAGACCCTGCAGTGACTACGTCTTTGCTTCCATTTTGTGATTTATAATGCATCATCCATGTCTGAATCGGTATAGTTAGTGCATCTTGCCATTCTGTAGTTACTGTGATGTTCGATAACCCAGCATACATCATCTGCAATCCGCTCATGTTGACATATGTTAGATAAAGGTAAGCATGCCAATCTTCGGGCGGTGGAGTTTCTCCATGTGACAAAGCATACTCCCTAACATAATCAAGATAATCAATCGTCTTTTCCCAACTTTCTTGCTCAAAGTCTGATGGAAGCAGTTCATCCACAGCAGAAGCTACAGGGATCATGGCAGAAGATACTATGCAAACCAAGAGCAAGAGTACTACTAGATTCTTTATTATGATTCTCATTCTAGTCCTGAATCATTCGTAATGAAGATTTATAAGAATTTAGAAAATGCCATCTAGTTTAGAAATAGAGTTATGGATTGATGGAAATAATTAGCCTAACTTTGTTGGTTCCGCTAGCCTCACTATGTCTTCGTAGCCCTGAAGGAATTTGTCGAAATAAGTCATTCTCGGCGGAATCGTTAGACCAGGATTCACTCTAGTCTTTACAAGCCTGCATCCTTCTTTAATATGCGCAGCATTGCCTATGACAGAAGTTGATTCAATATACGTAGGGCTTTGGCAAGTTGAATCTATTATAACCTTTCTACCTAGTATGCTATCTGATATTTGAGCGCAGTCTCCAATCCTGGCTGCATCCATGATGGCTGAACCTTGTATGTCAACTTTTTCACCGATTATGCAAAAGTTATCGATGTTTGAGTCTATGATTCTTGTGTAATCGCCTATCCTTGTATGTCTTCCAATCAGGGCTCCTCCGTCTATGTATAACTTATTCTCTCTACACTTTCTCAATATATCCTCTCTTCTTTTTATGGATTCCTTGCTGTATCCTTGAACCCAGATATTCTTTTCTGGGAATAGCCTCTCTTCTGCAACTCTTATGTCTAAAACGCCGTAGAGAACGTCCTTCATAGCCTTAAGGTAACTTTCTGGGGTGCCTAGATCGTACCATGTCTTCAATTCATAACCATAAACTGGCAGACCTTTATCCACTAGATAGGGGATTAAGTCATAGCCGAAGTCCAGCCTCTTTCTTAGCTCCCTAATTTTCGTCACCTCCTCGCTCTCCACCTCCTTTCTTATTTCTGGTG
>JBNAWJ010000102.1:0-5685 GCA_049699795.1 Nitrososphaerales archaeon | reverse complement strand
CGTTCGTTCATTTTGCCTGCATAGTCATCTACCTAAGAATTTTGCAATGAGTTCATAATGAAAAAAGATTATAAGAACGATACTTTGGTGGAGAATCTATGCCCATTACAGACGTTATGAAAAAGCAGTTGGCTCAAAGGAGAAAACTGTTCTTTAAGATTTGCTTAAAGTGTGGCTCAAAGAATCCTATATCTGCTACAAGATGCAGGAAATGCAAAAGTGAAGACTTGAGATTGAAGAACAGAGCCCTCGCTGCTAAGAAGTAAATTTTACAGGGCCGGTAGTCTAGTCTGGTTAGGATGCCGCTCTCACACAGCGGAGGTCCCAGGTTCGAATCCTGGCCGGCCCATCAATTCAGGTGCCTTTCACAAAAGAATGTTAAGGTTAAAGCAAAGGACGAATATTTATTATCAATATTAGATCAATTAAAACTGTCCGTATTCTTAAAGAAAAACACATTGACAAAAATAGCCTTGGCGGAGTGACATAACTGCCTTCCGCCAGATTTTTTGCGGAGAAAGATGATTCCTATTGGGAACTTATTCCCACTACTCTTCTTCCTTCTCTACAGTTTCGACTATTTGACCGTTGGCGTATCTGTTTCCAACCTGAGTGATCTTTATTCTTGCTTTTTGTCCTTCTTTTGCTCCTGTGACGAAAATGATGAATCCTTCGATCTTCGCTATT
This sequence comes from Nitrososphaerales archaeon, assembly GCA_049699795.1. Classification (GTDB taxonomy): domain Archaea; phylum Thermoproteota; class Nitrososphaeria; order Nitrososphaerales; family JACAEJ01; genus JAVZMU01. The sequence continues at coordinate 4,998 of JBNAWJ010000102.1, read as the reverse complement.
CCGTCGCCGCGTCTGCTGATCTCAGTGATGGTGACATCGTATTCCTTGCCTACTTCGACAGGCTTTGGTCTGAACGACCTTGGACCGCCGAAGCCGCCACGTCTATAGCCGCCTCCTTGTCCGTAACTCGTATCTTCTCAACTCCTAGCGCCTTATTGCGCTAGAAGAGGGTAGCAATTATCACATATATAGCTATTGTTTTGATCAACGCCTATTCTTTAGCAAGGCCTTTCAGAGAATTATAACCGAATGTATCAAGATCTAACTTCTTTTCATCCTATTATGTGATTTTCTGATATACCCACTTAAATAAGTTTATAAATTAAAGCGATAATCTTTAGATGAAAATTGAATGGATAATGAAACTTTCGTCCAAAGTAAGCCTTCGTCAGGCTTCACAGGTTTTCTAGGGAGGCTTGGAGGGGCTCTGTTAGAGCCTCGTAAGACCTTTTATGATATGATGCAAAGAGAGATGGGTATACTGGAGCCTCTGTTCTTGATCATAGTATTTTTTGGAATTCAAGGTGCCCTCGTTGGTGTCTTCACAGTTAGAATACTTTATTCCTTTCTTGCTTTTTTGAGCCCTATAATTGGCGCTGAGCAATTGCAGGCTTTTCAGGGAGGTCTTTTCATAGTACCTGTCATCACTACTATATCTTGGATTGTTTTTGCTCTTATGATATGGATAATATCGGCAGGTATCGCCCATTTATGCGCCAAGTATATCTTCAAAGGTATAGGTTCATATACTCAACTTCTCAAACTTTATGGCTACGCTTCTGTTCCAAGCTCTCTAGTTATATTAGGGATGATGCTCACAAGTCTGAACTTTTCTATCTTCTTTGGTCTCTCCATGATCCTTTGCTTGATGGCAGTATTCTGGACAGTCGTTATCCTAGTAGTTGCCGTTGAGAGATGCTACTTGATAGACCCTGGTCAAGCCTTCATATCCTCCTTCATAGTGCCCTTAATTGTTTATCTTGCCTTATCGGCACTTGTCTGGCTAATCTTCTCCAGTTTAGTACTAGGAGGTTTCTCCTTATGAGGGCTAACATAATTATAGGGGGAATGATAATTGCCATTTTATTGGCAAGTGTGATCTTTACTTTTGCATCCCCTACCGTTCTTGGACCCCTTATCAAATTCGAGGAAGATAAAGCCAAAGTCACTAGAACATATTCGTTTACTTCAGATGATGCACCAGGAGTGGATTACGTAAATCTGAACTTTACAGTAAAAGCTGGCGGGATTGATATCAATTTCAATGATGATAGCAGTTTGATCTATATGTTTGTTTTTAAGCAAGATGAAGGAGCTACAAAACCAAGCATTGAAAACATAACTGTCGATAGTAAGCTGCTCGTTAATGTAATGGCTGAATCTGGTGATGTTAAAGTGACATTCGGCAATAATTACATTTACAACGGAACGCTAAGAGTAAGCCTAGGCGGGATAACAGCGAAATTATCAAATTATTCTAACATAGAATTTTTCGATCTTGCTGCAGTCTATGCTGGTGGCGTCTCAGTAGATGTAGAAGATGATGCGTCATTCGACCATTTGAATATTAGAGTGAATGCGGGAGGAATAATGATGCATATTGGAGCTAAGACTCTTGAGAAAAACTCAAGCGTATCCGCCAGAGTTGAACTTGGAGGAATTGTAGTTGATTCAATTCCTAAGGGAACAAGCCTAGGAAGCAGATTGAGGGCATTCGCTGACATAGGGGGAATTTATCTAAATCCTGGAAACTACACAGTAATAAGCCAGACGGTCAATAGAGTTGAAATAGAGACGGAAAATTATCCAACTGCACCCATTAAGCTTGACATCGAGCTTTTCACAGGATTAGGAGGGACGACAATAAACCAGCCCTTCTTTCTAGCCTTTCCAACTAGCTTCAGCCAAGAGATTACAGCGAGATATTTTCTTGAGTAAGAGTATTTAAATCATATTGATCCACATATGGCAACTATGGAGAAGCAGCTTTACATAATCACCGTTCAAGGTTTGGACAGACCAGGTCTAGTAGCAGGAATTTCAGAGATTTTGGCAAAGGCAAACGTCAACCTTTTAGATGTAGATCAAACGGTGATAAGAAAACTCTTTGCCATGTTCATGATAGCAGATTTCACAGCAGCCAGTAAAAAATTTGAGGAAGTAAAAGAAGATTTGTTCAAAAAAGCTAGAGAGCTTAGAATGAAGGTTTCAATCGAACCTTATGTATTTGACGAGAGTCTAAAGAGAAAAGAGGAAAGAAATCTTATCTTACTAACGATAATTGGCAAGGATAGACCTGGTATAGTGGCTAGATTTTCTAAGATTTGTGCTGATAACGGTGTGAACATAGAAAGAACAAGGATGATAGCAAGAGGGGAAACTATAGCCCTTGAGATGCTCATAAACGTAGAAGGTTTGAAGACAGATTTTAATAAGTTCAAGAACCTTCTTCATCAAGTAGGCTTGGATTTATCCTTAAGTGTAATAATTCAGAAGCAAAACATTTACCATAGAGCTAAGAAGCTGATAGTCTTTGATCTAGACACAACCTTCATACAGCAAGAAATAATTGATGAAATTGCGAAGATAGCTCATGTTGATCGACAGGTTAAAGAAATAACGAAAAGAGCTATGAAGGGCGAGATGGATTTTAAGCAAGCGCTGAGAGAAAGAGTCAAATTGCTCAAGGGTCTGCCCATTTCATCCTTGGATTCTATCCTAAAGGAGATTAGGTTGACTAGAGGCGTTGAAGAACTTCTTTCTGTTTTAAAGGAGTTGGGATGTAAGATAGCAATAATCACAGGTAGCTTTTCCTACTTTACTGATAAAATCAAAGAAAAATTTGATTTGGATTATGCATTTGCGAATGAGTTGATAATCAAGGATGGTAAACTCACAGGAGAAATTAAGGAGCCAATATTGGATGCAGAGATGAAAAGAAGATTGATTCAAGATCTGATAAAGAGAGAGGGAATAAAGAGGGAGGAGGTTATAGCTGTAGGAGATGGTGCAAACGATAGATTCATGCTCATGGAGGCTGGTCTTGGAATAGCTTTTGATGCTCAAAAGATATTAAGAAAAGTTGCAGATGGCGTGATGACGAAAGATAATTTAAAAGGTTTGATTTATTGCTTGAATGAATTTAGGGATTATTGATCTATTAAATCAGACATACTTGAACTCCAAGCCGTACTTGTTTTTAAGAAATTCTTCAAATTTCTTAAACACTGGGCTTGAAGAAACTCCTATCTTAGTCCTTTTTTCCAGATCATAACAGATACAACGCTCAGTTATTCTAGGGTCTGCCTTAAGAACTCCATATGCCTCTTCTTCTAGACCTCCGGCGCAGATAAATGCCATAAAAGATGCTTCTTTAACCTTCCAGAAGTCGTCTTCATGTAATGTAACTTTTTTTAAACACGCCATGGACTTGAGAGTTGCAATGGCTATCGACTTAGACCAAACAAATACATGATAAGAGTCATCGATCTTGAACCATTGACCACTCTTTTCGGCTTCCCACTCATTTTGGCAGTGCTCCCTAAAAGCCTTAAGGACCTCCCTGACTTTTAGAGTTTCCAAATTTATCCCAATAAAATTGCGAAAAGGATTGATTTAAGATTTATCAAGATCTAAATTTCACCTGTTCAGTATGCGCTCATAGACGCGAAGAGTTTGTGTAGCTGCCTTTTCCCATGTAAAGTAATTCAATATTCTTCTTCGCCCATTTTCTCCCCATTTTCTGGCTCTTTTTCGATCTCTTAGAACCTCCCTTATGCCCCATGCTATATCAGCCGGGTCGTGACCATTGATATGAATACCATTTTGCTCAGGACCTGATGAGATAATTTGTTCTACAAATCCAACTACCCCTCTTGCTCCTACAACTACTGGCTTCTCCATGGCCATAGCCTCTAGGCTGACTATTCCAAAAGGCTCATACAAGGATGGGAAGACGCAAACATCCGATGCTGCATAGTGTAAAATGCGCTCTCCCTCAGGCACGAATTCGAACCTATAGAGAACCTTTTCCCTTATTCCTAGTCTATCGGCCAAAGCCATTAAATCACGCTGCTCCTCACCTCTGCCCAGTATCACAAGCTTAGATTTTGGAAATTCATTCAGAACGAGGGGAAGAGACTGTATTAGATTTCTAACCCCTTTAACCCACGTTAGCCTTCCAACAAAGAGGATAAAGTTTTCATCCGACTCAATTCCATATCTATCACGTAGTTTTTGGACTTCTTCCTTGCTAACCTTATCTGGATCGTATCTCTCGGGGTCGACACCATTCCAGACCACATCAATTTTATTTTCTGGCCAACCATGACGGGCTAAGTCTTGTCTCATTACGTTGCTAACGGTTACTATGCCATCGGCGCTTTCTGCCGTTACTTTTTCCAGATGGCTTACAACTTCTGACCCTGCGTCTCCACTCCTTCCCCACTCTGTAGAATGAACATGGAACGCCAAAGGCATTTTTTCAAATTCCTCCTTGATTATGAGCCCAGCCATACTGCTTAACCAATCATGAACACTGATCAAATCAAATTTATAATGATCCCTACGAACTAGTTCGTTAACGAACTTTGTAGCAGATAAGATATTGTAGATGAAGACGTCGTTAAAGAATTTCAAATTGGTTCCCCATCTTCTAAGATCTTCCGTCACTAAAAGAGGGAAGATCTTCGTGGCATTTGCAATCATGGGTCTATGAACCTCTACCCCCTCTATTATCTCTCTCACTGGCAAGCCTCCAGGGTTGAGGGTGAAGACTGAAATATCATGGTCTAGGTCCACTAACTTTCTTGTTATATTCTCTGCATAAGTACCTAGTCCTCCTACAAGAACAGGAGGATACTCCCAGACGAAGAAGGCTATTCTCAAAAGTCTTCACCTAAAGAAGACCGGGCAATTGATTATTAAAAATATTCATGTTCGATTAAAAATCTTGGCTCTTCACCTTTAATTATCGGATAGTCGTTTAGTCTTAGTGTC
>JBNAWJ010000101.1:0-5820 GCA_049699795.1 Nitrososphaerales archaeon | reverse complement strand
CTTTACAGCTTGGTACAATTACCTCAAGGCAGGAGGGTAATTCTTGACAGTATCTCTTAAGAGATAAGAAAATCTTAATAATACAGAAATTTACCAGAATCATGTGGTCGTTTGAGTGAGAGAAGCTGAAGAAGAGAGTGTTTTTCACAAGAAATTGAAGATAAAGCTAAAAGAGAAAGGCAAAGAAGGCAGGATAATCCTTCTTAAAGATTATCTTGATTATCTCTTAAGAAATAATAAAACTTTACCTCCTGATTTTCCCACATTTGCCAGAGAAATAATGGGTTTAGATGATAGAGGAGGTTTTATTCACGTAAAAATATGGCATGAAAAAAGCGAGCTTGTAGAATTTATAAAAGCAACGGGTTATGACTACAAGATAGATCACTATGACTGATTTTCTTGTCGGAGAAGCTCTTATTGGTGAGGAACCAGAAATTGCACATATAGATCTTATTATAGGTAAGAAGGATAGCTCTGTAGGCATTGCCTTTGCAAACTCAATTGCACAACCAAGAATGGGACACACACCTATCCTTGGTGTAATAAGACCGAATCTGCCCACCAAGCCTTCAACTCTCATAGTACCAAAAGTTACTATTAGAAACCTTGAAGATGCAGAGAAAATCTTTGGTCCTGCTCAAAGTGCCGTTGCCAAGGCAGTTGCAGATGCTGTAGAAGAGGGAATAATTCCTAAAGAACGATCGGAAGAGTTTGTTGTTATAGTCTCAGTCTTTATACATCCAAGAGGAAAAGACTATCAAAGAATATACAGATACAACTATGCAGCGACAAAGCTTGCATTGAGGAGGGCTATGGAGAATTTTCCAAGTATAGATAAAGTTTTAGAGGAGAAGGATAAAGCTATACATGGTATGATAGGGTTCAGGATCAACAATTTGAAGAAACCTCCTTATCTGGAAGTTGCTCTTGACATTCCAGACTGGAGAAGGGTTGAAGGGATCATTAGAGCCTTGCCAAGGAGCGATGCAATTGTTATCGAGGCTGGTACTCCGTTAATAAAGAGGTATGGTGTTGAGGCTGTCCAGAAGATTCACCAGTTAAGACCTGAATCAGTCGTCATCGCTGATTTAAAAACTCTTGATACAGGAAACATTGAAGCAAGGATAGCAGGAGACGCTACTGCAGATGTTATCGGTTTTTCAGGACTTGCTCCAATAAATACAATGGAGAAGTTCATGGAAGAGTGCAAGAAAATTGGAGCTCTCTCTTTGATGGATACCATAAACGTTCCGAATCCAGTGGAGATACTTAAAAAGCTGAAAAATAAGCCTGATATTGTGGAACTCCATAGGGCTATAGATGTAGAGCATGAAGAGTACGCATGGGGTAACATCAAAGAGATAAAGGAAGTATGTGGAAATGTATTGATTGCAGTTGCTGGTGGAATAAGAGTTAGTAATGTGAAGAATGCCTTAAAAGCGGGAGCTGACATCATCGTGGTTGGTAGAGCAATTACAGCAGCAAAAGATGTTACTGGAGCTGCAAGAGCATTCCTTCAGGAAATGGGTGTGGAAGAAGTTGATCAGTTCCGCGTAATGACAGATTTTTAATGATTGATAAGAATAGCAATCAATTAGCCCTTCTTAAATTCTTTGAAAAAGGTGCATCCATCTGAGCAAAAATCTTGTTTCCTATTAGCAAAATTATTAAACTGATAATTGAGACCAAGTTGTCGTGAAAATAAGAATAATTGTAAGCTTCATCATGGGTGTAATGATAGGACTAGCTGCAGGAATGATAGGTGTAAGTGGAGGAGAATTCAGGATACTAATGTTAACATATCTAATGAGCGGACCAATGAACATTGTTATAACCTCAAACCTTATAATTGGATTTTTACAGTAATTATCTCTTTTTTCTTGAAAAAAGACATTCAGTATTTTACCCTCTCTTTTCAAAGAGAATTCAATCATAAATCCTATCGATAACTCTATGGTTCATATATTACATTGCCAGTCTCTTTTATTATTCTGATTCCAGGAGCATGCATTTCTACTTCTGATTTAAATCTCTCAGAACTTAGCATTTCTATGAATGAATTTACAAGAGGTTTTCTCAAACGTTTTTTGTCTATGACAAAATCGAAATACTCCTCAGCTAACGGAATAAAGTCCAATTCGTATTTTTCGGCTACTGCTCTAATACCAAGCCCAACGTCAGCCTTACCATTTTTCAAAGCTTTTGCAACCTCTACATGAGACCTTAATTCTATGCTATATCCTCTTACCCTTTTCGATACTTCTTTTAGTTTTATCCCTATCCTCTCAGCAATTTTCTTCATTTCTCTATCAAGAATGGCTCTCGTACCTGATCCTAAACTTCTATTTACAAACTTGACATCCTTTCTAAGCAAATCTTTAAAGCCCGTGATATTCTTTGGATTGCCCTTTGCCAAAAGAAATCCTTGTTCACGTAGATATCCTCTAACTACAACAGCTTTGTCATCTATAAAGTATCTTTTAAGGAAAGGCACATTATACTGTCTTGTTTCATCATCAAAAAGGTGAACTCCTGCAATATCAGCCTCTCCAAGCATTACAGCAGCCAATCCCCCCGAAGAGCCCACATAAGCCAATTCTGGGTTAAACTTTAACTCCCTCATCAATAAATCGATAATTATCTCAATGCCAATACAATGACTCCCAATTATGGATAGGTCTGGGGCTTTAATATCGTAGCTAAAGAGCCTTGACTTAATCATAGGCTTTTTTCTATAGGAAAGAGATTCGACTATCTGCTTCTCAAGGCTCTTATATTTTTTTAGTAGTAATAAACCTGCCTCAGTAAGCCTTGCTCCTCCGCCAGATTCTCCTCCTCTTCTTGCCTCTATGATTTGTTCTCCTAATACCTTGCTGATTCTATCTATAGTATTCCAAGCATAAGCGTAAGATATTCCCAAAGATTTGGCTGTACCCATGAAAGAACCTATGGTGTTTATACCTTCAAGTATTTGAGCTTCTTTCTTCCCTATTAGATAATTTCCATTATGCTCTAGCCATACATTAAAACCATAGCCATATCTTGGCTTTACCATTATTTTTGTTAAAACCGTAATACTTATAAAGATATATCGATATCGATATACTGTGATAAATATAACGATGAAAAGATCTAATCTTCTAAAAATCATAGCCTTAGTTCTTATCATTATAGTCTCTTTTACCACAGTTTATTTTTGGCAAACAAATCCAAAACCAAGATTAATAATAGCGACAACAACTAGCACAGTAGATACTGGTCTCTTAGATTATTTGAAACCTTATTTCGACGAAAAGTTCGATGCAGACATGACATGGCTTTATCTTGGTACTGGTCAAGCTCTTTCAGTGGCATCAAGAGGGGATGCAGATGTTCTTTTAGTGCATGATAGAGCGAGAGAGGATGCTTTCATAAATTCACGCAATGGCACTCATAGAGTTACTGTAATGTACAATGACTTTATAATAATAGGTCCTAAGGAAGACCCTGCATGCATAAATGGCTTGAATAACGCTACTCTTGCTTTTCAAAGAATAGCTAAAGCTGGAGAGCTAGGTAAGACTGTATTCGTTTCACGTGGGGATGGATCTGGGACAAACGCTTTAGAGCTTAGAGTATGGAGCAATGCTGGTATATCTCCAAAGGGCAAGTCATGGTACCTTGAAACTGGGCAGGGAATGGGACCAACTATTCGAATAGCCAATGAAGAGCAAGGATATACGATTACAGACAGGGGTACATGGATAAAGTTAAAGAAGGAAATTGGGGGCCTTAAACTTCTAGTCGAAAAGGATAATGTTCTATTGAATCCTTATAGCATAATAATTATCAACCCTGTGAAATATCCTAACATAAATTCGGAATTGGCTGAAAAGTTCCTCCTTTTTATGATATCAGATGAAGGGCAAAGGCTTATTGAGAAATTTAAAATCAATGGTGAACAAATCTTCTACCCAATCTTCGGTAAAGTAGAAACTATTGGTTTACCGTCAGAGCAAAAAGAAGTTAAGTATTGGGTGAATAAATTGATAGAGAATGGAATGAAACCGCCAAGTGGTATCATAATGGATATGAGAGATTGGCAGGATGGGATGACATAATTCTTGGTGTAGTCAAAGCCTTTCAGCTTATATTCTCTGGCGACCCAGAAGTATTAAGAATTACCTTTCTCTCAATAAGAGTTTCAGGACTTGCCACTATATTGGGTTCACTCATAGGGATACCTCTAGGCACAACTATAGCTTTAAGAAAATTCCCTGGTAAAAGCCTTATCGTAAGCATTGTCAACACTTTGATGGGCTTACCTCCAGTCGTAGTTGGGCTTGCATTATACCTCCTTTTGTCAAGCTCTGGTCCAATGGGCTTTCTTCATATTCTTTACACGCCCGAGGCTATGATACTTGCCCAGTTGATAATGGTAGTGCCAATAATCACTGGCATAACGCTATCAGCTGTATCTAGCATCGATGTGAAGGTGAGAGAGACAGCGATCTCTCTCGGTGCTAATGGTATATGGGAGACAAGAATAATCCTGAATGAAGCTCGTCTTGGTATAATAACATCTATGGTTGTAGGATTCGGAGCTGCTATATCAGAAGTTGGAGCAATAATGATCGTAGGTGGAAATCTTCTAGGCTATACAAGAGCTCTCACAACAGCTATAGTCTTACAAACCAGCCAAGGAGCCTTTGCCGAAGCTATAGCTCTAGGAATAATCCTATTGATCCTGGCTTTTATAGTAAACCTATTTCTGACCCTTCTTCAGATTCGTTCAAAACGTGGAGTTTATGTGAGTAGCTTCTTTGGTGGAATCTCAGGAACCTTTAAGAGAAGGTAGAACTAAATTGACCATTCTAAAACTTGAAGGTGTAAGTAAATCTTTTTCAGATAAAACTGTTCTAAGGAAGGTAACCTTTGATGTGAACGAGGGAGAAATAGTCAGTATAATCGGTCCGAGTGGTTCAGGAAAGACTACCCTTCTCAGACTTATAGACCTCCTCGATTATCCAACAAGTGGAAGAATAATCTTTGATGGTATAGATGCAAATAGCTCTGAGAGCCTGCGCCACTCAATTAGAATGAAGATAGGGATGGTCTTTCAACAACCAATACTCTTTGACACTAACGTCTATAATAATGTAGCTTATGGGTTGAGGATAAGGGGAGTTGAGGAGGAGAAGATAAAGGAGAGAGTGAAGAGTTCCTTAAACCTAGTCGGTCTATCAGGCTTCGATAAGCGTAAGGCATATACTTTATCAGGAGGCGAAGCTCAAAGAGTAGCAATTGCAAGGGTAATCGTATATCAGCCTGAGCTGATATTACTTGATGAACCAACAGCTAATCTTGATCCTTATAACGTTGCCATAATCGAGGAAATAATCTCTAAGATAAATAGAAATTTTAATGCAACGATTATCATGGCAACGCATAACATGTTTCAGGCAAAGCGCCTAGGTAAGAAAGTCGTATTCTTACTTGATGGAGAGGTTGTAGAAATTGGTAAGGTAGATAAGATATTCGAAGATCCTCAAGACAGGCGAACAAAATCCTTCATAAAAGGTGAGATGATCTACTAAGCTCATTATAAAGAGTGCTTTACAAAATAAGGCACACATTTTTATTTATCTTCGATGATGTCAAGATAAGTTTTTACTTTTTTAGGGACGTGTCCAATAATTCATAAACTCATCTTAGCTTTGTCTTATAGTAAAAAATGATGAAGATTTAAATAATAATTGGACACACCCGCTTTTTAGATAATTTAGGGTGGGGCAAAATTTATCCTTGCCCTTGACTTCTTTTGCTTACCTTGTCCGA
>JBNAWJ010000100.1:0-5828 GCA_049699795.1 Nitrososphaerales archaeon | reverse complement strand
CCAGCTCTTGCAGCTTTTACATTACTTTCCACAACGCCCTTGCCTTTTCTCCCAAATTCCTCAGATAATACATCAGTCAAAAGATTAAAATCATAATCGAGCATGCCCATGGCAGCCCCTGTAGCAACAGTGTTGATCATTATCTTACTACCTCCCTTTTCTAATGCAAGCTTTTCTAAGGGTACGCTGTAGTAGTTGTCTTCAGCCTTTATAGGAATCTTTTCACCATCAAATATTATCACCCCACCTTTGACAAGTTCATTTTTGTGTAAATCTATCGTTTCTTTGTTCAAAGCTATGAGCATGTTCACTTCTTCAGAAAGAGTGTAAACAGGCTCGTTTCTTACTCTGACTTGGACGAAGGTATGCCCTCCTCTTATCCTTGATTCGTAGTCTTGGTTTAGAAAAACGTATAGCCCTCCTTTTGCGAAGGCTTTGGAAAGGATCCTATGGCTTGTAGACCTTGCCCCGCTTCTCCTCCTATCTTGAAGGTAAAATCTATGGTCATTTTTTCACCTATGCAAATTTATTCCAATAGTGTATAGCTCAAGATAAATCTATCTATAATTAAAACCAATAAGGCTAATAATCCCTTGAAAACGATTAATTGATCAGTGGTGGGTTGATTTGGTATTCTTGGCTAAGACCTCTACATCAGAGGAATGGAAAGTAGTCTCATCAGCAGTTTCAACGCTTGTTGAAGAAGCGACTTTTGAAGCATCACCAGAGGGAATAACCTTTAGGGCTATGGATCCATCACATGTAGCCCTTATAGACCTTTTGTGGCCAAAAGCGGCTTTTGAAAAGTATGAATGTGATAAGCCTTTCAAGTTCAGCATAAAAATAGAGGACTTCATGAAGCTAATAAAAAGGGCTGATGCAAAAGATAGCATAGAGATTACAACTTCAGATGAAATGCTCGTCCTTAGAATTCTCGATGGATATAAGAGAGAGTTTTCGCTGCATTTGATAGAGAGCACCTATGGACCTACGCCTCTTCCCAAGCTAAGCTTTAACGTCAAAGCCACAATGGCTGAGAGAGCCTTTGAGAAGATACTGAGTGATATTTCTGCCATTTCAGACCATGTGACAATAGAAGCCTCGAAAGATAGACTGATATTCTCTGGAAAGAGCGATATAGGCTCTGGTTCTGTAACTCTGGAGCGAGCAACTCAAGATTTATTGGAGTTAGATGTAAAGGAGGATAGCAAGGCAACCTATAGCATAGAGTATCTATCGAGCATAATCAAGGCTACAGCGTCAGATGCAGTTTTGCTCGAATACTCAAGCAAGATGCCCATAAGGCTTGAGCTAAAGCTGAGCGATCTCGGTGGTAGAGTGCACTTCTACCTTGCTCCAAGAATTGAGGAGAGGTAAATCGAATAATTAACCACAAGCTTTTATCTATCCTAATCATATAGATGTTAGATGAAGAAATCCGTACTGTTTCTTCTACTACTGATCGCATCGCTATCAGGCTTTTTACTAGCAGCTATAATATTCAATTTTTACTTAGCGCCAACAACTCCTTCAGTAAATCAACCTACGAATTGGATAGATAATATGTGGAATATGATGAATAGAATGATGGGAGGTTGGACGTCCCCTGCTCAGTACAACGTTCCTTCATACTTTTGGATAGTTCCTTTAATTTTAATAGCTTTTGCAGTCGTTGCGATCATCGGTTTGGTCTACTTAGTAGCTTTCCCTGAAATAAAAACAGTAAAAGCTTCACCTGAGATAAATATGGCTAATCTTCCTGTTCAGGATGTAGAAATTAGTGCTCCTCCTCGACCTGTTGCTCCAGTAAATACTGATAGTCAGCAAAATCAAGCGATACAAAGTTCTTATGATACTATCATCAAGACTCTTAAGCCTGATGAGCGCTTGGTATTAGAGGTATTAAGAAAGCATGGCGGCAAATACCTTCAAAAATGGATAAGAAAGGAGACAGGTTTGACTAGGCTCAAAACTCATAGGATAATTGCTAGGCTGGCTAATCGTGGAATAGTAACTGTTAAAACTTATGGCAATACTAACGAAGTAGCCTTATCGAGTTGGATAAATTTAGATACGAAAAATCCTTAGAATAAAAAAGATAAGAGTGGAGCGTTGTCTATCTGGCATTCATTAACCTTGTACTATGATCATGCCTAGCATGTATGGATTTGGTTCACAATGGTACACATAAACTCCTGGCTCTGTAAATGTAAAGCTGAAGCTTTGACCCTGATTTAATGGACCTGAATCGAAAAGCTCTGTAGGCTGCTCAGCGGTTCCTGATTCTACTGTGTGTATAACAGGATCCAGATTAGTCCATGTCACAGTAGTTCCCTTGGTTACTGTTATTATATTTGGCATAAATGAGTAATGCATGATCAACACCTGGTCGGGCTGAAAAGCCATGTTATTATAATATCTAAACTGGTTCATGAATGAAAAGCAGTAGCCCGTCATGCCTTGCCAGTTGTTGCCCATCATACCCATTATTCCTCCCCAACCCTGGTAGCCCCGTGGTCCTTGATAGTTGTTGTATGGCTGATACTGTCCACTCATCATTCCTATTCCGCCCATTCCATATCCATAGACTACGACAGCAAAGACTCCGACTAGTGCTAGTAGGATGATTGTTATTGCACCTATTTTCCAAGTCTGCATCTGACCACCTCAGATCATATTATGTAATAATCATGATAAGATAGTTTGGTGAAACAAATCTCATCTTAGAAGTGAAACATTTCTGAAACATTATAACGGCATGACCCAATTCTACATTATAACGAATTGTTTAAGAAGCAAGGTTACATTAGAGATAACATATCATGGAAATAGAGTTCGGACTGGAGGATCTGGCGAAGTATCCCTTCCTAAAGGAGGCTGGAGATTACGTTAAAGGTTTGAGCTTGAGTATAGAGGATTTAAGGCAAGATGATTATCAACCAGCATTAAAAAGGGCAAAGGATAGAGTTATAGAAGCGATTCAGAAGAACTTTATCTCTATTGAAATATTGGAGCCGAACCTAGAAATTCTATCTTTTCCATTGGCTTTGATGCTTGTAAAAGCTATAGGAATTGATTACTTTATGCACAGATACTCCTTGGCAGAATCTTTAAGAGCAGAAAGATTACTGGAGAAAGAAAAGAAGTCCATAATCTCAAACATATTCAAGAGAGCCTTTAATTTGGATCTCATCAGTATAGAGCATGATGTTTTTGACTTTAAGATGAACATGATTGATTATTTACTCAGAGCAACTCATTTCCATAAACCAGAATGGAAACTCATCAACAGGATTGTTGAGAAAGGTTTTGTTTACGTTAAGACTCATGAATTAGTAAGATTGATGAGAGAAGAGATAAGAAGAATGGTATATGAGAGAATGAAGAGTTTATCATTACCTAAAATACCAGAGAATGTTAAGGAAATAGTAGATGAAATAAGTAAAGCACTACCTCCCGTGCCATCAAAAGAACTACAAGAAGTTACCCCAGGGATGTTTCCTCCTTGTGTAATGCACGTATTAGATTTGCTTCAAAAAGGGCAAAATGTTCCTCATTATGGGCGCTTTCTTTTGACATCTTACTTTCTTGGAATTGGGAAGTCTGTTGATGAAGTTATCAACATTTATCCAAAGGCGCCTGACTTTAGTGAGCGCTTGACAAGGTATCAAGTCGAGCATATAGCTGGAATGAGGGGGGGTAGAAGACGATACAAAGTACCAAGCTGTAGAACCCTGATCACTCACGGACTATGTTTTAAGGATAAAATTTTATGTGATAGAATAAAGAACCCCCTTCAATTCGGAAGAAAACCTGTAGCTCTTAAGAAGGAAAAGACCGATGATCGAGTATAATTGGTGATAAGCATGGATGATAAGACTATAGAATTTTTGAAGCGAACTTTTAGAGAATTTTACTATAAGAACTCAAGCAAGATAAGCGCTCCTATCAGGATGAACGAGAGAGAATTTGGCTACATGTCCTTCGATAAAGTCATGATCAGACATCTATCCTTTCAAACCGAGGGGGAACTGAGGGTATTTCTTATTAAAGAAGTCCCTCATTCAGTCTATTATTCTTGTGCTTATTACCATGAGCCAACCCTTTCTATGGATGAAAAAGGCTGGAAAGGAGCAGATTTAATTTTTGATATAGATGCCGATGCCATTCCAACGAACTGCAAAGAGGAGCATGATAAATGGGTTTGTAAGGATTGTAACTTTATGGGAAAAGGTAAGAGGCCTGAAATTTGTCCAAAGTGTGGAAGCACGAGAATAGACGAAGAGAATTGGGTCTGTTCTTTATGCTTAGATGCTACTAAAAATGAAGCAATAAAGTTGATAGACTTTCTTTTAGAGGATTTTGGCATTTCAAAGGATAAAATCAAAGTTCACTTTTCAGGGAGCAGAGGATACCATGTGACAGTGGAGGAAAGTTCTTTAGAAGGTTTAGATCAGTTGGCAAGGAATGAAATATCGGATTATATCTCTGGTACGGGTTTAAGTCTAGAGAGCCTAGGTATCTCAAAAGGAGCTTCGTATGATGATATACTTAGATCTTTACCATCGATTAATGAACCAGGCTGGAGAGGTAGAATAGCTAGTTCCTTCTCAAATTTAGAATTTGAAGGTTATAACGAGACTAGCAAAGATATAAGGGATAAGATTCTATACGCCTATGGCAAGATGGGTTATAAGAGGTTTGAGGATTTTACTAAAGAAATCGTAAACAAATTGAGCGCTAATATAGATGTTACGGTCACAACAGACATTCATAGAATTTTTAGATTACCTAATACATTACATGGAAATACTGGAATGCTGAAAAAGAGATGTGATGATTTAATATCTTTTGACCCTTTAATAGATGCAGTCGTATTAAGTGATGAGCCTGTAAAATTATTTGTTGATAAAGCTCCAAAGTTCACTTTGAAGGGCAATTCCTTTGGTCCTTACAGTTCAGAAAAAGTTACATTACCATTAATGGTCGCTGTTTACTTAATAGGAAAAGGTTTGGCAAAAATAATCGATAGCGATTAAATAAGCTGATTTTGGGATTAAAAGATGATGTCAAGTTAAGCCTTTTGTTAGGATGTATAGGAGTGTGTATGTTTGGATGAAGTTTGTTATTGTTTTGATGGATGTGTTTGCTGGGAAGCAGTTGTAGAATGTCTTTAGCTTTGATTTATTCATCTTTCTATTCTGTTTCTCATCTTGAAGGTTTCACGCCCAATCTTGGGTCTCGCGCCTATATTCTAATCCTAGCCTTTCGAATGCCTCCCTATACCAATGCTTCTTATCTACTAGAAATGTGGGCTTGTTATCACAGCGCTCTAACACATTCTTCAAGAATATTTCAGCATCTAATGAGCTTCTTGTGAAGCTAACGGCTAAGACTTCTTTTGTTTCTATGTCTCTAGCTGCCCATATGTAGAGCTGCTCCTTGCCGAGCTTAGTCTCATCGACAGCTATACATCTTCTATTCCTCTTTTCAGGCTTAGGTAGAGCATCCTTCAAAGCATTATACCAGAGCCTAACAGCTTCGTGAGAATAGCCCACAAGCGAAGAAACCATCCTATAAGATAGCCCTGAAAAGTAGATCAAGGCTGCAACCACCTTCATCTCCAAATCCACCCTACTCCTCCTAAAGACACCCTATCAAGAAGCAGACCAAGACCAGACATAAACCAAAAACAAACCAAAGATAAGACAGAACAACCAAAAAACAAAAGACAAAGACCAAAAATTATCTTGACATCATCGGATTAAAAACTATGCTTTGTGGTTTAATTCTTTATTGTTTGAGCGTCTCCTCTTTTTTAGGTCTTT
>JBNAWJ010000099.1:0-5836 GCA_049699795.1 Nitrososphaerales archaeon | reverse complement strand
ATATACAACCTAATGCTTAGGGGCTAGGGTCACTTTTTGATCGACTGTAGAAGGACGAAGGTATTAATAGACCATTTTTGAATGATTAATCATGGACGAACCGATTTTGAACAAGATTTATGAGTTGATAGAGTTAGAATCAAGAAGCGATAAATTGGTAAAGATACCAAAGAATTTCTATAAAGAAGTCGTGACTTACATGAAGAAAATACTGAACGGAATTGATCAGAATGAGAAGAGTATTGTAAGTAACTTAGCATTAAAAGAGAGAGAGATGATTGAAAGATTGACCAATAGATTGATAGAATTAAGAATTAGAAAAGCATCCCGCCTAGAAGATACAGATAATCTAACTTCTGAGGAAAGATACATAATAGAACCTTTATCTCTGTTTAACAAGAGATGGAAGAAAGTAGGCTTGGCTATAAAAAGAGGTCAGTCTTCTAAACTGGATGCAATATCTGAAGAGTTATCATCAAGATTTACTGCGGTTAGGTTTTTGCAACCTTCTCCACCATTTATGGGCATAGATGAAAGAAAATATGGACCTTTTAACAAAGGAGACGTTGCCATCATTCCTTCGGAGAATGCTGAACCATTGACAAAACAGAAAATAGTGAGTGAGGTATGGGTAAATGAATGCAAGTAGTAAAACCAATAAAGAATTTTTAGCAAATTTAATACGCTTAAAGATAAAGCCTAAATGCTATCTATAAGGTTAATTAATTGCTTTGTGGCTTAATTCCGACTTTTCGTAGGCTATGTTCCGATTTTCGCCCTCATGCGTGAACTATCTTTTCGAAACTCTTACTCTAAAGGACTACAATGGAACAATAAATTCGAAATTAGTAATTAAGCCACAAAGCATAATTAATCATAAAACTGGCAAGATGATGATGGTTAAATTCATATACCGATAAAAGCCCAAGAATCTATTGATAAGCCTCAAGAAGGTGTAAAAATTGAAAGTTCCAAAGGAGATAAGAACCTACTGCTCCCATTGCAAGCGCCATACCGTGCATAGTGTGATCATTTACAAGAAGGGTAAAGAGAGATCCACAGCACAAGGAGCAAGACACCATGCTGAGGATAAAAAAGGATATGGTGGTCAAAAATTCCCAGAGCTGAAGAGAAGCGCAAAGACGACGAAAAAGCAAACACTGAAGCTCAAATGCAAAGATTGTGGGCATCAAATTATGAGGTATGGAATTAGGCTAAAGAAGATGGAGATAGTTCAGTAGAAGGTGATTTTATGAAAAAAGAGAGAATACTTATACCGAAACCAAGAAGTGCCTACCTTCTTATCAAATGCTCTAATTGTGGGAATGAGCAAGTTGTATTCTCATCATCAACGGTAGATATAAAATGTAAAATATGTGACAACCTCATTGCTCAAAGAACTGGCGGTAAGGCTAAGATATTTGGTACTATAATAAAAAGGCTGGATTGAAATGGAAGCAGCAGTACATTTGCCTGAAGAGGGAGAACTTGTACTGGCAACGGTTAGGAGTATAACTCCTCATGGTGTTTACGTTACACTGGATGAATACGGAGAGATGAACGGATTCTTGCATATATCTGAAATATCGACAGGATGGGTAAAAAGTATAGAGAAGTATGTGAGGCTAGGTCAGAAGATAGTCCTCAAGGTCATAAGGGTTAGCAAGCAAAGAAAGGAGATAGACTTGTCCCTAAGACAGGTTACTGGAGAAGAGAGAAGAGAGAAACTCATAGAGATTAAAAAAGCCGAGAAGGCAGACGGCGTAATGAAGCTAGTAGAAAGCAAGTTAAATTTGAGTGAAGAAGCAAGAATGAAGTACAGGGAGCTCTTAATAGAAGAATTTGGAGCTTTGTACGATGCTGTTGAAGAAGTATCAAGAAAAGGTATTAAAGTTCTTCAAAAATTGAACCTACCCCAAGATTACGCTTCAACTTTAGAGACTATAGCAAAAGAGAAGGTAATAATCCCAACTGTAGAGGTTCATGGGATCATCGAGTTAAAATCTGATTCGTCTGATGGAATAGAGAAAATAAAATCAGCCCTTTCGGAGGCTGAAAATGTAAAAAGTAGTGGAGCTAAGATCAATATAAGGTATTTGGGCGCACCAAGATATAGGATAGAAGTTAAGGCTGAGAACTATAAGGTAGCAGAGAAAGCATTAGAGTTAGCTACTCAAAAAGTAAAGGAAAGCATAGAAAAGAAAGGAGGGAGCTTTTCCTTTAAGAAAGAAGGATGATGCCTTTGGAGAAATTGTTGAGGAAATGTCCAAATTGTAGCATTTATACATTAAAAAAGCAATGCCCTAAATGTGGTAGCGAAACTATTTCTCCCCATCCTGCCAAGTTTTCTCCCGATGACAAATATGCCAGATATAGGGTCAAAGATAGGTATTTAGAAAAGAACGAATAAAGTACTCTTTTAGAGAGTCTTTGTCATCCAAATATACTCTTTTTTTGTATTGAAGCCCATCTTTTCAAAGAATTTTAAGGCCCCATCATTTCCTTGCTCAACATCCACTATCATCATCCTTATTCCTGCTTGCTCCAACCTTCTCTCTACTTCTCTATACAATCTTTCACCAATTCCATGCCTATGATATCTTCTCTTCACGCCCAGCCAGACCACGTATCCATACTTCCAAGCTGATCGTGGTTTCCTTATTGTGGTAGCCATGGCAAATCCAATTACTTTTTTGTTCCTTTCAGCCACAACACAAAATTCTGCATCAGTAGTGTATAAAGAGGCTATCTCAAATTGATCCCAAGTTCTATACATCAGAGGGAATCTTTCGCTAGTAAAGATCTCTTCTCCGATATGAAAAACTCTCGGTAGATCATCTATAGTCATATCTCTTATTGAAATCTCTTCTTCCTTATTCATGGGCGATTAGACCCTTTGTTATAGAAAGTTTTTTACTCAAATTTAAAGATGTATGTAAGGATTAAGTAAAGGACACTAATGCAGTCTAACTTTGCTCTATGACCTGATAGACTAAAACTTGGGCATAGCTATTGAATGAGGAGGCAAAAGAAAGCTTCAAAAGACCACTACTATCCTGATACTTTATGGTGTAGTTGCCTATCTGAGCTGGAAAGTTAGCTGGAATTCCAAGTTGAGTCTTGTAGTTATCCGAACTAGTCTTATCGTAGTCCATTGGGAACATCTTTCCTAGTATTGTGCTATTCCAGAAGTATTCGGTTGGTAGTCCATTAGCATCTACGAATTGGGAAACGTTAAGGCGAGGTATGGCGGCAAACCAGTTAATCTTCCCCTCATCCCCACCCAGATTCAAAAGGTAAGGCGAGACTCCTCCTATCAATACCAAGTTTTGATACCTAGTGGCAGAGAAAAGAACAGCGATGTATGCTGGTCTATCCCCTACAAGCTCTTTGATGATCCCTTTAGCCTCGGTTTCATTCGACAAGAATAGCCTCCCTATCTCTTGTATCCTAGTGGAGTTTATCGTTGCGTTATCAGCCAAGCTAGTCCTATTTCCCATTACGGTTATCCAGTAGCCATAGTCCCACCATGCTATTATTACAGCATTCTCAGGAGTATTTTCTCTTATCCATGTTAATGCTTCTAGCCAATCTGGTACAGCAAAGCCTGGATCATACTGCAAACCTGAGATGACTATGGAGACAGGTGCATCATACTGTGGCAACCAATAATAGTTGGCAGATGCTAGAAGGGCTATGATAAAGATGGCAGAGAAAACCTTTACCTCAGGCCTTAATGCATAGGCTTTTATCTTCCTTTTTGTTATTGTGGGTGCCGCAGGCTTAAGCAGGGAGGATAATAGTTCACTGAAACCTATACCAGCAAGTATGGAAAAGGCTATGGAAGCGTATACCATGAGCCTGGAGAAAGACGACGCTACATAGAGTGAGGTAATTCCTAGGATCAAAGCATAGGCTGAGAATATGGTCTTCTTCCTTAACATCATAAAAGCTCCGAAAGCGCCTAAGAAGATCAGAATCCAGAACGAAGTGAAGAAATAGACGCCCGCTGAGGTTTGATGCTCAGCCACCGATTCTACTAAAGGATCGGCAGTTCTTTGAAATGGGAATATTGCTGTAAGGTATCTACCACTAATCCCTGGTATCAAGCCAGTACTGACGAAAAATAGACCGAGTAAAGCAAAAGCTACCAAGGATATTATGAGAGCTTTTCTATGATCCTTTGGCTCCGTTACACTCTTCACATAAAGACCTATCATGGCAAAGGCAAGACCAGCGAGTAGGACAAGACCTGAAGAGAGTATTATGCCAGGCCCAGGCCTTGGAAAGGCAGAGGCTGCTATAAGGTCTGATGCAATGAAAATGCTACCAGAATATATTACTCTCTTTAGATCGACATCAAGAAAAGGAGCAATTAGAAAAACTAATCCCATTACACCATTGAAGTACTGGACTCCTCCCCAAGACGCACTTGCATAGCCTAGCAAAATTCCTGATGCTATAGCTCTCCAGACAAGACCTGTCTTTTTTATCCTTGGGCTGAATATAGTTAGGAAGAAATAGGCTGAAAGGACTGTCAAGAATAATGCAAAGGGCTCGGACTTATACCAGCCAAGGTTTCCTCTTACTATCAACGGTGGAGAAAATGCTACTATCAGAGAGGCAAGAAGACCCGCCGTAGTGCCTGCGATTCTCCTTGTGAGAAGGAATATCGCAAAAACTGTTAACGCTCCAAAGAAGACCGGAAACAAAACAAGAAAATCGTAAAGGGAAATGTTTATTCCAACAAAATCCTTGAAGAGCAAAAATAGTATTGCTCCAGCAAAGTGTAACCCTCCTTGAGATGTAGCCGCTACATCGCGGCCTTCTGGGTACCAAGTCATATAATCGTGCCATAGAAAGTAGTTGATGTTTGGATCATTTGATAAAACAACTCCTAGTCCATATTTCTCAGCGTTGTTCACAATAAAATTAGTGGCATAGTAATCAAAATAAGGATCAAATTCATTCAGATAAAAGCCATAATTTGCAGGAGCCATTCTTATAATCAAAGCGGATGAGAAGGATACTATGAGTATTAGAGATATTAGTAAAGTTCGCCTTCTTACCTTGGGCTTCGTTACTACTTGCTTTAGGGCTGAAATCTTGATCTTAGGGAGCTTCAATTAGCCTATTGATGATAAAAGATAGAGGTTAAAAAGCTTCCTCTAATTTGTGAAAATTTAGTTTTTCAATCGATAATGTTATGCATGGCTTTCAAATCTTTATAGAATATCATGAGATTCTCTGGCACCGTAACCCTGATGGGGTCCTTTAAAGACAATCCTTCCTCTTTCTTCTTATTCCATAAGTACGAATTGAAATCTATGACCTTTTGTGTTAGTCGATTTAAGCTCTTATCCCACTTTGCTTTTGGAAATTTTTTAAGATGAATGCTTTTTCCACCATAGATTGTAGACCATACATGCTCAGTAAAAAAGGGCATTATTGGGGCTAATAATAAAAGAATGTCTCTTAAACACTCGTTTAATGTAAACCAAGATGCTTTCTGCTCTTCTTTTGAAAACTCTTGACCGTAAGCTCTTGCCTTCACCATCTCGATGTAATTTGATGCAAATAAATTCCAAGTGAAGTCTCTGATCAAAGTTGCAGCATCATTGAAGGCATATCTATCATAACTCTTTTTCACATCTTCTATTAGCTTCGATAACTCTCCTAAAATCCATTTATCAGTATCTTGAGGCTTTGCGTTGACTCTTGGGAAGGTGGAAACGAACCTTGCAATATTCCAAAGTTTTGTTATGAACTTTGCATGCCCTTCTATCCTCTCAAAGGAGCATCTTATATCGCCTTTGGTTATATCTCCCTCTAAACA
>JBNAWJ010000098.1:0-5869 GCA_049699795.1 Nitrososphaerales archaeon | reverse complement strand
AAATATAAGAGTTGCGCTTATTAGATAAGTTAAAAGAATTATACTTAACTATTATCAAAATATCGCGCCTCATATTTTCAAAATTTTCCATTAGTTGTTAATAGAACAGTTTAGACGTTTGTATGGAATTGTTATGCTTGAGCTTTAACTTTGCTTGTTATTCGTTCTATTCTTTTTAGGCTTTCAACTATTTTATGGACTTCTTTGAGCACTATTTCTTGATCCTTTATGCTTAAGTCCTTCAGTATTTGGTCTACATCTTCGTGTATCTGTTTCACCTTTTCAACGCTGCTCATTGCAACCACTCCAATACAGAATCATATCGGGTAGGCTCCACAAACCCTACAATACTTAGTAGTTTTAGGAACGTCTGAGTTGCAAAAAGGACAATTTTTACCATTATGCTTAACCATTCCAGGTATACCTATTATTGATCTATATATTTCATAATACCATAGTTGCTCTTTATTACGAATTATAACCTTATCTTCTTTCATATATCTTCTTTTCTTCTCCTCAAACTCAAAATCGTTTATCCTTTTTTCCAATAAACTTGTGAGGAGATTTGTTCCGGAACCATACTCTATGGGCATTTTTACCCTCCAGACTATTGCTTCTGGCAAGAGACCATCGAAAGCCTTTCTTAATATCCATTTGCCCCAAATTTTATGCCCCTCTCTCTTTATTTTATACTCTGAATCAAGGCTTATTGCATAAGATTTAAGCTCTGAATCCAAGAAAGGAATTTTTACATCAACGCCTAAAGCCTTACCTAAAGGAACCGATGAGAAGAACATGCTTTCCCAAATTCTCCTTAGCTCAGCATCCAACTGCTCCTTCTTAAGTTCAAAAAGAAAGCTATAGCCAGCAAAAAGTTCATCACTACCATCTCCAGTCATTACTGATTTAATTCCCCTTTCTTTTGCCAATCTTAATGCAATAAATATTGAGACATTATTTCTGATCTCCATAGGGTCAAAAGATTTCAAAATCCCTATTACTATAGGGATTGAATTTAGAAGTTCATGCTCATCGAATAGATGAATGATATGTTCAAGTTTCAGGCTTTTTGCCATTAGCTTTGCATACTCTACATCAGGAGCAGGGGCAGCATCAAAGGCTACAGTGAGCGCCTTTAATCTATAATGATTAGAAGCCAAGTATGCAAGAATGCTTGTGTCTAATCCTCCTGACAAAAGTATGCCTTCAGACATGTTTCTTAAAACTGCTTCTTTGAGCAAAGAACGAAGTTTAGCACAAACCTCTTCTATTTCCATAATACTTACCTATCCTAGCTAAGAAGTAGCAAATTTTGAAAGTTCTAATAGTCTTTCTCTTATAATTTCTCCAGCCATTTTAGGGTCTATCTTCCCTTCAGTCGCCTTCATCAATTGCCCCATGAGGTAGTTTATCGCTTTTTTATCAACAATGGCATCTTTTACTGCTTGAGGATTCTCTTTAAATATCTTCTCGACAATTCTCCTTACATATTCTCTATCAAGAATTTTTTCTAATCCTTTCTCTTTTACAATAGCATCTGGCATCTTGCCTGTTAATAGCATATCTTGAAGCACAGACCTAGCCATCTTCCTGCTTATAATACCCTCATCTATAAGTTTCAGCATACCTACAAGATGTTTTGGAGTAAGCGTTAATTCATCCATCTCTATGCTCTTGTCATGCAAATATGATAAGAACTCTCCTGTTAGCCAATTGCTGATCTCCCTAGGTTTATCGTAAAGCTTAGCGCTTTCTTCAAAAAAATCAGCCATGGTTTTGCTTTGGGTCAAGATTTCAGCACTTTGTGGCGATAAATTATACTGCTCAACAAAGCGTTTCCTTCTTTCATCAGGAAGTTCTGGCATACTTTGCTCTATCTTTTTTATTTGATCTTTTGAGATGATAACAGGCACTAAGTCTGGTTCAGGAAAGTATCTGTAATCTTGCTCCTCCTCTTTTGTGCGTAATGAAATAGTAATCCTTCTGACCTCATCCCAGTGCCTCGTCTCTTGCCCTACTACAATCCCTCTTTCAATAAGGCTCTTCTGCCTTGTGATTTCGAAGTTTAAAGCTCTCTCAACTTCTTTAAAGGATGATATGTTCTTTATCTCAACTCTTTTTCCACCTCCCAAAGATATGTTGGCATCACACCTCATAGAACCTTCAAGACTACCATCTGATATGCCTAAGTGCTCAAGAATAGATCTTAACTTTTCAAGGAATAGCCTTGCCTCTTTTGGTGTTTCCATATCTGGTTCTGTGACTATCTCTATTAGAGCTATCCCTGCCCTATTATAATCGACTAAAGTATAATTTGAAGATTCTATTGTACCCTCGTAGCTTAATTTGCCAGGGTCTTCTTCTAATTGTATACGCCTTATTCGAACCTTTTTGCCATTTATCTGTATATACCCTCCTAAGGCTAAAGGTACTCCTCCAGCTTTATCGTACTGAGATATCTGGAAATTCTTTGGCATGTCTGGGTAAAAATAATTCTTTCTAAAGAAGAGCATCCTTTCAGATATTTTTGAGTTTAGGGCAATTGCTACCATTATGGCATCTTCTAAAGCTTTTTCATTCAACACAGGCAGAGTTCCAGGCATGCCCATGCATATAGGACATATGAGAGTGTTAGGTTCTTTTTCTCTATAGTCTGATGAGCAACTACAGAATAACTTCGTCTTTAGATTCGTCAATTGACAATGGACTTCTAATCCGATCTTTATCTCTACTGATTTGATTTTATTCATGACTCATCAACTTTGCCGATACTGGAAAGTTCTTTTGAAAAGAGAAGGCAACTCTTAGCAATAAATCCTCTCTGAAATGGGGCGCCATGATCTGGAGACCTATAGGAAGACCTTTAGAGAAGCCACATGGTATGGATATGCTAGGTATTCCTGCAAGATTGGCTGGGACCAAATCTACGTCACACATATACATTTCTAAAGGGTCTTGAACTTTCTCTCCTATTTTGAAGGGAAGTATGGGCATAGTAGGTCCTATTAAAACATCAAATTTTTTGAATGCCATCTCAAAATCTCTTTTTATCAAAGTCCTTATCTTCTGCGCCTTCAAATAGTATTCATCATAATATCCTGCTGATAGGGCGAATGTTCCAAGTATTATGCGCCTTTTAACTTCAAAGCCAAAACCAAAGCGCCTGTCTTTTGAATAAACAGTACTCCAGTCATAGGATTTGTTTGGAATTCTATAACCGTACCTGAGACCATCGTATCTTGCAAGATTCGAGCTTGCTTCAGACATAGCTATTATGTAGTATGATGGAAGAGCATATTGAAGATTCTTAAGAGAAATTTCTTGATGATCAATTCCAAGTTCCTCTAACTTTGTTACAGCTTCCAAAACTCCTTTTTCCACAGAATCTTGGGTCCCTTCGCCAAAAAACTCCTTTACAACACCTAACTTCATGCCATCAACATCGTCTATGAGATACTTGGTATAATCCTCCTGAGGTTTATTCACCGATGTGTTATCTAACGGATCGTGGCTTGCTATGCAGCTTAAAAGCAAGGCACAATCTCTAACATCCTTAGTAATAGGGCCTATCTGCTCCAAGCTATTAGCATAAGCTATCAGACCAAACCTGCTCACCAAGCCGTAAGTTGGCTTAAGACCTACCACTGAGCAAAAGCTTGCTGGACATCTTATAGAGCCTCCGGTATCAGAGCCTAAGGCCAAAGTAGCCATAAAGGATGCTACTGCTGCTGCACTTCCTCCAGAAGAGCCTCCTGACACTCTTCCTAAATCCCAAGGGTTATGGGTAGGACCGAAGTAGCTAAACTCTGTGGATGACCCCATAGCAAACTCATCCATGTTCGCTTTGCCCATTATCACTCCATCTTCATCCTTTATTCTACTGATCACTGTGGCATCGTAAGGAGGAACAAAATTCTCCAGCATACGTGATGCGCAAGTAGTTCTAATCCCTTTCGTACAGATGTTATCCTTTATAGCTATTCCAACTCCGCAAAGCCTTCCTGTCTTCTCTCTTTTCCTCACCTTCTTGTCTATCTCTCGAGCCTTCTCAAGAGCCAAATCTTCTGTAAGAGTTATGTAAGCATGGATGTCTTTTTCAACTTTTTTGATTCTCTCATATGAAGATGCTATGTAATCCTCTGCCATCAATTCTTGGGCTTTTATTCTCTTGATGATTTCATACGCTGGCAGTTCTATATAACTAGGCATGAACTCAGGCCATCCTTGGCGCTTTCACAAACTTTCCTTTAGTTTGAGGTACGATTTGAAAGATATCTTCAGACAATGAAGGTTTTACTTCATCTTTCCTTAACACATTGACCAAGTCTAGAACATGGTAAGAGGGAGGAATAATTTTGGTATTTACTTCATCTATTTTTGAGAAGTAAGCTAAGATATCATTCAATTGCCTGGAGAAGAGCTCTAGCTCTTTTTTCGAAATTTCAATTCTTGCCAACCAGGCAATACTCTCTATCTGTTCCTTTGATATTGCTTTCTTCCTTTCTACCAAGATTGCCACCAAATCATGAATTCGTTCTTATTTTAAGTTATTGAACTCTAATTTATACCATTCTCGAAGCTTTTTTTTTAAAAAGAGGACCTGATCCTTTCGATCTCCTCTACAGGCAGGCTTAAGAGAGAGGAAAGAGTCTCGTTCGAGATTCCTGGAGTATGAGCAACTGCCTCCTTTATCATCTCTTTGAGATACGAATCATAGTCCGTTGATGAGGAAGACTCCCAAAGGTCATCAAACTTTTCTTTACACATGAGAGTGACCCCCTCAGAGTATACCTTGTAGCCCTTACGGGTAGGTTCCTTTAGCCCACTCCTCTCAGGAAAACCTAGGACCGTTACACGGCCGTCCACTATCATGTATCTCATGTCGCTTACTAGAAAGGAAGGGTTGTACTTGACTTCTCCTCCAGTGCTCTTATACATGTACCCCATCATAAGGCGATCAGGGTCCTTTGGGAGGAGAAATTTCAACTTGACTCCAGCCTTCGAGGCTCTGGAGAACTGCCTCAGTAGCTTCTCGATGGTCTCTTTCTCATCTTCTTTTGGTGGAGTCCCAGTCACTGCAGCGTAGATATAGCTAGTAGCTTCACCGACCGACTCCTGAACCGCGGTGAAATACTCGGTCCTACTGAAAGTCCTCGTGGCCTTTATGAGCTGGTCTATGAGATGAGACCTACCCCTTGCCTCTCTGATACTAGTGAGTAGGAGGTAGACTGTCACAACTAACAGAACCAGTTCGGTGATGAGGAGTGCCTCGGTTAAACCTAGCATTACCATACAAAGAAGGCAGAAGGGCCATTAAGTTAAGCATTTTGCTCCTTCTTCATTAGGATTTCATGATGAATGCTTACTACCTCTTAGGGTTAAGAGAAATGAGCTCATGTAGTCAACTCAATTAGTTCAGTTTTAAGATAAAATGAACTAATTGCAAAAATCTATTATGATGAAATTAAAGCATCATGGTCAGATAACGTTAATTTAAAGCATAGGAAAACATAAAGGAAGATAACAATGAGAGATTTTTGCAATGAGTTCAATATCAGCAAAGTTTATGATTATCACTCAAAATGAGGCAGAGGAGGCGGTTCTTTGGCAACTTCAGGTTCCCACGTGAGTCCTAGTATGCTGCCGATCAGGCACAGGACAAAACCAACAATAAAACCGCCTAGTGTGAAGATTGAGCTAATTAATGAAAAAACAAGCACTAGGATTGATCCTGTTCTGACGGTCTCCGTTTTTTCAGAGTACATTATTAGGGCACCAATAAAGGTCAACAAACCGCCAATGAATGGAAAAACTAAGAAAAAAAGGAAAATACCGAGAAGGAGGAATATTATTGACCCAATTAGAGATA
>JBNAWJ010000097.1:0-5984 GCA_049699795.1 Nitrososphaerales archaeon | reverse complement strand
ATGAGGAGGATAACCTTGTTCAGGTACTGAGGAGGTGATTATTGCCCCACCCTAATAATTTTCAAATAAGCTCCCCTAACCGTTCATACATCACAACAAAGATGATTAAACTTGATGTTTAAAAACCCTTATTTGAACATTATCCTTTTTTTAAATGAAAAGTTTTTTATCCCTCTGATTTTAATTTTGCTTTAATGCTATGAATTAGGGTGAAGAATTGGACAAGATAGATCAGCAGATAATAGATTTGTTGAAAGAGAATTCTAGGCTCACATACAGTGCAATAGGAAAGAAGATAGGATTGTCTGAAGTCGCCATAAGGAAAAGGGTCAAGAAGCTAACATCTAAGGGAGTTATTAAAAAATTCACAGTCGAAGTTAATACGAGCCAAAGAGCCAATGCAATAGTTCTAATTTCAGTGAGTCCTTCAACATCCACCTCATCTATTTCGGAGAAGCTTAGTAAGATAGAGGGAGTAAAAGATGTCCATGAGATAACTGGTCAATACGATGTATTTGTGAACATCTCAGCACCTAGCATAGCTGAAGTCAATAAATGCGTTGACGATATTCGCAGTATAGAAGGTGTGGTCAACACTAACACTATGATAATCCTTAGGAGCTGGAGTTAAGAGAAAAAACTTATAAACACGCTTCCCTAATTATTATGACTAATATGGATGTAATTAGAATTGATTAATTCGAAATATGAACCAATCATGACTGAAATCGAATCGAGGAGCTTAGCGAATAATTACAACGATATTCATGATGACTCCTTAGGGGATGTGCTAATACTGGATAGCACGTTAAGGGAAGGGGAGCAAGCCCCTGGTGTATCTTTTACGATGCGGCAAAGGCTACAGATTGCTTGGATGTTAGATTATTTTGGAGTCGATGCCATAGAAATAAGCCCCATAATATCTCCTGACCATAAAGAGTCTTGTAAGAGGATCATCAAAGCTGGGCTGAGCGCAAATATATTGGCTCATGTTAGGGCTTTGCCTGAGGATATAGATGTAGCTCTTGATTGCGATGCAGAATGGATCGCTATTTATCACTCTGTATCTGATGTTCATTTAAAGCATAAGCTCAGAATTTCAAGAGAGGAAGCCGTAAGAAGATCGGTTAGCGCAGTAGAATATGCAAAGAGTCATGGACTTCGATTACGTTTCACTGTGGAAGATGCCAGCAGGGCTGACCCTTCGTTTCTTAAGATGATATGTAAAGAGATTTCAGATGCAGGAGCAGATAGAATTAGTCTGCCTGACACTCTTGGCATATTGAGACCGAAAGGCATGTATAATCTTGTTAAAACTGTTCGGGATGTAATTGACACCCCTCTTGATGTTCATTGTCATAATGACCTGGGTCTGGCAACAGCAAACTCTTTAGCAGGTTTTGAAGCAGGAGCAAGTCAGATCCATGTCACTATAAACGGTCTTGGTGAACGAGTGGGCATTGCACCTCTGGCTGAAGTCGTAGTGGCGTTGACCATGATTTATAATAAGAAACTTAAAGTGAAATTGGACATGTTGAAAGAACTTTCAGATTTAATTGAGATGTATTCAGGAGTAAGGACTCCCGAATCGAAGCCATTAGTGGGTGTGAATGCTTACAAACATAAAGCTGGGACCCATATCGCAGCTATAATAAGAAACCCTGCAGCTTATGAGCTAGTTCCTCCTAGGGCTGTAGGGAATAGAAGGCGAATCATATTCGGTGAGTTGTCTGGTAAACATGGTGCTGCCTTTCTCTTGCGTGTTTTGGGTTTAAACTCTAACATGGAAGAGGCTATGAAGCTTGCCCAAGGTTTGAAGAGGCTTCGTTGTGGCGATCTATTCGAGCTGAGCTTGTCTGAAGAACTTGAAGGAGAGGCGCTTAAAGTTGAAGATAAGTTTTAAGCCTACATGCTGGTATGGCTTTTGAGGGGGTGGAATATGATGAAATGTCCAGAATGTGATGGAGAAATACCTTTGCCAAAGGATGCAATAGAAGGAGAGATAGTAACTTGTCCTGATTGTGGAACTTCGTTTGAGCTTTACAAAAAGGAAGATGGTAAATTCGATATACGTTCAATACAAGTAGTAGGCGAGGATTGGGGTGAATAAAAAATAAGTAAGATTTCTATGGTTTACGATTATGTTAGATGGGAAGAGAAAGTCATAGCTGATGCAGCGAAGAAGAAAGGAGTGGATTTAAAGCTAATAGACTCGAAAGATGTTTCTCTCCTCTTAGAAAGCGATTATGAAAAGGAGTTTGGGGATGTTGTACTTCAGAGGTGCCTAAGCTATTTCAGAAGTCTTCATCTTACAGCAACTTTAGAGGCGAAAGGAGTATCTGTAGTAAATAATTTTAACGTTGCCATTGTTGCTGGGAATAAGCTTTTCACCACTCTTGCCTTACTCAAAGCTGGTATACCAACGCCTCAGACGGTCTTATCTTTTGCCCCTGAGAGTGCCGTAAAATCTCTTGAAAAACTAGGCTATCCTGCTGTATTAAAGCCTACGATAGGCAGCTGGGGAAGGCTAGTAGCATTATTGAAGGATAGAGACTCCGCTGAGGCTATATTTGAGGATAGAGAGCACATGTTCCCCTTATACCAAATCTACTACATTCAGGAGTTTGTTAAACGTCCCCCAAGAGATATAAGAAGCATAGTTATAGATGATAGAGTTGTTGCCGCAATATATAGAGTATCTCTATCGGGAAACTGGAAGACTAACATGGCTTTAGGAGCAAAAGCAGAGAATTGCCCTATAACGAAAGAGCTTGAGGATATCTGTGCCAGAGCTTCGAAGGCGATCGGTGGAGGAATATTGGGGGTTGATTGTATGGAAAGCCCTGATGGTCTCTTGGTTCATGAGGTGAACAATACCACTGAGTTCAAGAATACAGTTCCTGCAACAGGTGTGGACATACCAGGCTTGATAATTGATTATCTTGTAAAATTAAGAAAATAGGAGTTTAGCCTTGGAGGAAAATGCCGTAAATCTTTTAGAAGATATTTTAAGAATCTACGCCCCTTCAGGTAAAGAAGAGCCTCTATCTAGATTTTTAGCCGAAAAGATGAAGAGCCTCGGCTTTAAAGATGTTATAATCGATAGAGTAAACAATGTAATAGGGACTATAGGCTCTGGCTCTCCTTCAGTATTGTTATGTGGGCATATGGACACTGTTCCTGGTATACAACCTGTGAGAATTTCTGAAGGGCTTGTATTTGGTAGAGGTGCAGTAGATGCCAAGTCTTCTCTTGCAGCCATGATCATGGCAGCATCAAAATTCGTTGATAAAGGAGATTTCGGAAAAATCATAGTGTCAGGGGTCGTGGATGAAGAAGGCACAGGAATAGGCATAAAAGAGTTGATAAAGAATGATGTTAGAGCAGATTATGCCATCTTTGGGGAGCCTAGCGGCATAGAAAACATAACCATCGGTTATAAAGGTCGAATCTCTTTAACAATAATATGCAAAACAGCCAGTGTGCATGCTAGTGCCCCTTGGATGTCACAAAATGCTGTTGAGAAGGCATTTGATGTCTGGAACGCAATACGTGCCTATGCTTCAGAGAAAAAGAATGAAAAAAATCGCTTTGATTCATTAACAGCATGCATCACAAAGATAAGGGGAGGAACATCTCATAACGTTTTACCTGGTACATGCAAGATAACTACAGACATAAGAATCCCCCCTCAGATGTCTTGCTCAACTGTTTATCAAGACTTAATGAAGATAATTGAGAAATACCAAACAGATTTGTCTTTTCCGAAGATTGAGATAGAAGTGGGAGATATGACAGAGCCCTTTGAGACTGATAGAAATTCACTTCTTGTAAAAGCTTTAACTGCAGCAATATCTGAAATAACGAAGAAGAGACCTATGTTATTGAGAAAAACTGGCACAGGAGATATGAATGCCTATGGGCATGCCTTTAGAGTACCTGTAGTTACCTACGGTCCAGGAAATCCCCATCTATCTCACACGCACAAAGAATGCATCGAAATCTCAGAGTATCTCTCGAGTATTGAAATCTACCATAAAGCCATACTGAATTTGTATAAATTTCATCAAACGAATTAGAAATTAGTTTTATTTATTTTTGTTTATATACCACTAAAGCCACTTCGTCTGAGCATAGGAATGCGATTACTCTCTCGACAAAGAACTCAAAATGCCATAAAATATTATGGTGGGATTGAGAAAGATGCTAAACTACTCATCATAGTAAATAGCCTAGTAGCTTTACCCTTCAGCTTTCTTCTGGTCATTCAACCCATCTATCTTGATAAGGCAAGGATGGAAGGAACTATGATAGGAGCACTTTATACTGCCTTTGGTCTAGCAAGTTCAACTCTGGTTGTTCCCTTTGGCATATTGAGCGATAGATATGGGAGAAAGTTCTTTCTAACGCTAGGGATAATCCTTCAATCCATCTTCTACATGGTATATATTTTTACCATAAACTATCCTCTCCTCCTAATATCTGGAATAATAGGAGGCATTGGCAATGCTATGTTCTACCCTTCCAGTAACGCTTTATTGGCAGAGAAATCTTCTGAGGAAAAAAGAACTTTAGCCTTTAGTCTTTCCTTCTTTGCGTCAACCTTTTCTTACACCTTTGGAGCTTTGTTAAGCAGTCTACCAAACTATTTTCGAGTTTGGTTCAACCTTTCTGAATTATTCTCATACAGACCTATGTTCGCTATTGCCACCGCCTTTTTGATTCTTTCATTCTTGCCTCTTGCTTTGATCAAGGATGTTAGTTATCATAAGGAAAAAAGAAGGCTTCTCCCAAAAGGATCGTTAAACATCATCGCCAAAATCTCTCTCGTGGATGCCTTGATAGGTCTAGGAGCTGGTTTTATAATACCTCTATTCTCTCTCTGGTTTTACTTAAGGTTTGGATTGGATGAAGTAGTTTTAGGTCCGTTGTTCGCTATTGCAAATGGCGTCATGGCTTTATCTTATCTTACAGCTCCTAAGCTCTCAGATTCTCTTGGCATGATAAGCAGCATAGTTTTGACTATGAGTATAGCTACAGGACTAATGTTCACAATACCTTTCATAAGTGATTATAGTATTGTAGCAATCCTATTCGTATTCAGAAACTTCTTGATGAATGTGTCCAATCCTATATCTATGTCTTTTTTGATGAATAACGTTGCTCCAGAAGAGAGAGGATCCGCCACAGGCATAACGGGTATAGCATGGAACCTTCCTTACTCTATAACTTCAACCTTTGGAGGCTACATCATGGCTAACATCTCTCTTTATCTACCATTCTTGATCTGTGGTACCTTCTATGCTATCTCCATCATCTTGTTCTATGGGTTCTTTAGACGTTTTAGCTTAAAAGAGAAATTTAGATCAGCTTGAGATATTTTATTGAATCAGCAAGTTTTAATAATTAAACTCATAATATTATCATGCCAATAGAACCGCCTGATGAATGGGTTGTGTCTGCAGTTGAGAAAATAAGCCCAAGTGTGGTTAACATCAGCACTGTTCGCCTTCTTAGAGATTATTTCCTTCATGTGCATCCAGTCAAGGGCATAGGTTCAGGGGTCATCATCAACTCTAAGGGATACATAGTTACCAATCATCATGTTATAGCTGGCAGCGATAGAATTGATGTAACTCTAACCGATGGAAGAAAACTATCAGGAAAGCTCGTGGGGGCTGATGCTAGCTCAGATATAGCCATAGTAAAAGTTGATGAAGAAGGTTTGCCATCTGCAGAGTTGGGCGACTCTGATAAATTGAAAGTAGGGCAATTCGTCATCGCTATAGGCAATCCTTTCGCTCTTATGGGTGGACCTACGGTCACAACGGGTGTTGTAAGCGCTCTTAACCGCAACATACAAGTCGAGGACCATGTTTATGAGAACTTGATCCAGACAGACGCAGCCATAAATCCAGGGAATAGTGGCGGACCGTTGTTGGATAGCGATGGAAGAGTTATTGGAATCAGTACTGCCATGGTCC
>JBNAWJ010000096.1:0-5997 GCA_049699795.1 Nitrososphaerales archaeon | reverse complement strand
GCGAAGGTCTTAAGAATAGATGGCATAGATCCTAAACGCACAACCACCAACTCAATCTATGAGATAGAAACCACTCTAGGAATAGAGGCCGCTAGAACAGCCCTTGTGAAGGAGATCATGAACACGTTAGAGGAACAAGGTCTTGAGGTAGATATAAGGCATGTGCTACTCATCGCAGACCTTATGACTTCTAAAGGCTTCTTCCAACAGATAGGGAGGCATGGAATAGCTGGAAAAAAGCCTAGTATACTGGCTAGAGCCGCTTTTGAGATAACGGTTCCCACTCTAGTTGAGGCATCTGTGAAGGGAGAAGTCGAAGAGCTAAAGGGTGTGACAGAGAATGTGATAGTTGGGCTACCCATACCTGTAGGCACAGGCATGGTCGATCTTTTCATGAGAAGTGAGAAAAGTGATCAGTGAAAAAGATCTTGAGAAGATTTTGAGAACAGTCATGAAAACAGGAAAATTCATAATAGGTGCTAAAGAAGTATCAAAGTCCATTAGAGGGTCGAAGATCATAATCTATTCATCATCCCTACCTAAAGACTGGGTTTCAGAAGTTGTAAAAACATGCAAATCTTTATCGATACCGTTCATAGAGTTTAAAGGAACTTCTATAGACCTTGGTAGAATTTGTGGCAAACCCTTTCCTATGTCGGCAATAGCGATAAAGTCTCCTGGAGAAGTTGACCTTTCTCCCTTAATCAAATGAACATAAAAAGATGAATCTGTACCTCTTCTCATTAGCCTAAGTATCTTGTTCGATAGCTTTAAGCCTAATTGCCAGCCATAACCTTGCTCAATAGCGATAATGTCAAGTTAAGACAGTAAGCTACATACTTTCTTTATATGAGTTAGCGCTTAACTTGACAGTATCCTCAATAGCTATAGACACCCTCATATAGCAGTTTGGTGGAAGTTAAGCCGTGCCATATAATTGCTGAAGGGGGTTTAGAGTTCTTTGGTCGATGATGAGAACGTAGAGAAAAGAGTCTTTGCGTCTGAACTAAATGAAAGTTTCATAGGAAAGAAGATAAGAGTAGCAGGCTGGGTTGAGGATGTAAGACCTCTTGGTTCCCTAATCTTCTTAACTGTGAGAGATGTTAGTGGAATCATCCAGGTCGTATTCATCAAAGGCAATACCCCTCAAGATGCATTCTTAACTGCAAAGCTGGTAGCAAGGCAGAGCGCTGTTGTGATTCATGGTGCTGTAAAAGAGAGTAAGGCTAAAGGCGCAAAAGTGGAAATTCAAGCTGATGATATTCAAGTCCTTTCTAAAGCCCAGCATCCTTTGCCTATAGACCCTACAGGAAGGGTTAGCTCTTCTTTAGATCTGAGGCTCGATTCTAGAGCTTTAGAGCTTCGAAACCCTTACACATCAGCCATCTTCAAAATAAGGCATGCTGCTTTACAATCGATTAGAAAGACCATGCTTGATAACAAATTCATCGAAGTAAATACGCCAAAGATCATAGGGCAGGCAGCTGAGGGAGGGGCAAACCTTTTCTCTTTAGATTATTTTGGAAAGAAGGCTTTTCTTGCTCAGTCTCCACAGTTGTATAAAGAGCAGCTAACTTTGTCTTTAGATAGGGTCTTCGAGATATCAACATACTTTAGGGCTGAAAAATCTCACACAAGAAGACATCTTAATGAGTTTGTAAGTGTCGATATTGAAGCGGCTTTTTCCTATAAAGAGGATGTAATGAACATATTGGAAGAAACGGTTGTGAAGGTCATTGAAGACGTTCTGAAGAACTGTGAGAATGAGTTAAGAATACTTAATAGGGATTTGATGATCCCTAAAACTCCTTTCGATAGAATGACTTACTCTCAAGCTGTAGAGGAGTTAAAGGCATCAGGTCTAAAGATAGAATTTGGTGACGATCTTGATACCAGAGCTTTGAAAAGGCTTAGTAAAAGGCATAGAGACTTTTACTTCATCATAGACTGGCCTACCAGCCTTAAGCCCTTTTACATAGAGACCAAGAAAGATAACGAAGAAATTTCTGAATCCTTTGATCTAATGTATAGTTATCTTGAGCTTGCATCCGGAGGTACCAGAGTTTCAGATAGGGAGAAGTTGGAGAAGCGATTACTGGATGTTGGTCTTGATCCAAAAGACTTCTCAGAACATTTGAAAGTCTTCACGTGGGGGATGCCTGTGCATGCTGGCTGGGGATTAGGCTTGGATAGATTGGTCATGTTTCTAACAGGAATGAAGAACATAAGGGATGTAGTGCTTTATCCAAGAGATAGGTTCAGGCTAATACCCTAAAGACTTTCAAAACTATTCAGAAGATTGAATTTGTCCTATAATGCTTTGAAATTCTCACTCCAAGTAATATAAGCCTTGACCATATCTTGGCTCACACTTGGCCTTCTTGTCTTAAGAACTTCCTTGAAATCGTTCTGAGTTATCTCCCTTGGTTGTGAAGACTTATCCAGAGCTTTACCTAAATCAAAGAGCTCTGAGACAACTCTTATCTGAACAGCTTGGCATATGTCCTTAATGTCGCTACCAGAATAACCTTCTGTCATTCTCGCAAGCTCTAATAAATTGACACTTGGATCAAGTCTAAGAGGAGAGGTGTAAAGCTTGAACATCTCTATCCTTGACCTAAGAGATGGCAATGGCACATAGATTCTTTTCTGATAGCGCCTTAGGAAGGGCCAGTCTAGAGACCAAGGCTTGTTAGTAGCACCTATAACGTATAAATGCATGTTCTTGCCTTTGTCTATAATACCGTCCATTTCCTTAAGAAACTGATTCCTCACACGAATTTCTCCTCCAACCTCTTGAGACCTTGATCCAAGCATAGAATCTAATTCATCTATGAATATTATGACAGATCTATCTCTTTCTAGCATCTTCCTAGCCGAGTCAAAGAGTCTTGCTACATTCTTCTCTGCTTCTCCTAGCCATTTTGACATAATAGTGGCTGCATCGACGATTATGAAATCACTTTCTATTTCTGAAGCTGTAGCTGCTGCCAGCATCGTCTTGCCACAACCAGGAGGGCCATAAAGTAGTATCCCTCTGGGCCAACCCAATGGAAAAAGGTCTGGTCTTTGAACTGGGAATATTATAGACTCTTTTAAAGCTCTTTTCGCATCTTCTAAGCCTACCACTTCCTCCCACTTTACGTTGGGCTTCTCTTTTAACACCAATTCATCATAAGATGCCTTCAAAGACTCTACCATCTTAAGAGATTTGCCAGAGCTTGTGCCAACATTATCGTGTTTTTTCGAATCTTCTAATTGGGAATCATCTTGGATAAGACCATGGGCTGACTGAAGAGCTTTTATTCTCTCTTGATAAGTTGTAGCCCTTTCCAGGTAAAGCTTGTTCAACTTGTATTCAGGATAAAGCTGGGCTAGTTTTATCAAAGCTGTTATAGCCCTTTGATACATGACTATCGCCATGCCATGGGCGCCTTGAGAATCTAGGCGTATGGCTTCTGAAGCATATTTCCCAGCTGCTTCCTCTAATTCTTTAGCAGCAACCAAACTCAATTTTTGTCACTTATTCAACTTTTTCTCGAAGCTAATCTTTCCTTCATGTAGAAGCCTCAAAATAGAGTGCTTAACTTCATCCAATGGAATATCTAGCAAAGTCGATGCTTCTATCAAATTCAAGTTGTCTTTATGTTCGTTAACATAGTTAAGTATGATTCCATCAAGATCAGAACTGTTTAATGATAAAATAGGTTCTGTCTCATCCATGCTTTCTCCAGTTGCCAACAAAGCCACTCTTTTAGTCTTAACCAACTCTTCTTTTGAAGTTAAAATCTCTTTCTGTGTCTTCTTTTCAACACATTTTATGGCTTCTTCGACTAAATCTTCTCCTTCCTTCTTATTCAGGTCAAGATATGATGAAGGTGGCGTTATTCGTAATTTGACAATAGTCTCATTGAACGTAGAGTTGAATTCATCGAAGACTCCTTCGACGCTAGGCAATAGTTCTGATACAGACCTATCTATCTTCTTCATAGCCTTTAGTGCAGAACTCAAATGATATACAGCATCGCCCAAATCCTTCAAAGTCTCCAGCCTTAATGCGAGTTGATTGAGCGCCAATTCACTCGCACCAACTATTTGAACAGCTTTCTTCAGCTCTGAATACTCTATCTCATAGGCGCTTGCATCTTCTTTAGCTATCCTCAAAAAATCTTTGCATCGGGCTTCTAACCTATCCTTTAGGCTTAAAAGGTTCATCCTATTGATCTCTATCTCTCTGATGGCAAGAGATAACTTATCCTTCATACTATCATTCTCGTTGTTCAATAAGGATTTAAAAAAATTCAAAATATCGCCCCATATATTTTGCATCAAAAACTCTAACAGAGTGCGCATAAAATCGATGGTAAGTCTTTAAAAGAAAAAATGGAGACAACCATAGCTCTCTGGCTTTTTTTATGAATATAGATATCTCTTTGAGCCCTACGAGAGCCACGGATGTCATTTTCGATCTTTTCAGCTTATGCTTTCAGTGGTAGGAATCTTAGTCCCTAATGGTAACTCTGGTAACTTCTCTTTCATTCTCTGCTCTGCTACTGCTGAGGCTTCTGAAAGGATTTTCTCAGCGTCTTCACTAGCTGCCTCGAAGCTTATCGTGTAACCTCCTAACATGCCTGCATCTACAAGGATACTGCTTAGTAGGCCGTTGATCTCTCCCATTTCATGCTCAGCTTCTGGCAATACAGTACCAAGCCCTGTCTTTACGTTCCTTATTACAGCCATTGCTGGAGTAAGAGTAACGACTATATCACCAAGCTCTTGGACAGTGTTCAAGCGCAAAACTATCTGCTCAAGGGCTACCTTAGCTTGAGTGACCATCTTGCTTATCTTTCTTATCTCAGCGAGTTCGTTGGCATACACTGATGCATGGCTCATATCATGTTTTTGAATGGCTGTAACTACTTTGTTGAATATTCCGCTATCTTTCTCTCTTAATCTGTTAGCAGTGCTATCGAGCCTAGTAATCTGGACTTGAATCTGCCTTACTGCTGCTTCTAACCTCTGCTTTAAAGGACCTGGAGGTCTAACAGCTTCCTTGACTCTCTCGCCAACTGTTGGAGTAGGTGGTTTTTGCCATTTATCTGCGAATTTTGACATTTTATCACCTGAAAGTTAATCAAGAACGGTAAGCGATAAGAAAGTAGGTATAGAATAGTTTATAAAAAACTAAAATTTAATAATCAACTTCCATTACAAAACCCAGAATACACCCACAGACCTTGAGAGTTATTTCTTTGTTGGATCGCATCAATCTCGAAAAGGTTAGAGTGCAAGACGCAGCTAAAATTATCGATAATACAAAAAGCGGTAATGTCGATAATCCGAATGGAGACAAGCGAATCGAGCTGACAGATGCCTAACGCTAAATAATTAAAGAATAATTAAACTTCTATATCAAGCGTTTATGTTAAGAGTTCGTATTATCGAAATAATATGTCTGAAAAATATAGACGCATCTCGTGAGTTAGAAGACCCTCTGCAACGGCTTTTACTATATCGGTACTAGTAATCAACCCAACAAGGTTATTGCCGCGTACTACTGGTAACCTCCTCACTTTCTTCTCACCCATGATTTTTGCTGCCTCCTTTAACGTTGCATCATCTCTTACGACATGAACGTCAGGGGTCATGATGTTCTCGACTTTGACCTGTTCTGGTTTGAGTTTGTGTTCAATAGCCTTCAATATATCTCTCTCAGTAATTATACCTGCAATCCGTCCCGACCTTACAATCACTATAGAGCCTATTCGATATTTGTTCATCTTTTCGACGGCTTCGATTAAACCAGCACCGAACTCTACGGTTATTACTAGGGTTGTCATAATATCCCTAACCTTTGCACTTTTCTTTAAGTGCATTATTAATCAATTCCTTCCCAAGAAGACCTTAAACCCTTGTCGTAGAAGATGGTAGAGTTTGATAATAATTGCTTTGTGGCTTAATTCTTTATTGTTTGAGCGTCCTCTCTGTTTTAGTCTT
>JBNAWJ010000095.1:0-6019 GCA_049699795.1 Nitrososphaerales archaeon | reverse complement strand
TCCATAAAACAAAAGATTAATGAAGCGAAAGATTAAAATTAAGCCACAAAGCTAATATTTTCTATTTCGCAAGCCCATAATTGGTTCAGCATTTGGGCTATTGTGCATCTTAGGAATGATGGCTGTTCTTTTGCCAAAGGAGTGTTCAAAGATATTTTATTGCAAAAAGGATATTACTCAAGAAAAGTCGATTAGTTCTAACAATGCTTCCTTTATCTTTGGCTTGAGGATAGTGCATGGGCACCATCCTAGTTGTGAAAACTTTTCTTCTCATGAATTTCGAATAAAGGATAAGTCCTTTTGCACTGGTTGCACTGGTTTGCTTAGTGGGGCTTTGATAAGTCTCTTCGGGGCTATTATCTATTTCTCCAGCAATTTATCCATTCCAACCTTTTTCATAATCATAGGTGTTCTAGGAGTTGCTCTAGGTTTGATTCTTCCCTTACTCAATCTTAAACAGACCATTCTTCGCCTCTTTATAAATGCCTTCTTCATCTTTGGAGTTTTTCTAATGTTAATTGGGATTGATAGTTTATTTCAGAGCATCTCCATCGATCTCTTTTTGATTTCATTGAGCATCTTTTGGCTCTTTGCAAGGATATCTTTCTCACAATGGAATCATCGTAGAATCTGCCATGAATGTGAAAACAAATGTAGATTGAAAGTGGTGTAAATTATATCTATACATTCTGAACTCATTGCAAAAATCTATTATGATGAAATTAAAGCATCATGGTCAGATAACGTTAATTTAAAGCATAGGAAAACATAAAGGAAGATAACAATGAGAGATTTTTGCAATGAGTTCTCTAAACAGAAAGTTTATTTGTCGTAATGCATGCCAAACAATAGTGAAATAATGTCGAAAGAGGATAAAATGTTGGAGGAGCTTAAGCGTATTAGAGAGTTGCTCGAACCGAAACCTTCACCACCACCTCCAAAAGGCTTAAGGAAAGAGTTTTTGGACTTTATTTCAAAATACAAAGTGCTAGGTCTGGCAGTTGCCTTCATTCTCGGCATATACTTAGGTGCATTAGTTCAAGCTTTAGTAAGCGATTTGATCATGCCCATAATTCAGTTAGTAATGCCTGGCATCCAATGGGAATTAATCGAAGTCGGACCCTTCAGAGTTGGGCATTTTATCGGAGCTTTGATAACCTTCTTGATCGTTGCCTTTGTAATATTCATCATAGTGAAAATGACTAAACGTTGGGGAATAGAGTAGTGCCTTTCTTAATCAAAACTCTTCATAATAGAATGGATATCTTTGACTAATCCCTTTAAATATTACTTTACGATTTACTATTTTGATTAGATGGAATTATTCGATTTAGCGGTCGGATTAGGAATCGGCTTTATCATTGGCTCTTTTATATTCTATGCTTTATCAAAGTTTTCGAAAAAGCAACCAAAAGAAAAGGTTGAAACTCCTAGCATTAAACCCCCTTTTCTAACCACTGAAGAAAAGCTAATTCAGATACCTGATCTTGAGAAGGCTCGAAAAGAGTTGAACGCTCTATTACTTGAGAAGGAGTTGCTGTCTAGTGCATTGACAAGAGTGTATGAAGCTGAGGTTCAAAACAAAATAACAAAGGAAGAGAGGGAGCAACTCTCCAACAAGTATCGTGAACAGTTGAAGGCTGTAGAAGAGAAGCTGAGCAATGCAGAGCTATTGATAGAGGTTGGAGAGTTAGAGAACCTTAGAAGCGAACTCATAGGCTTGTTCGAGAGAAAGATGGGACAGATAGAGAGCAGGCTTACTAGAGCAAAAGCTAGACTTGAGGAAGTTAAAGTTCCTACTCTAAAGACTCCCGTACCAGCAAAGTTAGAGCAAAAGGAGGAAAAGCCTAAAACAAAAACAGAAGAGGCGAGGGTAGAGGATAAGGTCAAGGCTTTGAGGGATGAAGTTCTTCAAGCTCTAGATAGGCTAGAGCAGATAGATATTGAAGGGTAATTCTAGTTAAGCGTAAATTATTAAACCCATCAATTCTTTAAAGAACTGACTTTGGGTGTTATTGTTGGATGTATTCGAAGCCATAAGTTCAAGGCGAAGTATAAGAAGATACAAGTCGAAGAAAGTTGGAAAGAAGAAGCTTATGCGTATAATTGAGGCTGGTCGTCTTGCACCTTCTGCTACTAACCGTCAGCCATGGCATTTCATTGTAGTGACTGACCCTGTAATAAAAAAGAAGCTAGGAGAATCTTACCCCAAAGACTGGTTTGTTAGCGCACCAGTAATAATAGTTGCATGCGCAGACCCTAGTAACGCTTGGGTGAGAGCAGATGGAGAGGAGTATTGGAAAGTGGATGTAGCCATTGCCATGCAAAACATGGTCCTCTGTGCAAAGGAAGAGGGTTTAGGGACTTGCTGGATAGCGAATTTTGACGAAAAAATTGCAAAAGAAGTTTTAGGAATACCATCAGGTATACGCGTGGTCGCCATGACCCCATTAGGCTATCCAGATGAAGTGAAGGGAAAAGTTCATGATAGGAAGCCTCTTGAAGAGATATTACATTTTGAACATTGGTAGGCTATAAATTATGGCAATTGGAAGCATAAAAGGTGGTAAAAGTAAAACCTGAAAAAATTATGGATAAGATGGCTGAGGAAGCCCTTGAAAATGTAAAAGATGGAATGATAATTGGCTTGGGAAGCGGCTTCGCAGTATCAAGGTTCGTTAATGCTTTAAGCAAATACATAAAGAAGAATCAGATCAAAGTTTCAGTAATACCCTCTTCCTTGCAGATACAGATCTTTGCAGAGAAAGCTGGATTGGAAATCGCTCAACCAAATCTAATACCCTCAATCGATTTAGTAGTCGATGGTTTGGATCAGATAGATAGAAATTTCAATATGATAAAAGGGGGAGGAGGCGCTCTTTTAAGGGAGAAGGTATTGTTGAGAGCGTCAAAAAAGGTTGTAATTTTGACTAAGGAAGATAAATTCGTAGAAACTTTGAACAGAAAAGTGCCAATAGAAGTCCTGCCCTTTGCCCGAAATCTTGTTTCAAAAGAGTTAGAGAAGATTGGAGGAAAGCCTGAGCTAAGATTATTGGAGAAAGGCTACCCAGTATTCACTGAGAACGGGAATATAATCTTTGATACAGACTTCGGGCTTATCAAAGACCCCCCTTTGCTGTTGAGCAAAATAAAGAATATACCTGGAGTGGTTGAAGCAGGAATCTTCACAGAAAGAATCAATTCAGTCTATAAGGCTTGTAAAGATGGGACGATAAGGAAGATAACCCCTAAATCAGCAAGGAGATAATCATTCTCAAAGTTTACTTAACGATCGGTTGAGCAAACAATGACTAAAATACTTGATAGCGACCACTCTTTAACTCTATCCTTTAACCCTCTTTGGAAATCTTTTGCACATTATTTGACAAGTAAATGTGAAAAATGTGGAAAAGAGAGACTGCTTTCGGTCTTTGACTTCTACTCATCAAGTCAGCGTTTTTTCTGTGAAAGTTGCCTTCTTACATCAACAGCTTTAATACCCTTAATTCGTCTATTTTTCTTCAGTCTTGGAGTTGATAATACCACAATAAAATAGCTAACGAAAAATTCTCTTATTCGTAAATGCATGTTAAGTGTAGTGAAAGGAATTGCCAATTTCGGAATAAGATATCCACAACCTACTGGAGCACCAGTAACCATCGTCTGGAACTTCACCAGCAGA
The DNA here is from genome assembly GCA_049699795.1 of Nitrososphaerales archaeon. Classification (GTDB taxonomy): domain Archaea; phylum Thermoproteota; class Nitrososphaeria; order Nitrososphaerales; family JACAEJ01; genus JAVZMU01. Next base: position 2,337 of record JBNAWJ010000095.1, on the reverse strand, counting down.
TGCAACCTCAACTGCCTACACCGTCATCAAGATTCCTCACCTATGTCCTCTTATTCAGAACTGACGACTTCCCAAGCCTTCAAAGTAATAGACAACATGAGTGATGCAGGGGTAGCTATACTCACTTTCTCAGGAGGCGAACCATTATTACGCAAGGACCTTTATGATGCAATTAAAAGAGTCAACGATAATGGCATGCTATGCACAATTGCTTCCAACGGAACTCTAATGACTTATGATGTAGCTAAAAAGCTGGCTAAAGTAGGTATTAAAAGAACGAAAATAGGCTTAGATGGCGCAAGGGCTGAAACTCATGATTTCTTAAGAAACAAGATTGGAAGTTTTGAAGCGACGATTGAGGGAATAAGAAATTGTGCTGCTGTAGGCTTTGACGAATTGGTGACTACTATGACCTTGCACTCAAAGAACATCCATGAATTAGAAGAGACGATGAATTTAGCAGAAAAGCTTGGAGCAACAAGGTTCTATCTTAACAGACTTATACCTGCTGGTCGTGGGTTAGAAGCATACTATCTTGATGTAACCTCAAAAGAGAAAATTAATGCTCTGGAAATATTATACCACAAGTTCTACAAGAGTGTAGTAGAAGGATTCGGTATGCAGTGTTATGCTCGAGGAATGACCTATTACGCTCGCTTAGGCTACGAACGTTCAAAAGGCAAAGTCTTCACAGTAAGCGAAGCTCTATCAGGATATGAAAAAATGTTTCAAGAGAATTTTGGGCTTGAAATTTCTAAGATTGTGAGAAAACTTGCAACAGGATTCGGTGGATGCTCGGCTGGTTTAACCTATGCAGGGCTCACTGCTTCTGGAGACTTGCTTCCCTGTGTACCTGCCCCAATAAAACTAGGCAATCTTCTTGAACAAAGATTAGAAGAAATCTGGGTTCATAATGAACTACTAAATTACATCAGAAACAGAAAAGAGCTAAAAGGCTCTTGCAAAGTATGTGCATATGGCAAACTATGTGGTGGTTGTCGATATACTGCATACATATCTCAGGGAGACTGGCTAGGACCTGACACATCTTGTCCTTTCGGTCCAAAAATCCTACTTGCTAAAGAGACAGCCTTAAAGGGCTGAAATCTTCAATAAGCATTAATTTTTAGTTAATAACTCATTGGATAAGTAACATTAATCTACTTGAACTATGAATAAGTTGAGATCATGAGGATAATCGTTGCTATAACTGGAGCGAGTGGTGTAGTTTATGGCAAGCGCCTTCTCGAAGTTCTCTTAGATAAGAATATTGAAACTCATTTGATAATAAGTAAAGGCGCTGAAGAGATAATTACTAGTGAGCTGTCATCTAAAAAACACGATATAGAGAAGCTGGCAACCTACGTTTATCAAATGAACGATTTATCATCACCCTTGTCAAGCGGTTCATTTATTGTAGATGCTATGGTAATAGTTCCGTGTAGCGCCAAAACTCTGGCAGGGATAGCTAATGGATACTCAGACAATCTGATCCTAAGGGCTGCAGAAGTAACAATAAAGCAGGGGAGAAAGTTGATCCTTGTCCCAAGAGAAACACCTGTCAGTGCTATTCAGATTGAGAACATGCTAAAACTGGCAAGAATAGGCGTTGTAATTCTTCCTGCCATGCCTGCCTTTTACCATAATCCAAAGAACATAAACGATCTAATAGACTTCGTAGTGGGAAAGATTCTTGACAGTCTTAACATAGAGCATAATCTGTTCAAGAGATGGACAGGAAGATAAGCAAACAAATCGCTTAAAGATCATGATTTGATTATGCCCTTGTAATATTCTTTGAGAACATGAGTTATGTCCACTTTTGGTATGAAGGTCTTTATGGCTTCTAGCCCAAATCCATAGAACTTGTCTTTATCTTCTTGATACATCTTGATTATGCTTAGGAGCCTAGATTTGAAATCATTATAATCTTCCTTATTGATTTCTTCAGCCCTTGGGTCTGTGTAAATGTCTATCAGTTCTCTTATGTCTTTTCCAAAGAACCAACCGTTAACGCCATCTTTTATCAGCTCTAAGGCTCCACCATCACGTGATGATAATGAAGGTACACCATTAACTCCAGCCTTCATGTAGCTTGTTCCACAAGCTTCCCAGCCTGAAAAAGGCGTGAATACATTAAGATCTGATCCTTGCAGGAGTGTTTTTGCCATCTTTAAATCGTAGGTTGGAAGGAAGAAGACATTGCTATGATTTTTAGATAGATCATAGAGGCGCTTCATCCTCTCAATTCCATCAGGGTCATTGGGATGGGCTTTCCCGTCTAGCACATAAATTGCAGGTAGGTCTCTGTTCTCTTCGATAAACTGCGCTATGAAC
>JBNAWJ010000094.1:0-6133 GCA_049699795.1 Nitrososphaerales archaeon | reverse complement strand
CTGTAAAATGGCTCGGATTAGAATCTGAAAGAAGGCTTATAGGTAGAGGAGTATCATCATGTGCCACGTGTGATGCCCCTTTCTTCAATGATAAAGATGTAGTAGTTGTAGGAGGAGGAGATACAGCTATAGATGATGCTTTAATGCTTACGAAGTATGCAAAAAAGGTTACAGTAGTTCATAGAAGAGATAAACTTAGAGCCAGCAAGATTTTACAAAACAGAGCCTTCAAGAATAGAAAGATAAATTTCAAGTGGAATAGTGTGGTAGAGGACATCATTGGTGATAAAAAAGTCGAGGGCGTTGTAATTAAGGATGTAAAGACGGGGGAGAAAAGCAAGATAGACTGTCAAGGAGTCTTTGTAGCCATTGGTCATAAGCCAAATACAGATCTCTTCAAGGGTCAGATAGAGATGGATGATAATGGTTACATAATAAGGAAAAGCAACACAGAAACCAATATAAAAGGAGTATTCGTAGCTGGAGATGTTTGTGATACACGATACAGGCAAGCCATAACAGCAGCAGGCATGGGTTGTCAAGCAGCTATGGATGCTGAGAAGTACCTAGAGTCGATAGAATGACAACTAAAGTAGAGCTATGTTTCCTAATCGACAGTCTCTTGGGTTTTATTTGACATTGTATTGATTAGAGTCTTCTCCTAACTGGTTGCTTCAGCTTTAATGCTAAAGTCTTCTGTAAACCTTCAAAGGTTTCTACAATCTTCTCCTTTGCTAGGTACAGATCTTCCTCAACGACCTTGACACCGCGCTCTGAAATTGTAACAGGCTCAAGCACTATAGGCACCGACAAGCCAAGGAGCTTACTTATTACTCTGATGGTCCTAGGATACATTACACCGTTCCTATAGCTAAAGAAGAATGCTCCTGATTCAATATTAGGTTTTGGCTCCAACGGAACAGTAAGGTCCTTTGAGGAGAAACCCTCCATGAAACTTTGACTGTTTGCTTTGATGTCATTAATTAAGGTCTCCCTCTTTTCCTCTAAAGCTTTTGCCCTCCTGATAAGGTCTGATTCATCCTTCCACTGATATCCAGCCAGCTTTGCGAACCTAGTCTCTTTTTGATCTCTTTTGGGCTTCTGCTTCAACTCCTCTTTAACCCATGCTAAATCAGCTTCTACCTGCCTAAGCTTCTCCTCATCATCTTCAAGTCTAAGAGCAAGGCTCTCGAGATCAGAAAAATCCATGCCAAAGATTACCTCGAATCAGCTGAAGTGGTTAACGACGTTGATGAGGCTTTGCTTGAACTCTTCTTGCTTCAGTCCCCATTTCTCATATTCAGCCTTGTAACCGTCCCAGGCATCCTCAGCCTCCTTGGCTATCGATAGAATCTTGTTGCCCATGGCCTTATTGTTCAGTAGAACTAACACGCCTCCAGGCTCTCCTCCCAGACAGGGAATTCTTATGAAGATTATCCTCTTGTCCTCCGTGGGGAACCTTTCTTTGATGATTTTCCTCAAGCGCTCCCTATGCTCGTGTTCAAACTTACCTCGGGCCTTCACAAGTACACAGCAGGAACCTTTTTCGCCAACCATGCGACTTGGCTCTTCGCCTTCAAAGTCGAATAACACACCATCCCTAGCCTCTGATAAGGAGTTGAGTATGCCCTCGATATCGGACTCCTTCGGCACTACAGGAATGAGCCAAGGATATACAAACCTAGGCTTAGAGCTGGCCAACCAAGTTCTGTAGTTGGACATATCCCACTCCGTTTCTCTTGTAAAAGAGGCTACGAAAAGTGACATCACGTGAGCTGGTATTAGGTTCATGTTCCTATAATCTCTCCATCCTATTTCAAGTTCTTCGGGAAGCTCATCCACTATGGATGATCTCTTTGAAAGGTCATTACCAAACCTTGCCGCCAGGTTCCTCAGAGCTTTGTTGTCTATTAGCATAGGCATATCGGCGTACTTGATCTGATAGTCAAGGTTCATCACAATGCTTATGGACGCTGGTCCTAAAATTACAGGATCCCATCCAAACTCTGGAAGTACTCCAATGGTCGCCATTACTTGGGTTCCACCACCTGTGTTTTTGACGTGCTCCATGAAAGCACTGGCGAAGGCGCCACCTGTCCCCCCACCCATAGCGAAGGGTATATTAAAGCCCCGAACAGGCTCAGGCGATAATTCTTCAAACCTCCTTTGCACATCATACTTAGTCTCAATTTCATTCCTAAATCTTGACCTACCTTCTGCCCAATTTCTGGCAGCTCCTCCCATTCCGTAGAGAGCATGCTTATCCTTCATGGCAAACAGTTCTGGGTAGGACTGCAGTATCAGATTTGCAGCTCTAGGGTCAAGGTCTATCAGAAGGGCTCTGGGAACAAGGGGTAATTCAGCCTTCTTGTAGGGAACCCCGAACCTAAGGACTGTTCCACCATACCTCCTCAGAACATGAATCTGTTCTTTTTCACCCTTAAGAGCAGGACGGCGTGGGTCAGCGCCAACATCGATGAGGATCCAACGGTAGGCTTCAGCCCCTATTCCAATTCCACAGTGCCCAAAGGCTGCACAGATCACGGGGTTCGGTGCTAATGGAGCTCGCTCTAGCGTCATAGCTTAACCAGCTCCTTCCAATAGTAGAAGACTACTTTCTTTCAGAATTGTGATCGTCTTCAAATTCCCTCTCTTAAACATTCTACCACTTTATTTACTGTTATGTTCATTTGTTTATAAGGGTTTAGTTAATTAAGATTATGAAAGATCCGTCCCATGGATTTACCATCTTTGTCAAAACTACTTAACTTTTCTTTGGGTCTTTCCATCTCTAGTCCTTCTTTTCAAATAGTACAGAATAGAGTTTCAGTTCATGAGTGCTGTGAAGCATCGAGAGTCTATGGAATAAGACTAATCATAAGATTTTAATTTTGTCCTCTTTGCTATTATACCTCAATAATAATCCATGGCGTCCCCATTCAATTGTCCATTCAGATACTGCCTTACTATCAATCTCATGAAATTCTTCCGCTAAAAAGTTCGATAACTCTTCCTTTGTAATAGATTTATCCTCCTTTTGATTTATGAATTCTATTAACTTCTTAAAGTGATCTAGCGTAAGGAGTTTCTTACCAAGATGCTTCTTTCTACCTCTAGTCCCATCGCTCAAGAATTCTAAACCCTCATTTGTGAGCAAAATATCACCGGACTCTGTTCTTAAAAACCCCAAGAGCTCTGCAGCTTCAATAACTGGAAGAAGGTCATCAAGCTCTAAGTTTAAGTCATCAGCTATCTTAGCAACATCTACTTTTCCGCCAAAATCCTCTAAAGCCTCTAAGAGGCCTATAAGACGGCTGTAATGAACTTTTGGTATGGACATCCGATTTCTGATTCTTTTACCATGAATTTTAAGGTTGCGATTAATTCTATGCTATGAGGGATGTAATTTTATCCACTAACTCATATAATTCTTGGCCTCGCTTATTCCTTGGCCTTTGTAAATCTATATCGAATTCTGACAGCACAGTTCCAGGTCTATGACTCAAAACTATTACTCTATCAGATAAGTAGACAGCCTCCTCTACATTGTGAGTAACCATAATTACGATCTCTGGCGAGGTGGATTTGTCACTCCATAGTTTCAGTATCTCTTCTCTGAGACCCTCAGCGATGAGAGGATCAAGAGATGAGAAGGGTTCATCCATCAATAAAATTTCAGGGTCTGTTACCAACGCTCTTGCCAAGCCTACTCTTTGTTTCATACCACCAGAGAGTTCTCTGGGGTAAGCATCTTCAAAGCCTTCCAACCCTACCTCTTGTATTATCTTCAAGGCTCTTTTTTGTCTTTGCTCCTTAGGTATGCCTTGAGCTTCCAAGCCTAGCTCGACATTCTCTATTACATTTAACCAAGGCAAGAGGGCAAAAGATTGGAAGACCATGGACATATGAGGGTTTACGCTTTGAATTCTCTCACCTTTATAGATGATTTCGCCATTATCTGGAGGTACTAATCCTAGTATGATCCTCAGGAGAGTGGATTTTCCACAGCCAGATGGCCCGACTATGGATAAAAACTCGTTTTCATGAATAGAAAAGCTAACATCTTTAAGGATAGGAACTTTTCTGCCATGAAAATTAAACTCCTTATTTATGTTTCTTACGTCGAGAATGGGTGTTACCATTTGTGTTTTAGTACTCAATTCTATACCTCTCTATAATTATTCTGTATAGCCTTCTCCAGACAAGCCTATTAATTGTAAAAATTACACCGATCATTGCAAAAATACATAATAGAATCAAGGCTACATTTCCCAATTCATAAGCAGCTATATCTAGCAGTGCACCTATCCCTAGAACTGAATAGATCTTACCACTAAACATGATATATTCTGAAACAATAAGTGCGTTCCAACCCCCTCCCCAGCCAGTTATGCTCCCTGTAACCAATGAAGGGTAGATAGACGGCAAGAGAAATTTCCTCCAATAAACCGTCCCCTTCACATTGAACGTTTTAGCAACCTCCTCTATATCGCCAGGGATTAATTTCACTCCTCCTATAAGGTTAAAGAGTAGATACCACTGCATTCCTGTAAGTATGAGTAGAATAGATGCAAATTCTTGCCCATAAGGTAAGCCTATCAACAAAACAAATATGAGGGGGAAGAAGGCCACAGCAGGGATGGCGGCAAAAGTCTGAAAAAGTGGCATAAGAGAATTGAACAATCTTGGGCTCTTGGAGATCTTTATGGCAACAGGAAGGGTCCATGCTACTGCTATCAAGTAAGCTACAGAGAGGCGTGCCATCGATAAGATTATGGCTGAAGGCATGGAGAAGACTAACTGAGCAGTTTCATTCTCTACAAAAAGTAGTCTAAAAGACTCTATAAAAAGAGGACCTTGTTCTAATATCAGTAAGGCTAATCCATAGGCAAAGACAGAAAATAAAACCAATACAACAGAGTATGAAAATATCTTTGTAACTATAATGTTTTCAATTAATTTACTGTAGACCTTTGCGAAAAAATTACCTGCTATAGAGAAAGCATTTGAAAAGATTGTTACAATCTTGCCCGATAATGTATGTATAAGAGGCCTTGGATACCTGACTAAGAAACTTGTCAATCTAGAGAGAGGAAAAGCGAATTCCTTTGAAGGTTCAATAGCAGAAACATAATCATATTTAAAACGGTTTGCATAAGCCTCTAAGGGCCTCCATATAAAAATGTCTATGAGTAAAATCGTTGTAATAAGGGCTCCTAGTCCTAAAAAGGCGTTTCCAAAATCCCCCCTATAAGTAGCGTTAGCAAGGAAACTCCCTATTCCTGCAAGAGTGTAAGTCTTTGAGCCAAGAGATATTATCTCAGCCGCAACAAGAAAGTACCATCCACCAGCCCAAGACATTATACCATTATAAACTAATTTGGGAACACTTGCTGGTAAATACAGTCTCCTGATCTTCGTCCAGCCTTTAACGCCAAAAGATTCTGATGCTTCTTCTATATCTTTTGGTATCGATGACACTTGCTCATAAACCGCAAAAGTGAGGTTCCAAGCCATACTGGTAAAGATGAGAAATATTGCAGCAAATTCTACTCCAAGCCAACTACCACCAAAAAGGGCTATAAAAAAGAAGACAACAACAGGGAAGAAGCCAAGAATAGGCACTGATTGGAGAACATCGAGAATAGGGATCAGCATCTTCTCTGCTCTCGCTTTCCTCGCAGCGATTATGCCATAAGTTATAGCAAAGGCTAGAGATATTAGAAAGGCGATGAGCATCCTAATCAAAGAATTTAAAGTGTAAAAAGGGATTAAGAATGGATTTAATGTTATAATTTCATTTTGAGCATAAACAGTTGGAACGAGCAGTAATAATAGGCAAATGAGTATTAGTAGTTTTATCTTGCTCATCCAACTTGACAAAAAAATTAGTTAAGATAGGATATATAGGCTTAATGGGGAAAAGATGACAGACCGAAATTACTAAGACTAGAATAGTGTCTGAATAAGTCTATTAATTTAATCTGATATATCCCACTGAAACAGTTTAAAGCTTGGATAAAAGAACCTATGTACTTTCTTCACTTCTCTTTTATTATGGTCTAAGCTTTAGCTAATAGTTGATCTTTTTTATAAATTAGCTTGGCTCTTCACCTTTAATTATCGGATAGTC
>JBNAWJ010000093.1:4103-6233 GCA_049699795.1 Nitrososphaerales archaeon | reverse complement strand
TACTTATCTTTCCCCTGAGAAGAAGTATACCCTCATTTGGATAAAAGGTCTTAGCATAGCTCAAGAGGCTATCTATCACTGAGGCTTTGAAGGTAATTTTCCTGACCATGGGTATCACGCTTAGAGACTCTGCTACAAACAATAATAAATGTCAATCTTTATTCTTTTTTAATACTCTTCAAATAATCTTCCCTAATTTTTGTTGCCAATTCTCCATCTTCAATTATGAATGCACCACGGTAACCACATTCCCTGCAGTCCCAAAGACCCCACAGTTGAGGAAGACCAGATGCCCAAAAGATATTGGTTGAACCACAAAGAGGGCAGAACTTAGTCCCTCTTTTACTCTCAGTCATTCTTGTTCTGATAAATCATGTCCCTTCTAAGATTTAATGTTTTCAAAGAAAATGATGTTCCAAAGAAAGGGATTCCATAAATTATAAGCTAAACGTTAATTTAACCCCTAGGTTCATCGATTGGTTGGCATGAGTGCCATAACGCCAGAAGAGATGGCTATAGCTGATGAGAATTCAGAGTATCTAGGAGTACCCAGATTGCTCTTGATGGAGAATGCTGGAAAGGCTATAGCAGATTTTGCAAAAGAGAAGCTGAAGAAAAATCGAAAGAATAAAGTCGTGATAGTAGCTGGAACTGGGAATAATGGAGGAGATGGTTTAGCATGTGCAAGGCATCTTGCTAATCAAGCAGATGTATTAATCGTCCTATTAGGAAGAGCTGAAGAAATTAAGACTGAAGAAGCATCAAAGAATTGGCAGATTATAGAAAAGATGATTCTTAGTATTCGATACGCTCAAGCTCCTGATGCTCAATCCTTGATGAATTTGAAAAGTGAGATAGAAGATGCAGATATAATAATCGATGCTATATTTGGTACGGGTATAAAAGGTAAGATAAGAGAACCTTTCTCATCAGCTATTGATGTAATAAATTCATCGAAGGGCTTCAAGATAGCCATTGATGTACCATCAGGATTAGATCCTTTAACTGGGGATGTTCATGATAAATCTGTAAAGGCAGATGTTACCGTAACTTTGCATAAGATGAAATCAGGGTTAATTAATAGAAAGGAGACAACTGGTAACGTTATAGTTGCTCCAATAGGCATGCCTCCTGAAGCGGAGATAGTAGCTGGTCCTGGCGATTTGCGCTATTCTATAAAACCAAGGGACAAATATTCAAAGAAAGGTGACTTTGGTCGCTTATTGATAGTAGGAGGCAGTAAAGAATACTCAGGAGCACCAGCATTAGCAGCTTTAGCGGCTCTTCGCACTGGCGTTGATATAGCTATAATCGCTGCACCAAAGAGTGTTGCTGATGTGATAAGGTCCTTTTCTCCAAACCTTATAGTGAGAAGGCTTAAAGATGATTATCTAACACCAGAAGATATTCCAGAATTGAAGAGTTTAGCTGAGAGATGCACAAGCATGCTAGTGGGTCCGGGTCTAGGATTGGAAGAGGAGACAAAGACTGCCATTCTTGGCTTCATGAAAGAATTAGGAAAAGATAAGCCAATGCTAATTGATGCAGATGCTCTAAAGGCTTTATCAGAAGAACCTACTAGCTTGAAGAATTATCCAACTATAATAACGCCTCACGCAGGAGAGTTTGAAATTGTAACTCATAGCAAAATAGCACCGCCAAATAGGCTTGACGATAGGATGGAACAAGTTAAAAGAGAGGCGAAGAGAATGGGTTTGACTATATTATTAAAGGCTCATGAAGACATAATTTCTGATGGAAATCATCTCAAGATAAATCTGACCGGAAATCCAGGAATGACGGTCGGTGGTACGGGAGATGTATTGTCAGGAATAGCTGCTACTTTCTTGGCTTGGGGGGCAAAGCCCTTTAGAGCTGCTTGCGCTGCTTCTTTCGTATCTGGATTTGCTGGAGATTTAGCGGTAAGAGATAGAGGATATCATGTCGTTGCAACGGACGTTATAGAGAAGATTCACGAAACATTGAAGAAGTTTGATACTCCTCCATTCAATATTTGAAGATTAGAAAGAGCTTTAAACGCCTATATTATAAGTGGCTTTGATCAAAATGTATTCCGAGAGAAGAAGAACTTTTAGCTGGACAGAGATTCAGCATATTATAGTTGCATGG
>JBNAWJ010000093.1:0-4003 GCA_049699795.1 Nitrososphaerales archaeon | reverse complement strand
CGAGAGAAGAAGAACTTTTAGCTGGACAGAGATTCAGCATATTATAGTTGCATGGCTTGTGCTTGGATTGGCTTTCTCTGTAGCCATATCGGGACCTTTCAATATCAATTACTTAGGACTTTTCCTACAAGTATTCATGATCTCTCTATTGACAATAGGCGCTGGATTCGTTGGACATGAACTAACTCATAAATTCGTAGCCCAAAGATATGGATGCTTAGCAGAGTTTAGGATGTGGCCTTTAGGGTTGATACTTGCTCTATTCTTTGCATTTTTCCTGGGAGTCGTATTTGCAGCTCCTGGAGCAGTTTATATTACACCAGCTTCATTTGGTTTGGGCGCTGGTATAACCAAAAGAGAGAACGGAATAATATCTCTCTCAGGTCCCCTCACAAACGTTCTCCTTGCAGTAATCTTCTTTTTGCTCACCTTTTTCAATGGATTGTTGTATGATATAGGATCTTTAGGATTTTTCATCAATCTTTTCTTGGCAGCCTTTAATTTGATACCTTTCCCGCCTATGGATGGTCACAAAGTATTCGTATGGAGCAAAGGTATTTGGGCCATTGTTGCAATACCCTTATGGGCCGTAGTTATCATACTGATTTACTGATGCTAATCACATTTTACCCTTGGCTTCAACTCTAAAATATTTTTACCATTCGTTAAAATTATCTTTATCTTGAACATATAAAGTTCATGACTATATTAATTTAGGCTCAGAAATGACTAACTTTATAAAAAAATGGGTAAAGAAGGAGCCTGAAGGTTTTCGAGAAAAGGTAGGAGATGCTTTCAAATCTAAGGCGTTCTTAAAGCCCATGATAGAGAACGCCATAAAACAGATTCAAATTCAGGTAGATAAGCTTGACTCTGCCTGCATTAGGCTTAGGGATAAAGGATTAAAAATCTTCAATGATATTGTTTCGGCTATTCAAAGGCAAGATTTACAGCATGCATCCATATTTGCGAATGAGCTTGCAGAAGTCAGGAAAATAAATAAGATGGTTACACAAGCCAAGCTCGCTTTAGAGCAAATAACGTTAAGGCTAGATACTGTGAAGGAATTGGGCGATGTAACCATTACATTAAGTCCAGCCATTTCTGTAACAAGAAATATCGGATCAGAACTATCGAAAATAGTCCCCGAAGCTGAAAAGGAGATCGAAGAGATAGGCAGCATACTTAGCGAAATCATCGTGAGCGCTAGCCAAACCAGTGCAGAAAGCATAGGCTTTGAAGCTGTAAATGAAGACGCAGAAAAGATCATCTCTGAAGCCTCGGCAGTGGCTGAACAAAGAGTAAGGGAGATTTTCCCTGAACTTCCTAAGTCTCTCACCCAAATGATAGATGAGAAAATACCAGAGGAAGCGTAATAGCTAAGCTTATGCTAAATGTGGATTTATGGCATCTACAGAATGATATTCAATGTCTAGAAACGTGCATTATTCTAGGGTAATGAGTCTTCCATATCTTCCTACGTTCAGCCTCAATTCTCCTCTGAAGCTATTAGTGTAACCATTCTCTATCCTTACCCTAGAACCTACCTGAACTTTGTCTATGTCATCGTCCCAAAGTGACAACTTTACTGTGCCTGAAGCGTCTTGCAAGATGCAGTCTGCAACTCTTGCCTGTTGTCCAGTCCTTAATGTAACAGTCCTTGGTTCAGGAATCTCTGAGATAATGCCCTCAACATCGACCTTCCTCATACCGTCTCTTAATTCGCTTATCTTCATCGACTCTCAACTGTTGTTACAAATATGGTATATATAACTTTGAGCTTTTAAATAAGGATTTAATCTAAGAGAACTAGACCGGTTAGAGTTATCTTGTCACGAGGCGCAAATGTGGCTTCTAATCCTGCTTTCTTCACAGTAGTATAAACATCTATTCCAACTGACTCCATGCTGGGTCTAGCCTCATAAGGATGTTTGCAAGGCATATTTGGGTCACATTTTTCACATAACCTGCAAGAAGTTGCCATCAAACCTGTGGCAAAATAGTATCCCTGATTGAAAGCCTCTCTCTCAATGAGTGTAACTATTTTGTGTAGCTCCTTCCAAGCCATATCTATTGAGTTTTCCAATTTATGCCCCATCTCCCTAAACAAATCGGGCAGAGTTATACCATTGCCCTTTATCTTTGTGGCTAACTCATGTGGGTAAGGAAACTCATACTGAATGATCAATGCGTATCTGTATTTCTGAAGATATCTAGAAAATTCTTGTGGTGATGGGGTAAAGGGAGGGCACATTAAACACTGCCCGTACCAATTGCATGGAGGATATCTGCATTTCAATAGTACTCTTTCGTCAACTATTACTTGTTTAGCCCTGATAGGCTTTGCATTGCTCGCCCCGTTTTTAATGGCTATTTCACATAATTCTTTTGCATCAGCTCTTAATCTTTGTAGACTAGACACAGGATCATTGTCCTCCTTTGTTGATTTCTATTAATTTCAAATCTAATAAAAATTGCTGAAAGTAACTTTTTAAAGCCTTATGCTTAAATCCATCTCCATTGAACTGCTTTGACATGGTCATAACATATGATTTGATAGTACTTGCTTCTATTGTTTTTGCTGTAACCTTCTTTCTTACTTATTTATTTACATTCGCCTTGGTCAAAACCCTACCGAAAAGAGGGTCAGTAGCTGAGGATTATCACAAGCTAGGCAGACCAAAGGTAGCATGGCCAGGAGGGCCTGCTATTTTTTCATCTATTTTAATTGTTGAGTTGTTCCTTTACCTCATTTATGGAGACTTAAGAATATTATCCATAGCATTAGTAACGATGATAGCAGGGATAATAGGCCTTATCGATGATAAATGGAGATTGAAAAATGGCATTATTAAGCCTGTTTTGCTTATCTTGGCAAGTCTGCCCATCCTTCTCTTGGATATTTACGGAGAAGTTTATGTTCCCTCTCCCATATTTCCTATTTTTGGTAGTGTTAGGCTCTATTACGTTTATCCTATACTTGTTTTGGCATCCGTACCAATAGTATCAAACGCTACAAATATGATGGATGTTTTAAATGGTGCATTGAGTGGCTTTATGATAATAGCAACCACACCTTTAGTGTTTTCTCTAATATTAAGGGCAGATTACAATATAATGAAGGCAACTTTGCCATTGATAGGATCATCTCTTGCCTTTTTCATATTTCATAGATATCCTTCAAAGATATTCCCAGGGGATTCTGGCAGTCTGGCTTTAGGTGCTATGTTTTGTGCAATAGCGATAGTAGGCAGGGTTGAAGTAGTAGCGATAATATCCATCCTTCCTGCCATACTGAACTCTTTCTTCATCTTATCGAGCTTAAAAAGACTTGTAGAGCATAGATCTATAAAGACGAGGCCGACTATTCTTCTTCCAAATGGACAGCTCGCCGCATCCAAAGAAACTTCAGCACCGATAACTTTAGTGAGAATGATACTTGCAGAGGGTCCCTTATCTGAAAAAGACGTAGTATCGAACATCCTTAAACTTTCAACCTTTTCAGCCTTTCTCGCTGTAATGACAGCTTTGTTGACACCATGGGGAATTTAGTTTGAAATCAAGGCTTCTTCCTTTGATGGGGATAATTGGATTTGCTTGGCTTCTCATTTTTTTAGGATTATATATAATATTCTATTTGATTGTGCCTATCAACATATTCCCTGGAAGAACTGATTATGTATCCATTTTTCTTAATTCACTGCTTAAAGTTGCATCATCTGCAACTCTAGCTTTCTTATGGATTATAATAATGATAAAATTGAGAGATCTTTACATGAAAAGGAAGTTATCGTCTTAACTAACGATCATAGACTCTTCTCCCAATCCCTTCTTTTTCTGTCATATTCATCCCGTAAATAGACAGGCTTTGCTGGTACACCCATTACCACAGTACCTTGAGGCACATCCTCAGTCACCACAGAACCCATGGCTACTACGCTATTCTTCCCTATTTTCACTCCTGCTTTTATTATGGAGCCAGCACCTATTACTGCTCCATTCT
>JBNAWJ010000092.1:0-6254 GCA_049699795.1 Nitrososphaerales archaeon | reverse complement strand
TGTAAGGTTAATCAGGAATCTAGGCAATAGAGAATGGAGCAGGATTATGGGTTACTGCAGGAGGTGGAGCGTTGAAACAGCATTCTCAACATTCAAACGCCTATACGGAGAATACTGCATGGCGAAAAACATACAGAGCATAGAGGGCGAGCTCATGGCTAAAGCATACATATATAACATCCTAATAAACATATAAAACCAAAAAAGAAGAAAGATTAAAACAGAGGAGGGGCTCAAACAATAAAGAATTAAGCCACAAAGCAAAAATAGACAAAAATCACTAATGAATCCTTGGGATAGAATTTGGTCTATTTTTGTCTAAGCTTAAACTCTTTATTTTGACAATCCCGTTGCAGACTAACACAACTCACGCATAAAGTCTTTTTATAAGAGATTCAATGAGTCATAATAAATAGGTATTGATAAGCAGCATATGCTTCTGAATTACTTCTTCCTCTCGATCTATGTTTTAATGCACTACTTTGTGGTATTCCTATGAGCCAAATGATCTCACAAGGAAACTTTTTTTGAAGAAGATGTTAAAACCTTCTTTATAGGCTCTCCATCAAGGTAAGAACAACGAAGCCCGAACTTTCTGACACATTCTAGACATAGGATAGGATCACAAAGGGATGTTGTAAGGTACTTTTCACCGCCATCTGGAGCCATGACCACCATGACTCCTTTGTCTAACTCTCTTGCCTTCTTTAAGGCTATGTAAAAAATCGCTCCAGAGCTAGGTCCTACAAAAATTCCTTCTCCCAATGCTAACATTCTTGCTGTCTCTTCAGCCTGTTTAATGTTTACTCGATGTATTTCATCGACCCTTGAAGGCTCCCAAATCTTTGGCACGTATTGGGTCTCTAGGTTCTTTAAGCCTTGAATTGGAGTTTTAGCATCTGGCTCTACAGCAATGATTCTAATATTAGGGTTGTACTCTTTTAATCTTTTGGATACTCCTACCAGAGTGCCACTAGTTCCTATCCCAGCCACGAAATGGGTTACCCTACCATTCGTATCCTTCCATATCTCCTCTGCTGTTGTCTCGTAGTGAGCAAGAACATTGTACTTATTGGCGAATTGATTTGGCATAAAGTATCTTTCAGGGTCTTTGCTTATGATCTCCCTTGCCAAGTCTTCAGCACCGTCCATGCCCTTTGATCCTTCAGATAAGATTATCTTGGCTCCTAAAGCAATGAGGATAAGCCTTCTCTCAAGGGTCATGGTTTCAGGCATCACTAATATTAGTTCGTAGCCTTTTGCAGCGCAGACAAGAGCCAAACCTATTCCTGTATTACCACTGGTTGGCTCTATTACGATCTTATCCTTTGTCAACTCGCCAGTCTTCTCAGCATGCTCTATCATATACTTGGAAATTCGATCCTTAACTGAGCCCCCGGGATTGAACTTCTCCAATTTTAGGTACAATTCGAGATTCTTGTTTGGATTCAATCTATTTATTCGCACCATAGGAGTATTCCCGATCAAGTCTAGTATACTATCAGCAATCATGATAGATTTTTTTATAACAGTGTTATATAAATTTTGTTATGTGAAGTTTTCCATGTCTATAACTGTGAAAAATGTGGTAGCCCGGGCCAGATTCGAACTGGCGTCACCAGGTAACCCCTCTTTGGATCCAGAGCCTGGCATCCATAGCCCTCGAGGTTGACCGCTAGACGACCGGGCTACCAGATTCACTTAGGAAAGAAACGATTAAAACCTTTTCCAGCTCAAAGGATAGGATGACGCTCATACAAAAAGAGAATGAAGAATATTCCTGTCGTTCAGGCAACTCGACGTTATAGAGGTAGGGGAAATCGAGTCTAAAGGGTTAAAGAGATATCTCTTCTAACTTTTTTTTCTTTGTCTCAATCCCTAAGCCAATTACTACAAACCCAGCTAATATGTGAACCAATGCAAATACTATAAACGTCGAGTATAAGCCGACTGCAGTCAGCAAGAAGGGTGTTAAAGTTGGAGCTAATACTCCCATTATCCTACCAACAGACGCAGCCACACCAGTTCCAGTTCCTCTAAATTGAGTTGGGTAAAGTTCAGGGGTATATGCATAGAGGCCGGCCCATGCACCTAAGTTGAAGAATGAGATTACTGAACTCCAAATCAATATCTGCTCAATTTGTATGGATAGGCCTAATAGATAGGAACCGACACCAGCTGAAATTAGGTAAATTGCCAACACCTTCTTTCTGCCAATTTTATCAAGTAAGAAAGTAGCGCTGTAATAACCGGGAATTTGGAATAGGGTGACCATTAGCACAAATTCCAATGATGTAACTATCTTTAAGTTAAATGGCGGGCTTGAATAAATTGTTGGTAACCAAATGAATATGCCATGATAGGTGTAAACTAAAGTGCCCCAAAGTACCCAAAGCAATATTGTTCTTCTTATGTAATAAGTTGAGAATAAGATAGAGAAAACATCCCTTAATCCAAACTTCTCTTCCTTAAATCCGAGCATTTTCTCTGGTGGTGCAAAACCAAGCTTTTTGAGAATATCTAAAGCTTCCTTACTTCTCCCTTTACTTTGCAAATATCTAATTGATTCTGGCAAGAATTTGATAACCATCGGAACTAAAAGTATCGCTAAGAATGCAATGTAAAATCCTGGTCTCCAACTATAGGTTGGCACAACCAGATAACCATAAAATAATCCAATTAATACACCATAAACCCATGATGACTCAACTAAACCCAAGAACGTTCCCCTATATCTTAAAGGTGCGTACTCAGCGACATATACTGCTGGTAATGGTAAGGTTCCTCCAGCACCGAATCCTGATAAGAATCTAAGAACTGCCATACTTCCAACATCCCATGCAGTTGATGATAATCCCATGAATATCGATGAGATTAATATTAAAAGCGCCAATGTCTTCTGTCTTCCAATAAGATCACAAATTCTTCCAGACATTAATGCGCCGAAGACCATACCAACATAAAAGGAACTTGCCAGCATGCCGGCAGTAACTGGGGTCAAATTCCATTCAATAATGATCGGCTTTAATGCCACTGCAATTAGCATTACATTCATTCCAGTGAGTCCGTAAATTAGAGAGGTTATAGTAAGCATCGTGTAATGAAAGCCTCTTAAGCCTGCCTTGTCTAACGGCTCACATACTGAATTTGCGCCTGTACTATAGAATGTGAACCGGTGGAAGCAAGATAAAGATACCCTCTTCAAGAATTCTGTCAAGCTGTTTTCCATGCTTTCTCTCTAATTTATGCCGAAATAGGAAAAGAATAAAAGTGTGTTGAAAGTGGCAAAAATAAAACAAAAAGCGTATTGCTAAGAAATTGTTGCCGGTGAGTGTATGAGGATAATAGTCTATAGGAAGACCTTGGAGGGCATCATCATCAACAATGTGAGAAAGGCTCTCGATGAATTTGGCATAGAGTACAAGGTGGTACAAGAAATCGAAAGTCAAGACCTAGATGCATATGAGCTTTTGGTGGTTGTAGGTGGAGACAGAGATGTTTTGCAGGCTTTCCATAGGATAGGAAAAGCAAAAGTGCCTGTGCTGGGCGTTAATGATTCTAATGAGAGTAGTTTTCTTACTGAGACTGGCATAAAAGACTTTCGAGAAGTCCTCAAAAAGTTAAGCGATAGAGAATATACGATAGAAGAATCTACGAGATTGAACGTAATAGTCGATGATAAAGAATTGCCTCCAGCCTTGAACGAAGTTGCAATCTTCTCATCCAAGAGCGCTACACTTATTGAATATTTGTTGACTGTTGATAAAGAGGTAATCTGGAGAGATTATAGCGATGGTGTAATAATCTCAACGCCAACAGGCTCTACTGCTTATTCTATGTCTGCTGGGGGCCCTATGGTACTCCATAACGCTGAAGCCTTCGCAATAGTTTCTGTAAATTCTCTTGATGTCACAAGAAGACCTTTGATCGTTTCTGATAAATCACACATAAAGATAAGTGAAATAAGCAGTACTCATGGGTGCGAAGTCATAGTCGATGGTACCTACAGAGCAAAGGTTAGAGAAAGAGTCGAAGCTTCTAAGTTCCCTGAACCTGCAAGGTTTGTGAGGCCATCAGAAAGTTCAAAAGCCATGGAGAAAATGGTCAAAAAAGTAAGGCTTGCAGAGGAACTTTTAAAGATGCCTCCAAGTGCAAAACTAATTCTTAAGACACTAGAATATGAAGGGCCTTTGACCCAAAAGGACTTAGCGAAGAAGACCATGCTACCTGATAGGACCACAAGGTTGGCTCTCTCCCTACTTATAGAAAGAGGATTGGTCAATAGGAGATCTATGCTCAGAGACGCAAGACAAAAGGTATACTATGTCAAATAACTAGAAGGGAGAAGACTCTTTGGATTCTCATTCTGTATAAAGTAAGTTTTGCCCAGAAGATTAAGTTTAAATATGCTAACTTTCTTTTCCTTTTGGAGCGAACAAAAATGCCTAAGAAGAACTCTAATTACAATGCCCCAGACGATCCAGAAGAGTCAAAACCTGAAGCTCCAGCTCAAGCAACACCTCCAGCTGAGAAGGCACCTCAGGAAGCGAAAACTGAGAGAAGATTCCCTCCAAACCACATATACGTTGGAAAAAAGCCCATCATGAGCTACGCCATGTCTGCTCTGATTCAGCTTACCCAGAGCGAAAAAATAATCATTAAGGCTCGAGGAATGGCCATATCAAGAGCTGTTGATGTAGCCGAAATAGTGACAAAAAGGTTAGGAAACAACGCCTTCGCAGTCAAGGATATAAAGATTGATACAGAGCTTGTGGGCTCGGGAGAAGAATCAAGGAACGTCTCTACGATAGAAATCGTCGTGGGCAAGAAATAAAGCTGTTAGATCGAACAATATAGAGTGACTCACATAAATAGTGAGTTTACTCTACACCTAGTAAGAGTCTTGGCTAGAGGTTATTGTTAATTTGAAGGTTAAGCAAAATAGCTATAAGCTCCATGGGATAATTTTCGATATAAAGTAGGCAAAGTGTTGCCTTATGCATTCACATACATACTCTGAGGCAAAGGGAAGAGATTGTAGAATATGTGGAAAGCCTTCCCAATTTTTATCCAGAGCCGTCGATGTTTGCCGATCTTGCATTCGTGATAACCCTTATGATGCAATAAGAGTTGCATTGGAGAATCATGCAAAGGTCAGAAGGATCTTTAAACTTTCTGAAGAGATTCCTAAGACTCAGTCAGGGATACTATGTAATTTATGCTCCAACGAATGCAAGATGGGCATAGATGAATCAGGCTATTGTGGTTTGAGAAAGAACGAAAAAGGAAGGCTTGTCAGTCTAGTTAATCCAAACAATGGATTATATCATGCATATCTCGACCCTCACGTTACTAACTGTTGCTCTGCATGGTTCTGCCCAGCTGGAACTGGCTCAGGGTATCCAAAATTTTCCCTTTGCAAAGGCCCTGAGATAGGCTACTATAACCTTGCCATCTTCTTTTATGGTTGTAACTTTGATTGTTTATTCTGCCAGAATTGGTCTCACAAAGACATTGATTCAGCGCCATCTAATAGCATTGATGATCTGGTTGGGAGAACATTACGTAATCCTAAGATTACATGCTGGTGCTTCTTTGGAGGGTCGCCAGAGCCTCAGCTTCCTTTCGCCATTAAAGCTTCAGAAAGGGTTCTTGAGCTAATACCGAAGGATAGAATTCTTCGCATATGTTTTGAGTGGAATGGTTGTGGTCATCCGAGTCTGGTTAGAAAGGCTGCGGAGCTAGCTTTTAGTAGTGGCGGGAATATAAAGTTCGATCTCAAATGCTTTGATGAGAATATGAGTTTGGCGTTAAGTGGTGTATCAAATAGGCGAGCTTTTCGTAACTTTGAAATGATTGCACGAGATTTTCACTCTTTAAGAAAAGATCCACCTGTTCTAACAGCCACGACTTTGATGATTCCAGGCTATGTCGATACAGAAGAGGTTGAAGGGATAGCGAAATTTATAGCTAGCCTGGATAGAAGAATACCTTACAGCTTATTGGCATTCCATCCAGATTTCTTAATGAATGATTTGCCTGTAACATCTTTAAATCAAGCTTTCAATTGCCATAGAGTAGCGAGAAAGCACTTAGAGAGAGTAAATATTGGGAATTTGCACTTGCTTGGCAATTATAGCCTAGAAGAATTTGCACCTTAAAACTCCATGCTATTCTATTTTCACTAGTTATTATTAAAAAAAAGGCTCATCTCCCTAAGCTATCGGAGAGGATGAGGACAAACCATTTGCCCC
>JBNAWJ010000091.1:0-6272 GCA_049699795.1 Nitrososphaerales archaeon | reverse complement strand
AAGAGCGCCTACAAATCGGGAACCCCACATCCTTCAGGGGTGGGAGGATGTCAGAAATATGATGAATCAAAAGAGTAATATCGCTCTTAAATCAACCTATACTTCCTAGAAGTTCTGAAATGTATGTTGATGCACTAGATGCCATTAACCCTGGGTATATGCCCAATATCAAAGCGAGAGCAGCAAGGATCATTATAGGTATGATCATTATCATCGATCCTTCTTTTGCATGCATCGTTTTCTCTGTAGGTTGGCCATAAAAGACTCTTCTAACAGTCCATAAACCATAGCTGGCAGTCAGTACAGATGCGACTATGGCTAAAGATGTTATCAGCACTCGAATCGAATTCGGCTCTAGGAGATGACTAAAGCCTTGAAGAGCTGTATACATGGAACCTGTAAATATGTATAGCTCAGCCCAGAAGCCTATTATGTAAGGGAAGCCCATCAACCCAAGAAAGCCTATCAGTGTAGCTATAGCTGTGTAGGGCATCTTTGCTGCAAGGCCGCCCAGCTCCTTTATACTCCTAGTCTTAAACTCATGTATCAAAACTCCTGAGACCATGAAGAGTACAGCCTTTCCTAGACCATGACTGACATAGAGTAATACAGCACCAACTAAGCCTATAGTTGAAACTGAAGCTATGCCAAATAGCATGTAACCCATCTGGCTTATGCTTGAAAATGCAAGGAGTCTCTTTATATCATCTTGAGCTAAGGCCATGTATCCTCCATAGGTCATGGTCACCAAAGCTAGAACTGACAGTATTAGCATGAATTGTGGCGTTGAGGCTTTAACAACTGCTGGGAATCCTGTGTAGACTATTCTAATGGTGGCATATCCTCCTATTCCTATCATGGCAGGTGAAAGGAGAGCGCTTATTGGTGTAGGAGCTTCAGCATGGGCATCTGGAAGCCATGTATGGAGAGGGAATATGGCCATCTTAACGAATAGACCTAATAGCATTGCTACAACTATGGCAATTTGAACACCTAACTCTACACCTGCCATGCCCTGAGATACTTCGAATATTTCAAAGGTATTTGCTATGAAGCCAGTGGCAACTATACCAGCAAGCAGAGAAAGTGCCCCAGCCTCTGTGAACATGAAGTACTTGAAGGCTATCCTTTCTCTCAATCCTGTACCCCAAACTCCTATCAAAGCCCATGATGGTATCAACATCAGTTCGAAGAACAGGAAGAAGGCAGCAAGGTTTGTGACAAGGACAGTTCCTATCATCCCAGACGCATATAGAAGGTATAATGCAAAGTACTGGCCTAATGCATGCTCATGCTCCATGTATTTTACAGAGTATATTGAGATGAGAGTGCAAAGTATGGCTATGATAAGAGCTATAGGTGTGCTGAGACCATCGGCCCTCAAAGTAAAGCTACCTAGGCTTAAACTTCCAATGTTAGGAAGCCATGAGTAAGATGCCTCTATAGCTTCTAAACTTGGATCTAGGAATAGCCTCAATTGAATATATCCTATGAGAATAGTTGAGTAAAGCAAGATTACTGATGACAACCAACCAGTTTTCTCCTTAAGGCGATTGCCAAGGACTAACGCTAAAACAGAGAACGCAGCCGGTACTATTATTGATTGAAAAAGAATGAAATTATTATCTTCTATTATCATTTCATCACACCAGAACCATATAAACCAGTATCAAAAGCAAAATTATTCCAGCTATCATTCCTATGACATTATAGTTCAGGAATCCTGTGTGCGTTCTTCTGAAACGGTTAGAGAAACCTCTTACAGCATTTGCCAATACATAGTTGAACTTGTCTATGCCACCAATCTCTATATGCTTCAAAGCCCAGTTACTGAAGGATATGGTTGGATATACAAATACCTTGTAAAAGAAGGCATTGACATACCATCTTCTGAATAAAAAGTTCCATAAGGACTTTAAAACTCCTTTAGATCCAACTAGTTTGGCCGGGTCTGGGGACCTTCGGACATACAGCTTATAGGCGATGAAAGCTCCTATGGCAAGGACAGTCAAAGATGTTCCTATAGTTATGATAACTGCTAGCTCTTGTGGCAATGTTCCTTCAGTTGCCAATTCCGCTGCCAATAGAGTTGAAGAATGCTCCATTCCTGGCAGTCTGCTTAGGTAACTCTCGAATGTATACTCAAGCCATCCTCCAAAGCCCCCTAATGGGAGTAAAGTGATGGCACCTATGCCAAAGAGTACTGTTGCAGCGGCTAAAATAGAATACGGTATCCACATGACCTTTGGGGCTTCATGAACATGATGTCCTTCGTGTTCAAGTTCATGAATATGCTTGCTCTTCTTGCCTAAAAATGTTAAAGATAGCATTCTGACGCTATAAAAGGCAGTTATGGCAGCTGTTATGGCAGCTAGTGCAAACAAAATCGGTTGACCAGCCAATAGAGTAGATTCTAATACAAGGTCTTTGCTCCAGAAGCCACTGAATAGTATAGGAACACCCATCAGAGAGAAGGCGGTTAGAGTCATGCTCCAAAATGTTATCGGCATCTCTTTCCTTATCCCACCCATATGATGTAGAAACCTTGATTCAACAGCGTGAATTACAGCTCCTGCGGTCAAGAATAGGGCTGCCTTGAATATAGCATGGCTCATGAGATGAAACACTCCTGCTGTATACCCTATGAAGAATTCGGCAGTGGTCCCAGCAACCCCAAGGGCTAGCATCATGTATCCAAGCTGACTAACTGTTGAATAAGCAAGGACCTTCTTTATTTCATTAGATGTTATAGCCTGGGTGCCAGCTACAAAGGCTGTTATAACACCTATCCATGCAACAACATAGAAGAAGGAACCCATCTCTGGGTAGAATTTTGAAGCTACATACATTATGGGGAATAACCTACCCACTAGGTATACGCCTGCTTTGACCATCGTTGCTGCGTGTATTAAAGCGCTAACAGTGGCTGGGCCTGCCATGGCATCTGGTAACCACTCCATGAGAGGTAGTTGGGCTGATTTGCCTATAGGACCGCCAAAGAGCAGAATAGCAGCCGGAACCAGAATCCACATGAATTCATGAGGCAAGTGCTCGACCTTCTCGATCAATTCCATGTAGCTTAGCGTGCCGGTAAAGGCTACTATTATTACAATGCCTATCAAAAGGCTTATGTCTCCGATTCTTGTAGTTATGAAAGCCTTCATTCCACAGTGTGAAGGTGGATAAGCTTCTGGAGGTTCGCCTACCCAAGTCTTAAGATAATCTTCTTTAGCATCCCTATACCAGAAGCCTATCAAGGCGTAACTACAAAGCCCTACTCCTTCCCATCCAAAGAGAGTTTGAACAAGATTCTCCGACATAACAAGCAGGAGCATATTTCCTATGAAGAAGTTCATAAAGAACCAGTATCTAGTCAGACCCGATTCTCCTTTCATATAACCAAGAGAGTAAACCATTATCAGGAAGCTTATCACAGCTACAACATTTGCCATTATTATGCTGAGCGGGTCTACCAGAACACCAAACTCGATCTTCGATAATACTGGAAATCCTTCCAATTCTATCCAAGGCAGTATCTCCCACTTAGGCAATGCTTCTACGCTAAATAGCAATGGTATCAGCATTATCGTCATCAAAGCAGCTAGGAAAGAGAATAGAACGGCTCCATAATCCCTCACCTTCGGATTTATCCTAGCCAACAATGGAGTTAGTAATGCCCCAATCATGGGAAAGAGCCAAGATAACCAAGCAGGTATCGTTTCTATTCCTACTGTAGGTACTATTGCCAACTACATCAACCTCCTATTAACCCTAACAACGATTTAGTGGCCACTTCAGCAAAGCCCATTATCTCGAAGGGCCACAACCCTAATATGACAGTTATCAAGCCCAATATGACTACTGGCAATACCATTAAGATTGGCACTTCGTGCGCTCTTTCAACTTTTGGCTTTGGGGCTCTCAACATAAGGCGCTGCATAAGCCATAAATAATAAGCTGCTGCGAAGATGGCATTTAGCACCACTAGACTTGTAGTTACGACCATGAAAGTGTTGCCAGGTACTGTGAAACCAGCGAGTATTATGAATAGCTTGCTCCAGAAGCCACTAAGAGGCGGGACGCCTGCTAATGTCAATAATCCTAATGAGAAAGAGGTTCCTGTCCAAGGCATCTTTTTCCCAGCACCTTCTAGATCAACTAGATCTCTAGTCCCAGCTTCGTGTATGAAACAACCAGCGCCAAGGAAGAGAAGCCCCTTGCCTATTGCATGATTGAAAATGTGAAATATTGCTCCCATTACAGCTAGTGTGGCTATGCTGTAGCCCGCTGTGCCATATACATTCAGAGCGTATGCACCGATGCCAAAGCCGAAGATGATGTATCCTATGTTGACTATACTCGAGAAAGCAAGAAGGCGTTTTATGTCTCTTTGAAGTAGAGCCATGAAGTTGGCTACACTTAACGTTATGATACCAAATATCACCAATATTGTGCCGAAATCAAAGGCAACTGGGTTAAATATTGTGAAAAGGATTCTTGCAATAACGTAAACCCCTGCCTTTATGACTACTCCTGATAACATAGCGCTTATCCCACTTGGAGCTGCTGGGTGAGCATCCGGAAGCCAAAAGTGAAATGGCACTATCGATGCTGTCACACCAAAGCCTGCTATTATGGCAACGATGATAAGATATGGTATCTGTGAAGGAATCTTTAATGTAGGAATGATGGCTGCAAGTTGAGATATGTTCAAAGTTCCCGTCAATCCATAAAGAATAGACATGGCATAAAGAGCAGTTAAAGAGCCAATGGTACTCATGACAAGGTACTTAAAGCTAGCTTCTATCGGCTCCCAACGGTACTTCCTGAATGCTACTAAAGCATAGGAGGAAAGACTCATGGCCTCCCAAAAGATGAATAAATTGAACAAATCTCCTGCAAAAGAAATCCCAACCAGACCTGCAACAAGGACCATAAGCAAAGAATAATACTTGTCCAAACCTGTATCATCTTCCATATATCTGACTGAATATATTGAGACAAATAGGCCCAAAAGGCAGAATAGAAGAGCCATAAAGACGCTAAATTGATCTACAAAGAAAGATACGCCCCCCATCTGTGGCTCGTAATGACTTAAGAAGTAAGTCAGTTGCCCTTGCCTTTGAACTTCCTCATAAATGCCTAACAAGCTGTATAGGGATAAGCCAAAAATGATAATGGCAAAGGCATCTCTTATCTTCTCGAATCTTATGGCTCTACCAAGAGGCTCTATTAGTGGAGTCAATATAGCTCCTACAAAGAGTATAACTATAGGCTGTAAAACTATCCATGATTCTACCATGTTCACCACCTCAACCTGCTCAGTTTCTTAAGATCGATTGAGCCATAGTGCCTATATGCTTGAATGACTATCATCAAAGCAAGGCTGGCTACGGCTGCTCCAATGACTATAGATATTGCTACAAAGTACTGAGCTAAAGGTAGCAAATCTTCGTTTAATATTGTAAAAGCTATGAAGTTTAGATTAACACCTGCTGTTATGATCTCAAGACCTATGATGGTTCTTATCATATTCCTTCTCACAGCAATCCCGTAAAGTCCCATAATATAAAGAGACATAGCAGTTGTAGCGTATAATGCGAAATCAGGAGTACTCATGTTCACTCCTCCACCTCAATTTTCTCCTCGGTGTAACCTTCAATTGCAGTCTCCTCAACATGAACTTCAGGCTTTTCGACGCGAAATAAAGAGGAGAGACCGGTAATTGCAGCAAGGATAACAAGGACAAGAAAGATTATGTCATACCATCTATAACCCCAAAATATCGCAAATATGTCCGTAGGTAAAGGCGGTAGAATTACAGGCGATGCGTAAAATGCTATTGAGAGGATCAAAGGCGAAGCAAATATTATTAGCAATATCAAAATAAGGGCACCAAAAAGTCTTCCAGATTGAGACATTTTTACCACCTTTTAATTGTATGCAATGTGATCAAAATTAGAATCACTACCGCTCCTGCATATATGAGGAGTTGAAAGATAGTTGCATAAGGAGCGTTGAGCGCAAGGAAAAGAAGAGCTGTAAGAACACTCATAAATAAGAATGCTACAACAGAGTGAATTACTCTCTCAAACTTAACTGCGAGGAAGGCCGTGAGCAATGTTAGACCGATCAAAAACAACTCGTATATTTCGGCCATAAATTAAACCTCCATTACCCCCCTAAATTCTCTAAGATTTAAATTATTCGTTTCTAAAGATACTGTCAAGAATTATGAGTAAGCTCCTTTTACTCTTCTACTATGAGGTGCT
>JBNAWJ010000090.1:0-6275 GCA_049699795.1 Nitrososphaerales archaeon | reverse complement strand
CCCAGACTATTTCAACGCTTTCAGATAACGCCATTTTACTCAATCCTCACTATGTAGATGGACACAACTTATCCTCGGATCTTCGACGTCACTCAAAAAATCGGCGTCTTTATATTGTGATGTGCCCTTCTCGTTATCCGACGGGGATATAGGCACTTCACCCCCTCGGGTGATAAGCGACCTTGTTTGGGGCATGGTCGCCATACCTATATCCTCGTCGTATATAAATATTACCTATGATATACGGGTAATATTAAAGGACGCCTAACATAAAGATATATAGGCATATTATGGGCATATTATAGGGACTATATGATGTCTGTTAAAACTAAGGCTAAGAAGGAAGGGGGTAGACAAGACTATCAACCCATAGCAATTCCAAAAGACATAATCGAGATGATAGACAAGATTATAGCCGACGGTCGATTTATCTACGTTTCAAGAAACGATTTTGTTAGAGATGCGGTAAGACGAAGGATAGAGGAAATAGCCAAACTACAAGGGACAGAAGCATTCAAGGTAATGTCTGAGAAGGCTAAAAAAGAAGGGATAGTTTAATCCTTTATCTTCTCATTTATTTCTTTAGCCTTATCGAGAACTTTACCGAGCATAGGATAGCCATGCCTCTCAAGGGCATTTATCACTTCGGGTATTGAGAGGGCAAACCCTATATGGATGCACTCATCGCTTTCGCATATATCACATAAAACCTTATTTTCTTTGAAATAGACTGATGCCGTTCTATTAAGCCTATTATCCCATATTTTGACATGATCCTCGAATGTGTTAAGATGCTCAAAGCGGGGCTTAGGCGTATACATGCCTTCCCTCTCTAAGAATCTCTTAATCGATTCAATAGCAACATCGCTCCTGCTTGTTAAACCTCTCTGCTTAGCCATATCGGTATTAAGGTATTTATCGATCAATTCAAGCATCTCTTGAGGGATATTGACTTTATTCCATCTTGTCTTACTCTTCTCCACCATTTTAGTCCATCCATGTTCTAAAAAAGGAAACGTATATAAGCCTTACTTGAATCTCCTTAGGACATGGTCATAGATGATGTTATAAATAATGATTTACCTATTAGAATGGGTAATATACGGGTGGTAACATGCCTCGAAAGGAGTTTAGTGTAGTATCTATCCCAAAAGAGTTCCATAACAAAATCAAGGAGATCATCGACAAGACGGGGCTATACCCTAACGTTGCTGATTTCGTGAGAGAGGCAACGAGGCTAAGAGCCGAGGAACTACTAAAGAAGATAGAGCAAGAAGATGCTAAAGAGGTGGCGCCGTTAAAAGTCCCCACGTGATAATGGCTTGGACATCAAAATTGATGCCGAGGGCAGGACTTGAACCTGCGACAGTCCGGTCTTCAGCTTCACCCTCAAATAAACGAGTCGGATGCTCTCCCAGGCTGAGCTACCTCGGCACAGTTTTAAAGCCGCTTATTTGCTTATTAAAATTTTTCCCATAGAAGGCTGGCTCCTTTAACTTAAGGGTGAGTTATTACTTTTCTTTTACTTATGTTTGGGGTTGTTATTCGTGTGAGGACACCTGTCTGGCTTATGCTGTATGGTATCTACCTATACTTTTGTTGCACCAGCTTTGTGAGAGCTTCTCGTGCTTTAGAGCCATTTATCAAGAGGAGTTATGTAGCTATATGGAAGTGGGTGCAGAGGTTCTCATCTATGGCTGATAGGTTCAGGGTTGAGAGGGGTAAGGTGAAGTGTATTCTTGTGGACGAGACCTCAGCGAAGATAAAGGGTGTGGAAGCTTGGGTGTGGGTAGCTGTAGAACCATATCTAAAGTGCTTCTTAGGATTTTACGTAACATGGAGTAGAAGCAATCTATCAGCATACTTATTCTTAAAGGAGTTGAGAAGAAGGTATGGTAGAAAGCCCATCTACACAGATGATGCATCTTGGTACCCATTAGCCTGTAAGTGGCTGAAGCTAGAACATCACGTCTTTGATGATGAATGGAAGGAATTCATGGAGAGAATGAATCAGTACTTGAAGGATAGAACGGAGTGTTTCGACGACCTGTTCCCTTGCTTCAAAGAAGGGTGTAAAAGAGAGCACGTGAACAACTGGTTAACCTTCTTCATATACTACCACAACTATGTAAGAAACAACGAAGAGGAAGGAAAACCTCCTCTAGGAGACACATCAAAACCAGAACACTTAAGGTTCATAGATATGATGATGGAGGTGATGACCTTAAGTTAAAGGAGCCCTTTTTAGGACTTAAGGTGTTAAAATGGAACAAAAAGACACTTTAAGTGACAAAATAGCAATAAGAGTCGTCTTGGAGGGCGACTTAGCGAGGAAGTTTAATTTAATCAAATCCCGGAAAGGTATAAAAAACAACACTGAACTCATAAGATTACTCATTGCTGAAGAATTCTCTAGGTCTTCTTAACAAAAAAGTTTGGGGTGATAGACAATTTGACAAGCGCACCAAGAGTCCCTGACGAATCGAATAGTTTTCTTAGGATAGGGCACACATTGCTCATTAAGGGTGATGCTGGAACAGGGAAAACTACGCTAGCATTAGAAATACTTCAAAATTTTGAACCGGTTGACTGTATTTACTTTTCAACAAAACTCCGCCAAGCGTTCTTTATGAGTATTATCCTTGGCTTAAGGGTAAGATAGTTCTAGGCCCAGAAGAAATGCGATTCTTGGAAACACGTCAAGAAAGTCCTGAAAGGCTCTTGAATAGACTCCGTGATCAATTGCTGAAGATGGAGCACCCCTTTCTTGTAGTCGATACTTGGGACGCTATGGCTATGGAGATGAACTACAAAGAGCAACTACGAACAGCAAAAGCCATCGTGATGACGACCTACGTAACGAATGGTAGGACAATATTAGTAGAAGAAACAAAAGAGACATCTTTTCTTGATTTTCTAGTGGATGGTGTTGTTAGCCTTTCTTCCACGGATGTTTATGGTGAAGCTGAGGCGGGCAGAGTCTATGAGGATCGTCTCGAAAGAAGAACTGCAAGAGAGATGGAACTAAAGAAGTTAAGAGGAATAAGAATTTCGAACAAGAAATACACATTTACATTAGAGGGTGGAAGGTAGATCTTTTCCTCCCTTTTTTTGAAGACCTATCTGTCAAGCCAGCGAAGATAAAAGACCCTAATAAAGAGAGAATCCCATCAGGAATTCGTGATCTTGATATGATCGCAGGTGGTTTCAAAAAAGGGAATTTTAACTTGTTTGAAGTCGAGCATAGTGTGGATATGAGGTATCTACGAATACATGCACAAATCGCTTGGAACGCTATTATGAATAATAGAAGTGTGATAATAATTCCTTCTATAGGTGAAATATATCCATCTAAGTTATCGAAAGAGGTTGTATTGCACCGTCCTAGTACTGATGACTTTGAGAGTGAAATAAAGACTTTGAAAGAAATCGCAGAAAAAAGTTCGATTCTGGGCATCTTAAGAACAGTTTAGTCATTCTTCTTGGTTTAGACACATTTATTAACAGATTTGGATCTGACAAGATCGCTATAGTTGAGGCCATCATCAATTATGCACAAGAAAGTGGGACTACCATCATTGGGACGATAAAACGTGGCATGGAATTCTTAGGATACATTACACATGTAGCAGATTCTCACTTTGTATTCAAAGACCTTAACAATGCTCTTGTCATCTATGGGATGAGACCTGAGACTGGTCTTTATGCAGTTGACATAATCGAAAAACAAGTCAAACTAATACCGATCGTTTAGGGAATTAGCCTCAAATTATAAACTTGGCATAAAGATTTTAAGTAAATCAGCTAGATTAGTGAGGAAGAGCGATCAGAAACGGTAATATACTAGATAGAAATCAAAAAATTGCGAAAATTGGAAAAACTCAATCTATTTTCGGTAGCGCAAAAGCAGTTAGATCAATGCGCAAAAATTCTGAATTTGGACTCAAATACACATGAAATACTTCGAGTTCCAATGCGTGAGATTCATGTATCATTACCTGTCCGCATGGACGATGGTTCTATCAAGGTATTTCGAGGCTTCAGGGTTCAATACAACGATGCGAGAGGCCCGACAAAGGGAGGAATTCGATTCCATCCTGAAGAGACGATAGATACTGTGAGAGCCCTTGCGGCTTGGATGACATGGAAATGTGCTCTTCTCGACTTACCTCTTGGAGGAGCGAAAGGCGGGGTCATATGCAATCCCAAACAGATGTCTCAAGGTGAGTTAGAGCGTTTAAGTAGATCGTATATAGATCGGATATGGCAATTTATAGGTCCTGAAAAGGACATCCCAGCACCTGACGTTTACACAAATCCTCAAACAATGGCCTGGATGATGGATGAGTATTCAAAGATTGTTGGGAAGAATCAATTCGGTGTGATTACTGGCAAACCTCTTGGCATTGGTGGTTCTGCAGGACGCGACGATGCAACAGCACGAGGTGGCTTGTACACCGTCCGTGAGGCAGCGAAAGAATGTGGCATAGACCTTAGGAAAGCCACTGTTGCCATACAAGGCTACGGGAATGCTGGATATAACGCAGCTTCTCTATGCAAAACTCTTTTTGGCTCTGAGATAGTAGCTATTAGTGACAGCAAAGGAGGAATATTCAGCAAGAAAGGTCTTGATCCGGAGGCAGTCCTTGAACATAAGGCTAAGACGGGTTCAGTGATCAATTTCCCAGATACTAGGCCCATTTCGAATGAAGCCCTCTTGGAACTTGACGTAGACATACTTATCCCAGCAGCTTTAGAGAATGTTATTACCGATTTGAATGCCCCAAAAATTAAAGCAAAGATTGTTGCCGAGTTAGCCAACGGACCGACCACACCAGAAGCAGATGATATTCTTTACAAAAAGGGAGTTCACGTTATACCTGATTTCTTGTGCAATGCTGGCGGAGTTACAGTCTCATATTTTGAGATGGTGCAGAACTTCTACATGTATTATTGGGAAGAAAAAGAAGTTCATGAACGCTTAGATAAAAAAATGACCACTGCTTATCATTCGGTGTTGGATACTTCTAAAGAGTATAACATAAACATGAGACAGGCTGCTTACGTAGTCGCTGTCAAGCGTGTAGTTGAGGCAATGAAACTTCGTGGCTGGGTCTGATCGCTAATGATAATCCTGTGGAAGTAATGAGAAAGTTATGTTATCATTCTGCCATTTTCTAATGGGTTGACTATGCATTGGGCTATTTACTTTTTGATGAGAGCTTCTTAGAAAGCTTCTCCATGGACTTTATTATCTTAGACCTTCTTGTCTCTTCAGTGACTGCAGATCTAGTATCTTCTATCAGTATTCTTGCTACGTCCAACTTCCTTCTTATGCCTTGAGCCAGATGATCATAGACTGCAAAAGGTAGTAGAAGAATGTATAAGCGTTCCATGATACTGAAGAGCATAGAAGCCTCGCCACTTTTTCCTCTCCTGATTTCATCATATATTCGTCTTTTTATCTCTCCTATAGTATCTAATAAACCAAGAAGGTAAGAGACGTTTGTTACCTTAAGCTCTTTGTATGATGGTATTGATCTCTTCATGGCTATAGAATAAAGGGCAGAAGCCTCAACGTACTCTACCTCAGGCGCTATAAGGTATCTATGCAAATCATCAGTTCCAACTTTTCTCAACTCTTCTAATAATGCTCTAGCCGAATTGAGTTTAGAGCTTGCTTCATCCAAGTTCATCAAGTGAATGTTAGTTATTGCTTTGGCAGACAGGGATATAACATCTCTAGATTCACGTAATATCCTCTCACGCTTTTTCTCAATTTCATCAAGTTCTCTCGATATGTCTAGAAGAGATTCCTCGATTTGCTCGACATTCATGCAAGAATCTTAGAATAGGTGAATAATAGGTTTTGCTAATTTAATGAGCAATGGTCTGGCTCTGCTCTCTCAGGAATTGTTGTAGATAATAGATTCCTCCGGCTCCTTTACCGCTAGATCCGCTAAGTTTCCATCCTACGAATGGCTGTGCTCCTACCATGGCTCCTGTTGTAGCTCCTGCCTTCCTATTTGCATATACTACTCCTGCTTGAATCTCATTAAAGAATTTCCTTATCTCCTCCTCATCCTCAGAGAAGATGCCAGCTGTCAAACCATAATCTACATCGTTGGCCAGCTTTATTGCCTCATCAAGAGAATCGACTTCAGCTATACAGAGTATTGGCACGAAAAGCTCGTTCTTGAACAATTCATGATCTTTTGGGAGACCATCAACTATTGTAGGTTCAACAAAGTAACCATGCTTGTGCTTCTCATCGG